>JAIVHB010000118.1 GCA_020201275.1 Rhodothermaceae bacterium | reverse complement strand
ATCATCCTGATAACGACCATGGCTACGGCCCAGGATCAGAAAATAAACTTCGGGCTCACGGGCACTCTTGCGATCCCTCAGGGACCGTTCCGCGACAATGTTGAGCGGCTGGGCCCCGGTATCAATTTCATGTTCGGATACCAGTTCCCAAACACCCCCTTTCTGCTCGGAGCGGACGCAGGCTTCGTCTCCTTCGGTTCCGATGAACGAACCGAACAGCTCTCATCCACCATACCCGACCTGAGGGTGCGCATCAAAAACAGCTACAATATGGGGCACGGACAGCTGCTGCTCAGAATGCAGGGTATGAGTACCAACTTCAGGCCGTTTATGGACGCGCTGCTTGGTTTCAACTATCTCTACACCGAAACCACGCTCAGAAATCGTAATTCCTTTGGCGAGGAGCCCGTGCTGCGTGATACCAACTTCGAGGACTGGGCCCTGAGCTACGGGCTGGGTGCAGGCGTACAAATCAAACTCGCTGAATTTCAGGCTGTTGGCGAATTGGAAGATATGAGCATGCCGTCCCGGTTGTACCTGACTCTTCAAACACGGTACATGCTGGGTGATGAGGCCGAGTACCTGAACTCGATATCAACCGATAACGGCAACGTGGTTTACGATATCCGTAAAAGCCGCACAAATCTGGTCTACATCCAGGTGGGCGTAACTTTCACCTTCTAATCTGCCTGCCAATGATGCCTGAAGTCTCATCTCTCATGTCTCAAATCTGAAATCTCGGTTCTCAAGATCTCTCCATGCCCTTCCGAATCGGAATAACAGCAATCGTACACCGGCTGACACAGACCAGCTTTCCGTCGGTGGTATGAATTAGTATCTCCCAGATCTGAGTGCCCGCGCCCCTGTGCAATGGCACCGCGGTTGCCCTTACCCTGCCGTCTCTGACGGGTCGCACATGGTTTGCATTGATTTCCAGCCCCGCTGCCATTTTTTTCTGATCGTCGATATTTAGCCAGGCCCCGATGGATGCCAGCGATTCGGCCAGCGCCACTGACGCCCCGCCGTGCAGCATCCCGAATGGCTGTACCGTATTTTCATTGACCGGCATGGTAGCCACCATTTTGTCACGGCCCACGTATTCGAATTCCATCCCGAGCATGTGGCCCATATGGCGGTCACGCATCGCCAGCATCGCCTCAAAACGGTCTCTGATCTCTTCTTCAACAATCAATTTCATTAGCGGTTGGTCAAGATGTAAAGGTTAACCAATGGTTTGTTCAAATAATGGTATGGTACATCCACTGCCTGATAATACCCATACCTTCCGCATCCGGCAACAGGTTTGATCACTCTGTTTAGCGTCCGGCCAGGTTGTTCGACACCGGAAAATAATGATCTGAAAACCGAAATCTGACAGAAAAATTTTCACCATCAGTGCCGATCAATTAAATTGCAGGTATACCCGGCTGCCGTTCATTGCAGTTTTCAAATAAAAACCGGGTACCAGGCGACAAAAATGATGCGGGGCAATGTGAACTTTAAACTGAATTAAGGGACATGAAAATTGAGAGAAAAAGTATAACTGATCTTGTTGATGAGGGCCTGCAGAAAAACACATCGGGCATTGCCCTGGCAACGAAGAGAAACGGTAAATGGATTGAAACATCCATTGAGGACTTCCGCACCAGAGTGCGGCATTTTGCCCTTGGCCTTGACCAACTCGGGGTTAAACGGGGCGATAAGGTGGCACTTCATGCAGAAAACAGTGCCGAGTGGATGATTGTGGACCAGGCCCTGCTTGCCCTCGGTGCGGTAAGTGTACCCATCTATGCCACCCAGCCCGGTGATCAGATTCGCTATATTCTGAACGATGCCGGCGCTGTGTACTACATCTACTCCAGCGATGCACTTTTCAATAGCTTTAAACCCTTTCTTGGCAATGTGACCAGCCTTAAGGGCACCATCAGCCTCATTTCCACCGATTACAAAGAGGCACATCCCCTGGATCAAATCTACACCATGGGCCGGGAAGCAGAGGAAAAAGAGCCTCAACTTTATCAGAAACTGAAAAAGGAAGTCGACCCCGACGACCTTGCATCCCTGATCTATACCTCGGGTACAACGGGCAACCCGAAAGGTGTGATGCTCACCCATTTCAATATTTCATCGAACGTTCAGAGCTCACTGGAGAGAACACCCTTCAATCCTGAGGAACAACGCCAACAGAAAATACTTTCCTATCTGCCGCTATCACACGCCGGTTTTCACAAGAAAGCCGGGGAACTGAGTGGTTTGAAGGGAAAGCTCAGCATCTGGGCACTCGGGCTGGCCGATAATTACAACATCGACAATCCACCCACCGGGCTCGGCCTGCTGAAGATGAAGATCGCCGACGCCCTGGTCTATAAAAAGCTTCGGGACTTTCTCGGTGGAAATTTAATTGGCGTGAACAGTGGTGGTGCTGCTCTTGCCCCGAACCTTATGAATTTCTTCAACGCCATCGGAATCTATTGCAACCAGGGCTACGGTCTTACTGAAACGTC
This sequence comes from Rhodothermaceae bacterium, assembly GCA_020201275.1. Taxonomy (GTDB): domain Bacteria; phylum Bacteroidota; class Rhodothermia; order Balneolales; family Cyclonatronaceae; genus RECM01. The sequence goes on along the minus strand of JAIVHB010000118.1, from coordinate 1,533 downwards.
GCCCGTAATCACGGTAACCACACCCACCATGATCAAGGCGGGATCTTCCGGCAAGGCCATTACCGGCGTCGAGATAAGGATTGCCGACGACGGTGAGATACTGGCCAGGGGCCCGAACATCATGAAGGGCTATTACAACGATCCCGAGGCCACCCGAGAGGTGCTTACAGACGACGGCTGGTTCCATACCGGCGATATAGGGCGCATCGATGAGGATGGGTACATTTTCATCACCGACCGGAAAAAAAGCATGTTCAAGCTCTCCACCGGCAAGTACGTCTCGCCCCAGCATGTCGAGAATACCCTGCTCAACAGCCGTTTTATCGAGCAGGTGGTTGTGCTCGGCGCCCACCGGAAATTCTGCTCGGCGCTGATCGTACCCAACATGGATACCGTCAAAAAACACTTCAAAGACAAGGGGATGACCTTTAATGAGGCCGACCCCGATTTTGAAAGCCAGGTTGAGGAAATTATACAGAGCGAAGTCGACAAAATGAACGAAATTCTGCCCAAATGGGAGCAGATCAAACGCTTTGCCCTGCTCGATACTTTGCTCACCATCGAAAGCGGCGAACTCACGCCAACCATGAAAACAAAAAGAAATGTGGTCCACGAAAAATTCCGCGACAAAATTGAAACCATCTACACCAGGACCTACGAGGAACCGGATTAATTATGTTTAAAAACGATACGCTTGAGGGCAAAACGATCCTTGTTACCGGCGGGGGCAGCGGCCTCGGCCTGGCCATGGCAAAAGCTTTCAGCAGCCTGGGAGCCAGGGTGGCAATCTGCGGCAGAAACGAAGACCGGTTGAAATCGGCCGCCGGGGTAATTGGAGCTTCCGGCAATCCTGTGTATACCAGTGCCGTTGATGTGAGGGACTATGAGGCCGTATCGGATATGATGGATGGGATTGAGACCCACTTCGGTGCCCTGAACGGACTTGTGAATAATGCGGCCGGCAATTTCCTCTTCCCTTCCGAAGACCTGAGCCCCAATGCGTTCAAAACCGTGGTCGACATCGTACTGCACGGCACTTTCAACTGCACCCAGCATTTCGGAAAACGGTTAATCGACAGCGGAAACAGCGGCACCATACTCAATATTGTGACCACGTATACGCAGACCGGTTCCGCTTTTGTACTGCCCTCGGCCTGTGCCAAAGCGGGTGTGCTCGCCATGACCAATTCCCTGGCCGCCGAGTGGGCGGAATACAATATCCGGGTAAATTCAATCGCTCCCGGGCCATTCCCTACCGAGGGTGCCTGGACCCGGCTTATGCCCGATCCTAAAATCGAGGAGGCCTACCTGAAAAAAATCCCGGCCGGTCGTTATGGCGAACACGATGAACTTGCCAACCTGGCCGTATTCCTGATGTCGGACCTGTCGCCCTATATCACCGGCGAGTGTGTGACCATCGACGGGGGCGAAAGCCTGATGGCCGGGCAGTTTAACAGTCTGATGCAGATCGCCCCGAGGAAACAGCTGAAGGGGTTTTTCCAGATGATGAAACCCAAAAAATAGATTTACACC
>JAIVHB010000035.1 GCA_020201275.1 Rhodothermaceae bacterium | reverse complement strand
GAGCTGCGGGCTGCCGGCCTGAGGGAAGACGAACTGGCGGAGATGGAAACGGAAATGAACCTGCTCGACAATGCCGAAGAGCTCGACAAGCAGTCGTCGATCGTAACCGGGCTCGGCTCAGATGGTGAAATCAACGTGATCGACCTGCTCGGCAGGATCGAAAAGGCCGTTGAAGAGCTCGGACGCATACAGCCCGAGTTTGAATCCTACCTGCAGGAGCTGCATTCCGCAAGGGTTAGCATAGAAGAACTTCTGCGCTTCACCGAGCGAAACCGGACGAATTTTGAGTATAACCCCGCACGACTCGAAAAACTGCGGTTGCGTCAGGCCGAACTGGCCCGGTTACAGAAAAAATACGCTGCAGACATCCCCGGACTAATCGAACTGCGCGATGAGCTGGAAAAAACCCTGGGGCTGGCCGACAATTTCGATCTTGAAATCGGCAAGCGCGAACGGGAACTGCAGCGTCAGCTTACCAATCTGAAACGATGCGCGCTAACCCTTCATGAAGCGCGTGAGAGCATCGGCGAGCGCCTGCTTGAGGCCATCGGTGAGGAGCTGCAGAAACTGGGCATGCCCTACGCCCGGTTCGAGGTGAAGGTGGAATGGCTGAAGGATCCCAACGGATGGCTTGAAATCGACGGTCAAACAGTTGTCTGCGAAGAACACGGCTGCGACAGTGTGAGGTTCTTTATTTCCACCAACAAGGGCGAAAAGCTTAAGCCCCTGGCAAAAACAGCATCAGGAGGTGAAATCAGCCGAATCATGCTGGCCCTTAAAGCCGTTCTGGCTCGGGAACACAGCCTGCCGGTTATGATTTTCGATGAGATCGATGTGGGCATCAGTGGTCAGGTCGGCCACCAGGTGGGCCGCACCATGAGGGCGCTGTCGAAACGGTGCCAGATTATTGCCATTACGCACCTGCCCCAGATTGCAAGCCAGTCGCACCACCATTACAGGGTCTCAAAAACCGAAGAAGATGAACGTACCGTTACGCGCATCGAGCCCCTGTTCGATAAAGATCGCATCCGTGAAATCGCCCGCCTGATGAGCGGCGACCTCATTTCCGAATCCTCTCTTCAGAGCGCACGCGAACTCGTGGAAGAAAGCAAAAAAGCGGATATAAGATAACCCTCCCGAGAGATGAGCCTGCTACGCTTTTATCTACTGAACCCTTAATATATCAACCATATCCTCTTCGATGGTTTTGCGTGGCTTTTGTGTTATCCGGCCCACTTCCCTGCCGTCGATTTCAAAAATAAAGGTGGGTGATGCATTTACGTTGTAGGCGCGTGTCATACCTGCACCGTCGGAGCGGTCGCGATTAACACCGATATAGGTTGTTTTATAATTTGAATCGCCCAGCATTTCCTTCGTTTTCAGGTAGGCGGGTACATTGCGTATACTGTCGATGCACCATGTGCCCAGGAAAACCTTAACCGTTACATTCCTTCTGTACGATTGCAGGTAATCGATGGCTGCCTGATTGGGTTTATAAGCGGTTTTGTACCGGTTGAAGATCGGATATTCCTTCAGTACTTCATTGATGCCGACCACGCCGAGAGCCATCGGCTCCTGGTTCTGGGCATGTACACCCGTAGCGAGAATGGAAATCACTATAACCGCCGTTAAAAGTATCGATCGCTTCATAAACATTGTTTTAAGTGAATGCTTCTGAAATCAGAGGCATCATGACATTTAAAACGCTTTAGGGGCCGGGCATATTATAACACCCTTCCGTCGTAACTAAAAAGAAAACCGGAAAAAGTTCTGTTCCGCCTGTAAGAAGGTATAACCATCAAATTTTTGTATATTGTGCGTGTTAAAAAACACGTCGATACACACATTCAAAACAGTTTTAAAGACCATCTGAATCCGCGTTCGGTTTATTTAAAGAGCTTAATTCGGTAAATGTTTCAGACAGGATGAGATGGTAAGGTAATCCTGAGGCATTAATAAATATGCCGGATATCGACGCTGACCGGGACAACCGGTGTATCAACAAGCACCAATTTTTTTACTCATTTTGAAATTTGAAGATTTTAACCTCAGCCCTGAGGTTCTACAGGGCGTAATGGATATGGGATTTGACAGTCCCACAAAAATACAGACCGAAGCCATCCCGATCGCCCTTGAAGGGCACGACATACTGGCCTCATCACAAACCGGATCCGGTAAAACAGCGGCCTTCGCCATCCCCATCCTTCAGAAGCTGATGGCTTCAAAAGGCCAGGGTATCCGCGCGCTCATTCTCGCGCCGACCCGCGAGCTTGCCCAGCAGATCGACGAGCAATTCTGGAGCCTCGGCTACCATACCGGCCTCACCAGTGTTACCGTTTATGGCGGTGCCAACTGGAGTGAACAGGAGAAAGCCCTTAAAGGCGGCGTCGATATTGTGGTGGCCACACCGGGCCGCATGCTCGATATGATCAAGATCATCTCGGTCGATTTCAGCAAGCTTGAAATACTTGTTCTGGATGAAGCCGACCGCATGCTCGACATGGGATTTATCCCCGATGTGCGAAATATCGTGAACCGTCTGCCCAAAAATCGTCAGACGGTGATGTTTTCGGCCACACTGACCGGCAAAATCGAATCGCTGGCCAGGGAGATGACCCGGGACCCAAAAAGTATCAGCATCGGCATTGTAAAACCTGCCGCAAAAATCAGCCAGTATTATTATGAGGTGCCAGAACGGCTCAAAGTAAACCTGGTACTGCACCTTGCCGACACGCTCAAATGGAAATCGGCTGTCATTTTTGCCGCAACCAAAAGGGGTGTCGATCAGCTCTACCGCGCGCTTAACCAGAAAGGCCTGCAGGTTACCTCCATCCACGGCGACCGCGACCAGAAAGAGCGTGAAGCGGCGCTGCACAGCTTCCGTACCGGAAAATTCAGCACCATTGTTGCAACGGATGTGATGGCCCGCGGTATTGATGTGGACAACATCACCCACATCATCAATTTTGACGTACCCAACGACCTCGATGACTACATCCACCGGATTGGGCGTACCGCTCGCGCCGAGGCCAGCGGAGATGCGATCACTTTCGTGTCGCGACGCGACAAACCCCAGATGGATACCTTCCTGAAAACGCTGAAAACGGACATCAATCGCCTCGACATTCCTGAAGAGGTAGATTCGGGATCTTCGAAAGACGCACATCAGGATGACGACAGGCCCGGCAGGTCACGATCCGGGTCGCGTTCGGGTTCGGGTTCGGGTTCTCGGTCTCGTTCAGGTTCAGGTTCAGGTTCACGTTCGGGTTCACGTTCACGTTCGGCATCACGATCAGGTTCAGATTCCGGCGACCGGGGCAGAAACACCGCACGGGACGGCGACCACGACAGAGACACAACCCGCGACAGCAACCGCGGCGGGGACACAACCCGGGACGGGGACCATGACCGCGACGACAGCAAAAGAGATCAGCGAAGTGGGCAAAAAACCCGGGCGGCGGCAGACAAAAGTGCTGACGATGCCAGCAAAGCCGGTCACAGAAAACCTGAGGCAGCAGACCCGGATACAGGAAGTGATAAAAAGCAGGACGATGAGAGCCGGGATCAACGCTCAGGTCGCGGACGAGGACGTGGTCGCGGACGAGGACGGTCGGGCAGAAAGCCCGCCGGAGACAGAAGCACACCCGCTGAAGGTACCGACGAAACAAAATCTGCCGACCGGCAGAACGGACGTGTAAAAGGCGACGACAATGCCAAAAAAGACGACCGTAGCAGAAAAGATGACCGGGGCAGAGGCCAGAAAACCGGCGCCCGCTCATCAGGCGACCGCAGAGGCGGACGGCCAAATCGCGGCGAAAAAAGCCTTAGTCCCGAAGAGCAGCGCATCAGAAAACAGGAGAAGCTGTTTGAACAGCTTAAATCACCCGAAATCAGAGAAGGCCGGGGCGGGGCACGCAAGGACAACGCCAACGGTAATGGTAACGACAGCGATCCGGGTATTTGGGGAAAATTGAAAAAGAAAATTTTCGGCTCCTGATCCGATTTTCTCCAATTCTTTGTTTTTTATGAATATTTACGCCGTCATTATTCTGGCAGCGATCGCTGTCGAATTTCTGCTGAACCTTGCTTCAAACCTGTTGAACCTGAAATCGCTCGGCGCAATGCTGCCGGAAGAGTTCCGGGATGTTTACGACCGTGAGAAATACGAAAAATCGCAGGAGTATACCCGGGCACATACACGTTTCGGTTTTATCACTTCGACATTCAGCCTGGCACTTGTGCTTGTATTCTGGTTCAGCGGCAGTTTTAATATTCTCGATCAATACCTGCGCGGTTTCGGGTGGAATGAGATCTGGACAGGGCTTGCCTACATCGGCATCCTCATAATCGGGCGAAGCCTGCTCAGCCTGCCCTTCAGCATCTATTCTACCTTTGTTATCGAAGAACGGTTCGGTTTCAACAAAACCACTCCGGCCACGTTCATCTCCGACCTGTTCAAGGGCCTTGCCCTTTCTGTTCTGATTGGCGGACCGTTGCTGGCCGGTATCCTTGCTTTGTTCATTTATGCCGGCGAACTGGCCTGGCTCTGGTGCTGGATCGCCGTAACCCTGTTTACCCTGGCCATGCAGTTTATTGCACCCACGTGGATTATGCCGCTCTTTAACAAATTCACCCCTCTTGAAGATGGTGATCTTCGTGACCGCATCATGCAATATGCCCGCTCGGTCGATTTCCCCCTTAAAAACCTGTTTGTGATGGACGGCTCGAAGCGGTCGGCCAAGTCGAACGCCTTTTTTACCGGATTCGGAAAAAACAAGCGCATCGCACTTTTTGATACCCTCATCGAAAAGCACACTGTTCCCGAACTGGTAGCGGTGCTGGCACACGAAATCGGCCATTACAAGAAAAAACACATTCTCAAGGGGATGCTGATCAGCATCGCCCATACCGGGGTGCTCTTCTATCTTCTCTCAGTATTCCTGAATTCGGAGGGCCTTTTTAACGCGTTTTATATGGAACAAATGTCGGTACATGCCGGGCTTATCTTCTTCGGTCTGCTGTTTGCACCGGTAGAACTGATACTTTCGGTCTTAATGCAGATTATGTCGCGCAAACACGAATACGAGGCCGACCGTTTTGCCGCAGATACTACCGGTGAGCCGCAGCACATGATCGATGCCCTCAAAAAACTGTCGGCCGGCAACCTCAGCAACCTTACGCCACATCCTTTCTACGTTTTTCTGAACTATTCACACCCGCCTGTTTTGCAACGGATCAGAGCCATACGGAATACACATCCGGCCGCCTGATAATTAACTGCTGTGCTGTCAACAGCTCCTGATTCACAATTACTTCAGGGGCTGAACTATCTTTGAAGGTCAAGCGTTCGTAATAAACAACGCTGACATGCTTTTAAAACTATTCAATTATTCTGATTAACTATCTATCTGACGATCGTATGAAATATATTTTTTGGTTGGGTTCAGTACTACTGTGTACTGGATTCTTTTTTAGGGTACATGCACAGGAAGTGGTACTTGAAAGGGTCTATCCCAGGATTTCTATCAGCAACCCGGTTGATCTGCAGCATGCCAACGACGGCAGCGGACGCCTGTTCGTGGTCCGTCAATCCGGAATTATCTATGTTCTGGGCGATGATCAGTCGTTAACTACGCCACCGGTTTTTATGAACATCAGCAACCGCGTACAGCCGGGCGGTGAGCGTGGTTTACTGGGGCTGGCATTTCATCCCGATTACGCCGAAAACGGGTATTTCTATGTCTATTATACCGCGGGCGAAAATAAGCTGCGCAGTGTAATCTCCCGGTTCAGTGTCGATGCAGAAAATCCCGGCCTGGGCGATCCTGAAAGCGAGTTTGTTCTTCTTGAATTTGATCAGCCCTATAACAACCACAATGCGGGCCAGATCGCGTTCGGCCCCGAAGACGGTTATCTCTACATCGCAACCGGTGATGGGGGTAGCGGCGGAGATCCCGAAAATAATGCACAGGACCGCTCCACGTTGCTGGGAAACATCCTTCGCATCGATGTGGATAATACCCGGGGTGGCTTAAACTATGCCATACCGGCCGCTAATCCCTTTGCAGGCAATAGCGATGGCTACCGGGAGGAGATTTTTGCATGGGGGTTCCGCAACCCCTGGCGAATGAGTTTCGATCCGGAAACCGGACGGCTATGGGCGGCCGATGTTGGCCAGGCGGACAGGGAGGAAATTAACATAGTTACCAAAGGCGGTAACTACGGATGGAGAATTATGGAGGGCAGCGCCTGTTTCAGCCCGCCCACCGGCTGTGATATGACAGGCCTGATCCAGCCGGTTTGGGAATATACCCATGACAGCGGAGACGGCCGTTCCATCACCGGCGGGTATGTCTACCGCGGCACCGACTATCCCCAGCTGCAGGGCAAATATTTCTACTCCGACTATGTATCCGCCAATCTGTGGATGCTCGAATACGACGGCACCAGCGAAACTGTAAATATACCGCTTCCGAATCCGGGCTTTTCAATTGCTTCCTTTGGAACCGACCAGGATGGTGAACTGTACGCTCTCGGCCATCAGAACGGACATATATTCCGGATTAAAATTGCCGGACAAGCTCCGATGCCCGACACACCGGTGCTTATATCACCGGATGACGGTGCAACGGACGTTAATACTGATACCGGTCTTGAATGGGAAGCTGTTGATGAAGCCTTATGGTATTCTGTTCAGGTAAGTGAGGAACAGGATTTTGATGAAATCACAGCGAGCGCCGACAGCCTCGGGCTTTTACAGTTTTCACTCAGTGACCTGGCCGGACAGACCACCTACTTCTGGAGGGTGCGAGCATTGAATCTTGCAGGATCGGGCGAATGGTCGGAAGCCTGGAATTTCACCACCCGTACTAACACCTCGACAGACACGAACTACAATGAGCTTCCGGCTTATTTCGAGCTTGAGCAGAATTTTCCCAATCCGTTCAACCCTTCGACCAGCATCCGCATTGGTATACCTGCAGGTGGCAGTGCCGCAAGACTCGAGGTATTTGATCTGCTGGGACGGAAAGTGGCCACACTCGTTGATCAGACATTGCCGGCAGGATGGCAGACCGTAACTTTCGATGCCGGAAAGCTGAATAGTGGCATCTACATCTACCGTTTGGAAACCGCCGGCCAGACAATTGTGAAAAAGATGATGCTGGTCAAATAAGTTTTTTTTTCGCCTCCTTCAAGAGTCCGGAGCACAGCGCAGGACCTTGAAGAGTGGCGAAAAAAACGTGCATACAAAAAGGTGCCCCCCCCATTCTACACCGGCCGGGCCAAATAAGTTATTGAGCTGCAGCGTTCGGTTTTTGCGAGTGATTTAAGCCATGAGAGGCCGCCGACAGCGATTCCGCGCAGCAAATTTCCCTTTTCCCTGCGGTTTTTTTCGGTGAGCAGGCAGACGTAGGGCGCATCGAGGGGCATCCGCTTCATTGATGTGAGTTCAAGATGGTGGTTGTGTAACACCTTTTTAACGGAATCGGGGCTGAAGTGGTAATGGTGCCTCGGTACATCGTAACCGGCCCAGTCAAGACCGTAATAACCGGCATCGTAGCTCGTGTAGTTGGGCATGGCCAGTACCAGCAGACCGCCCGGGCGCAGCATACTACGAAGCTTGGTCATATACTGGTTCAGATCGTCCACATGCTCAAGCACGTGCCACAGGGTAATCACATCAAAATGGTCATCCGGGAAATCAAAAAAATCCTCAACCGGATGGATCTCCAGACCGTATTTCCAGGCGGCCGACTTGCGTGTGGCCTGGTCCGGCTCAATCCCCGTTACCTCCCATCCCGACTTTTTCATCGTGTACAGGAATTCGCCGGTGCCGCATCCCATATCCAGTAGCCGCCCTCCCTGAGGAGCATTGCGGTTTACAATGCCCTTTTTGGTCCGGAGCGTAAACACCCTGGCAGTTTTATACAGTCGATTGATAAACCCGCTGGAGGTATTGGAATGGGAGATATAGTCCTGAGACTGGTAATAAGCGGCTATCGCCTTCTTATCGGGCCATGGCCAGGTGAGGCGCAGCCCGCTCTGGTCACAGTGCCAGATGCTGAACGGCTCACCGGTAACCAGGTGATCGCGTGCTTCACCGATTTTTTTCAGGCCATTGCCGCCATCGACAGGAGAGAGCGGGTTCTGTTGTACGTTTGTATTGTCCATCACAGATAAAATGTACGCATTTTTAGCATAAATGCTTCTTTAAGATAACGGGCACACGTGCCGCTGTCGTTTTACCGGTATTACATTCATTATTGTGGCAATTTTCGGATATCTGCCATACTGCAGACAAATCAAACTGGTTAAAATAGGATGGTTAAAAATTATGACGGTTACAGAAGTTCAAATCAGATGAGGTTTTACCGAATGTCAAATTCTCTCAAAAACAATGACTATGTAATTTTACGTAGTTTTTTTCTGTACTGTATGCGTTTTTACCAGCTTGAAATATAGCCATTGCACTATACAAGAGATCTGAAAAGCTTGTTAGATATGACCAGAAATAACCCGGTTTGAATTATAGATTTTTTTAATGTAATTCAATCCTGCATTAAGCGATTCATCCTCCACCTCACCCGGCACTATACTTGCGCTTATCACCTTGTTCCAAATTCTGCGATCTAATCCCCGATAACAAGTATTATTTTACATATGAAGCCATGTATAATAAAAATATGTACGTTAGTTAAGGAAATGAAATACCCTTCACAGGAATTAACAATAACTGTTATTTCGTGTGGCCCACTTTCCCATGGCCTGCACTATCACTTCATTTGCGTTTCATTTACATTAATCCAATGTACAAACTAAGGGGTATGACTTGATCAAAGCTCAATAATCTAATCGGCTTATTAGATTATCTGTCTGGCGACAGTCAATACTCGGGAACATCTATAATGAGGACCTGAACATTACCACCTTTTCGTATTCGGTAAGCTATGCCGGAACCGGACCATCTTCGAATAATTTTTATCTGGAGATTCCGGAGTGCGCAGTCGATGCTTTTAAACCTGAATTGCTGAAATCTCCAACCGGTAAATCGATTGTATATCCGTATGAAGACTCCCGTTCGAAAACCACAGGTGTACTTTGGAATGCCTCCCTTTCACGGAAAACTGCAAATTTCTCAGTCTCCTTTGACGGTAATATACGTACAGGCAACATTTCAGCTACCGTGGATAGTGGCAACAAGGGTGCTACCGGAGAAATTGCCGGGCCATGCAAAGGCAATGAAGTGGTGGAAATGTTTGAAGTATCCGGTTATGTATTTGTCGATGTAGACGCTAACCTCCAAAAAAACAACTATGAATCCGGTATCTGGAATGTGGTTGTCCTCCTGAAAGGCAATGGAATTGAAGATATCGTAACAACATCTGATTTAACCGGCAAGTTTTCAATAGAGGCGCCAGCTGGTCAGTATACATTATTGATCCCCCGGCAAATAGATGAAAAGGAATTCAATCAGAAATTCTTTGAATCCTATGATTATTCAGACACTGATGTGAATGCAGCCGATGAACCGGAAAAATCCATTTCGCTCACTGCCGATCGAACCGTTGATTTCCCGTTTCTGGCAAACACCGAAGCGCTGATCAGTCAGTTTGAAGATCAAACTGTCCTTACCAATACAAGGGATGCTGAATTCTGGAGAAAAATGGTCCAAAATGCCGTAAATGACTCTCAGGGCAATTTTGAAGTTTCCAAAGCTGAAATCTACCTCCTTCTGAATAAAATCGAAAATAACCAGTTTTTTAAAACGATCGATATAGACCTGCTGCCGGAAGTTCCGTTTCAGTTTAAGGGTGAAACTGACATTGAGCGCGCCGCTGATGCACTGAACTATTTGTTTAATCCCAGCGACGCAAACAAGACCCCAATAGAACTCTTCCTCAGAGAACTTCTTGCCGCAGAGCTTAATATTGCCAGCGGTAAATATGGAGTTGGCGGATTCGAAGTTGACAGTAATGATGCCAGTCTGTGTCCGGGTGGTACGATCACTCCATTGGGTGGAAAATTTTACTGTGATGCCAATATCGAGGAATTCCATCTGGCCCTTCTTGCTTACGGCGAGGGCATTGCTGCACAATTCTTGCAACTGCAAACAGCCAACAGTCAGAAATTATCCTCGAGTTCAGTTACCAGTACCAGCCTTGAAAGTTCAACCGAGGTGTTTTCTACCTTCAACCGTACCGGCAGCGGCGGATTGGGATTCTAATTTCTGATTAGCTATTATGCCGGCTTGAAAACCATTCTATCTTACGGAATATGATTTGGTACCGGCTGATAGCTGTCCTTTTATTACTCGCACTATTGACTACACGAATGGAAGGCCAGGTCCTTCCATTCGTTCATTTTACCCCCGAAAGCGAACTTAACCCGCTTCCCTCGGCCGAATCACAGCATGTATTTCAGGACGATCAGGGATTTATCTGGTTCACCGTCTTTTCGTCAGGCCTGGTACGGTACGACGGGCGCAGAATGGACCTGTTTACCGTTGCCGACGGACTAAAAGACCTCTCACTCTGGGGAGTTACCCAGGATGCGGCCGGCAGGCTCTGGGTAAGTTCCAATGCGGGCCTTGTTGTATCAGGAAAGCCCCTTTCATTCTATGAGCTGAATGAGCCCCTGCGGTTCACCCCGCGGATTGGCGACAAGGAATTGACCGATGTGGCGGTAACACGGAACAGGATTAAACCCGACACATCCGGAAATGTATGGGTTGGTCTGCCGGAAATTGGCATCCTGAAGTACCGCATAACAGACGATAACATACTTTACGCAGATACTATCGGTATTGCAGGGCCTGATAACGGTATCATGCCGTCTGTTCAATCCATCGTGGTGAGGAAGAACGGTACCATTTGGGCCGGCCTTAGCAGCGGCGACCTCATCTCCATCGACAGCGACGACAGCGATATAAACGTTGACATTGAAATTCGCTGGATTACAACCGGCAGCGGTGAGTCCGGCCACAGCATTGAAGTACTGCATGAAGATCCGGAGGGGGTACTCTGGGGAGGTCGCCGCAACGGCGAACTGTTCAGGTTTAATGCACAAACCGGCAGGCCGGAACCTATCCGGCACCGCATAGCACCACTATCGGGTATTGTGGATATCACATCGTCAACAGATGGCAGTCTCTGGGTATCGACGGCCGGATCGGGCGTGATCCGCCTGAGCCGCGACGGTATGAACAACATCAGGAATTACAGCAGGGTGAACGGGCTTCTTTCCGATGTCGTTTTTAACATAACCGAAGACCGCGAACACAATATCTGGATAGCCCAGTCAGGCGGCGTATCACGGCTGCCCTATAATTTTGATGCCATTGAAAATTTTACGGCCACATCCTACGCTGGTGAAAAGCCCGTGCTTCCGTCAGCAACGGTCGGCGCCCTGGCCCTCCGCTATGACCAAAACGACCCCTGTGCTATCTGGGCTGGTACCTCGGGAGGTGGCATCGCCTGTATCAACAATCAGGGATTTTCTGAGTATCTGCGTCAGGAAGACGGCCTGTCGTTCGACTGGGTAAACGGGCTTGGCTACGACCACCGCGGCAGATTGTGGATAGGTACCACCAGGGGCATCAACAGTATCTCCCCGAACAGAAATGCTGCCACGCCGGGAGCCGTTTCCCACCACGATATAAACCTGTTCGACAATAACAGGGTTCTTTCAATCTACCCAACTGTAGGTATTGCCGCCGTGGCCAGCCTCAATATGCCTGCAGATGAATCCGGTGATCTTACCCTGCCAGGCATGTGGTTTCCCGGGGTGCGTGTAGTGTACGGGGTTGTAAACGAGAAAATCTATGAGATCGGTTCTTCGGCGGGCCTGCCGGCCACCATCATGCACGCCGTGGCTTTCGATGGCAACGGGCATCTTTGGGTGGGTACCCGAGATCGGGGTATTTTCAGGAGCACCATCCCCGTAACCCCCGCGGTACTTGATGGCCTGGTCACCGACACAAGCGGCAGCGCCATCTTCGTACCGTTCTGGTCGACCGATAACGGTGCCCCGACCAATCAGATCGAAACCCTATACTGGCTCCACGATACCATGTGGGTAGGCACACCCAAGGGCCTTCTGGCCATCGGGCCTTCAAATGCCGAAACCATCTACCACATCTCATCAGCCACCGGATTTTTAGCCGATAACGCGGCAAGTCTCGATCTTTCCCCGACAACCGGTAATTTTTGGACAGGAACCAATTTCGGACTGGCTGAGGTAGATCCCCGTAATGGAACTGTTGTTAATACGCTTACGCGGCAGGACGGACTCATTGATAATGAAGTTTGGTTCTACGGTTCTGTGGTTACTGGTGCCGATGGCACAGTCTATTACGGTACGGCAAAGGGCATCTCGGTATACCACCCCCATTTGAACAGGCCAAACCTGGTTCCGCCGCTGCTCCGGCTCCGTGAAGTTAACCTAACCCGTACCGCAAGCGACCGGAACGAACTGGTTCTTGAATATGCTGCCCTCAGTTTCGGCAATGAACGGCAGGTACGCTACCGCACAAGGCTGCGGGGGTACGACGACACCTGGTCGGCCGAGAAGGCGGATGTATCGCTGAGGTATACCAACCTGCCGGCCGTTTTTATGAATAAAACGTATACCTTTGAAGTAATGGCCGTGAATGAAAGCGGGATCTGGTCGGAGGAACCCCTTTTGCATGCGGTATTAATTTCACCTCCCTGGTGGTTCCGGTGGTGGGCCTTTCTGATCTATTTTGTTATTATTTCGGGCACGGTTTTCACGATCGACAGGATTCAGCGGGTACGCCTCATTAAAAAAGAGAGAGAAGCCGCACGCCTCCTGGAGGCCGAGCTGCGGGCAGAGACAGCGGATGCCCGGTCGAAGGCCGCTGAAGTCCAGACCAGAATGCTTGAGATCGAAAATGAACGTAAGGCTTCGGAGCTTGAAAAGGCCAGAGAACTTGAAAAAGCCTACTATGAACTCAAGGAGGCCCAGGACCAGCTCATCCAGGCAGAAAAAATGGCTTCGCTCGGCCGGATGTCTGCGGGGATCGCACATGAAATCAAAAACCCGCTCAACTTCATCAACAACTTCGCAGTTCTTTCAAAAGATCTCGTTGCCGATCTGAACGAAGCCGTCGAAAACAACGACACAGAAGAGATCGAATATATTATCAGTAATCTCAAGGCCAACACATCCAAAATCGAGGAACACGGTAAACGGGCAGATTCCATCGTGCGCTCGATGATGCAGCACGCCCGCGGCGGTCAGGGCGGCAAGGAACTGGTTAACCTGAATGCCCTTGTATCCGAAAATGTGAACCTGGCATTCCACGGTAAGAAAGCCCAGATCAACAATTTCAATGCCGAGGTAAAGCTGAACCTGGACGACAGCATCGGGCAGGTTACGCTGATCCCGCAGGATGTGGGCAGGGTGATACTGAACATCATCGGTAATGCGTTCGACGCCGTTTGGGAACACGCCGGGAAAACAGGCGACGATTACAACCCGGTAATCGAAGTATCAACCAGAAAACCGGATAATTCGACGGTTGAAATCCGGGTTGCCGACAACGGTCCGGGCATACCCGACAACATCCGTGAACGCATTTTTGAACCCTTCTTCACCACAAAACCCACAGGATCAGGAACCGGTCTGGGCCTCAGCCTCAGCTATGATATCATCGCCCAGGGCCATGGCGGTGTTCTGAAAGTTGAGAACACGAATCCCGGAGCCGCGTTCATCATACAGCTTCCGGTGAAATAGGGGCAATCCCCGAGCGCGTTCTGCCTGAAAAGAGCACCCGCTGTTACAATGGTTAACCGGAACGAGTAATTCTACATCTCCGCTTTCTTCTGCTCTTCGATGGCGTCGGCTAACGTACCCTCTTCGGTGTAGAATTTTCTCCACTTTTCCTTCGGATCAGGAGGAGTCATTAGCGAAACTATAACCAGTGCCAGTATGGATGCACCGGCTGCAGGCAGTACGATGTAGCTGGTGTCGAGCAGGGGCTCGACCATCACCGAGTTGGCCACGGTTATAGCCAGGGTTACCACCATACCGGTCGCAATAGAGGCTACGCCCCCGGCCGTTGTAACCCGTTTCCACAGGAATGCCGCAAGCAGTGCCGGGGTAAGGCCCGCCCCAACCATGGTATAGGCCGTGAACGCCATCGCAAGAATGGTCGTAAACTGTGTGAGCAGGAAGTAGGCAAAGATGCCAAGGCTTACCACCATGATCCGCTGAAAGCGCACGATCACAACCTCGCCGGCATCCGGATTAACGAACCGCTGGTAGATGTCCCGGGTCAGGTTCGTAGATGGTGCCAGCAGGAAACTGTTGCCCGTGGAGGTGATGATCGCCACCGCCGCACATATCAGCAGCAGTCCGCCAAGCAGCGGGATGCCCACCTCCGTGCTGTACCGGGCCGTGTGCAGAATTACCCGCTCACTCTGTTCCACACTCAGAAACAGATCGTGGCCCACACCGAGGCCGTTGAAGTGGCTGAAGGCCAGGATGGCAACCGAAGCGATGGCCGTCTCAACGATAATGGTTCCCACAACCCACCAGACCACCGCGTTCTTGGCCGATTTCTCGTTTTTCGCCGAGAAAAACTTCTGGTACATGTTCGACTCGCCCATCAGAAGCAGAAAGGTCGGGAAAAACACCCCCATGGCCCAGATCCAGCTGTGATCACCGAAAATGGTGAAAAAAGACGGATCGAGTGCAACCGTGAAATGGTCGGCCCCGCCCAGGTTGAAAAAGATGAGCGGTACGGCCAGCAGTACCGCGAAGGTGATCACCGCGCCGTTGATGATATCGACCGAAACAATCGACAGCATGCCCGCAAAAGCGGTAAATGTGATGATGAACATCGCTGTAAGAATCACCCCGATGTTCGCGTCCATATAGGCCGCCATGCCATCAGTGAGCAGCCCCGCGCTGTGGATGGAGGCCACAATCGACGACAGGCCTTCGCCCACAACCAGGTCGAGAACAAATCCGCCTCCCCTGAACTGATACCCCACAATGGTCGTGTAGGCGATCACTATAACAATTGTGCCCAGTACGCGGGCCCATTTGTTATAGCGAAGCTCCAGGATGTCGGGAACCGTGAACTGCGCGATCCTGCGCACCCGCGCCGCCAGGAAAAAGACGATCACGATGCCCACCCAGGCACCAGCGGCCATCCACAGTTCCGAAAAACCCACCCGTGCCGCCAGTCCTGCACCGGCCAGCAGGCTGCCCGACCCGATCCAGGTGCACAGCAGCGTACCCACCAGCTTGTAGGTCGGTACCGCACGGCCCGCCACCATAAAATCTTCCTGGTTTTTGATCAGAAAGCTTTTCGCTATGGAGATGCCCATGAGCAGGGTCAGATAGCCGAAAACAACATATAGATAAATCATCTGGAGTTATCTGGATTCATAAATGACAGGACCGTTTATCCGCATCCCGGAAGATGCCAAAATAGACAAAATGCACTACCTGCAAAAGAACCCGTAAAAGAACCTGCAATAACCTAGAACAATCCGGACTGAAATGTGTTTATCTATCCCAGCTAACTACTGCAAGACTGTTTCCCAATATTTCCGGAAATTGAATATGATCACCAATTGAGTACTTCCGGAAATTAAGTATGACAAGCAACTGAATAGGACCAGTAATTGAATGTTTCCGACACTTAAATCTCCGGCGATTGAATATGTAGAGTAATTGAATATCTCCTGTACCTGAATATACCCTGCACCTGATGATTATCCATCTTAAAGACTCCATTAAACACTACAGCGCCCTTTTCCCGGCCTTTGCCGTCGTTTTCCTTTCGGTAAGGTTTTATGAAGCCCTGATTGTGAGCAGCAGGCACATCCTGCCGGACAATTACGCGCAGCTTTTGTTTACGGGTTTTCTTTTTGACCTGGGACTGATTGGCGTGATCGGGCTACTGTTGCTGATCATCCATCTTGTGGGCCGGCTTGTAAGTTTCACGCTTACCACGGCCTTTTTCTACATCGCGGCCACAATGCTGCTGCTAATTTATATCGCCCTGGTGCAGTACTATGCCGAAGTGCTGCTGCCCCTCGGACGCGATTTTTACGCCTATAATGCGGCCGAAATCTCCGATACGGTCAATACCAGCATCGATTTCGGCCTTCTTCGCATCCTCCCCTATATCCTGTTCCCTGCACTGATCTATCCGCTGAGCCTGCTCTTCAAACGCTTTTCCGGATCAGACGCTTACCAGTACGGATTGCTCGCCTGGCTGGCCATCGGCACGCTGGCCTGGGCGCTGTTTTACCCGAAGTCATCAGTATACGACAGCGAGGTGGAATTCAATGTGGTGGTGAACAAGGCCTCCTTTTTTGCCGGTCAGAGTAGCATCTATTTCCGCGACAAGGCCGCCGGCACATCCCGCATCCCGGAATTTGCAGGCAGT
>JAIVHB010000117.1 GCA_020201275.1 Rhodothermaceae bacterium | reverse complement strand
CCGCCGCAGCCGGATAGTACACCACGTAACCAATATTCACGGAAGCCGGATCGGTTTTGGTGAGCATCGAATCTTTTACGGGATTGATCACCGGAGTCCGGCCGGCATCAGCGTCTGTCAGTATCCCGCAGACCAGGTCTTTTAAATCAATCTCCTGTCCCGCCTCATTAAAAACATATTTCTCGCCGGGCTGGCCCAAATCAATGGTCAGTGGCCTTGCTCCCGCCTTGTCAATATCCCATAATGATATGGGCACCATATAGTTAAGTGAAATATAGTTATTGATGTCAACGGCCGTGTTTTTTCTTGGGAACGTTCCATCTTGTGCCGCCCTAAGCAGGTATTCCGATGCGGGCTTGGCCCTTCCGGTCGGTTTATAGGTCCCGTTTCGAAGCATATCCCTGGATGCCAGCCTGAACGTCTCCGCTTCTCCGGTCAGCTCACCGGTCCTGCCGGCCAGCAGACCGGCCAGTTTTTCATCAAGAATGGGCAGCTTTTTGCTGATTTTTATGTTCCGGGCCTCAGCTATCCCCGCAAGCATTTTATGGGCAGGTATACGACAAATGTGATTCATTGGCATCATAGTCATTCTTAAGTAAACTTATGGTTCCCGATTCATTACATTGGGAACAGTTATTTATATAGTTATTTTTCCATCCGGCAAAGTACAAAAACCTGTAACTAACCTGGAAACACATCATTTCTGACGAACAATAATATACAATCCTTAACTGTGCTGTATCAGATTCTGAATACAGACTAAAACAATCCTGATGCCATGTTGAACAAACGATTTTATCTGATTATTCTGCTAATAGCCCTGCCTCTTACCCTCTTCTCCCAGGGCATAACCATGGAACAACTCGTCAGCCTCGAGCGCGTTGGCAGTGTAGTTTTAAGCCCCGACGGGCAGCATATTGCATATACCCTCAGTGTACCGCGTGAAGAGGATGAGGCCGTTGGCCGGAACTATTCCGAACTATACATTATTCCCGCATCGGGCGGCACTGCCATTCCGGTCATACGCAAACCTGGCAGTGCATCATCGCCCGCCTGGCTGGCCGACGGCAGACTGGCCTTTGCATCCCGTATTGACGAACACGACAACCAGAATCAGGCATACACCGTGCAGGCCGATGGCAGCAATCTGCAGCGGATCTCCTTTTCTCCCCAGGGTATTATCACCTTCAGGGTTTCACCCGATATGCGCAGAATTGCCTATACAGCCAGGGACCCCATAGCAACTGCAGAACAGAGCCGCAAAGAACAGGGCTATGATATGATTGTGTACGGTGAACACGAAAGACCGGTTCGACTCTGGATGCAGCCTGTTGGTGATACCCGTCCGCAGGCGATTACAGCACACGACAGAATGGTATGGGATTTTGCCTGGGCCAACGACAGCAACCGCCTGGCTGTGCGAATAAGTGAGGAAACGGGCGACGATCAAAACCAGATGTTCAGCCAGATCTACATCATGCGTACAGACGGACTGAATCCGCGGCACCTGGTTAAAACAGACGGCAAGCTGGGCATGATGGCATGGTCGCCGGATAATAAAAAACTGGTTTATCTCGGCGCCATGCGCAGAAGCGATCCGCTTGCACAGCGTCTTTGGGTTGCTGATACGGAAACCGGTTCAACGGCCGATATTACCCCCGATAATTATGAAGGTACAGCAGAATGGGTATCCTGGGGCGACAATAACACAGTGGTTTTCACTGCAGTTGAAGGCACGCGAACCACGCTTAACCGGATACCATCAGCCGGTGGAACCGTAACACGCGTAGCCGGCGGCGGAACCGAGGTTTTTCGAAGTATCAGCCCTGATGCACGGAATACAACATTCGCCGCATCCGTTAACACAAGGCAGCATCCGAATGAAGTTTACCGGGGAACTTTTCAGGATGGACGTCTGAACCGAATTACACGCCACAACGAATTGCTGAATGCCGTCACTTTCGGGCGTCAGAGTACCATAGAATGGCCGGGGGCCGACGGACTTACTATTCAGGGCGTGCTGGTGCTTCCTGTCGATTACATCGAAGGTCAGCGCTACCCGCTAACTATACTGCCGCATGGTGGTCCGGAGGGTGTTAGCATGGACGGCTGGAATACCGGGGCGCTCTATCCCACTCAGCTTCTTGCTGCAAACGGATACATAGTACTCAAGCCCAACTACAGGGGCAGTGCGGGGCGGGGATCCCATTTTGCCATGGCCAATCACCGCGATCTTGGCGGTAAGGAATTTGACGATGTGCTGCTGGCTATAGACGATCTGCATCGACAGGGCCTTATCGACCGCAACAGGGTTGGCATTTCGGGTACATCATATGGCGGCTATTTTTCGGCCTGGGCCGGAACCCGCTATTCCGACCGGTTTGCTGCAGCCATCACCTTTGCCGGCCTTTCCAACTGGATATCCTTTACCGGAACAACCGACATCCCCCACGAAATGTCGGACGTACACTGGGACCTCTGGTGGTTCGACAATCCCGGTCAGTA
>JAIVHB010000116.1 GCA_020201275.1 Rhodothermaceae bacterium | reverse complement strand
CATATCGAGTTCTCCCGATGTGCGGTAAAACTCACGAAACAGGTTGTTTTTATCGATGTAGTTGAAGAACAGATCGCTGTGGTAGGTACCGCTGAACCAGCCTTCCATGTAATCCGGATAGATGAACAGATCCCGGCGGCGGTACTCACGGCTTCTAACCCCCTCCCCGAAATAGGGGGTGGTAATGGATACCGGTTCGGCCAGGAAATCACTGTCTATATTCCGGAAATAACCGAGCGCCCGATCCAGGTATCCTTCCAGCCGCCCGATATCGGGATCCATGCCCCGGTCAAATGCGTACTTGTGCCCGTACATGGCCCTTCGCTTCATGTTGATGGCCATCAGATAATTCCGTTCATTCGGGTCAGGAACGGCCATAATCAGTTGCTCATATTCATCGGCAAGAGCATCGAATACGTCACGGCGAGCCAGGTTCAGGTTCGGGAAAAAATACCCGCTGTACGCCCTGAAAATATTCCGGTCGATGTTTCCGCGGGAAAACTGGCTCATATACCCGGCCCTGATTACCGCGTTCCGATATATGGTAAGCGGAACATTCGACGCATAGTTGTTTCCCAGCCAACGTACCACGGTTTGAACCTCGTCGCCATGGCCAAACTGATAGAGAATGCCCATGATGTGATTGTAGTTATTGAACAGGCTACCGGTGAAATAATCATCCTGGCCCGACTCCCGTATCCGTTCAAAACTGTCTGTAACACGATTGGTATTGCCGGTTGACGCATACAGGGAGGCCAGTGTGTGATACCCCCCGTTAAAGTCATTGGCTACCCGGCCGTTGATTTCATAGCTGCCCCGCGGGTAATACTGGTTAAATGAGGCCAGCCCGGTTTCCGATTCAAACGGCGAAATGGTCATCAGTATCTGTTCAGATCTTTCTACGGATGCCGTTCCGAAGGTCAGCCACTGCTGTATGGCATAATTCAGTTCTATCGGTACAGCCGGCCGGAACAGCGACTGGTCGGTGTAGAACTGCAGAACCAGGTCAAATCCCGTATCTACAAACTGTTTCAGAAGGGCTTCAGTCTGTTCATCCGGGTTGTAATAGTTGTCGTATGCAAATATGGTACTGATTTTGTTCAGCTCGTGAACGCTGCTGTGGCCAGCGGAAGGCGCCGCCTGTCTTCAAGTCCGTCCAGAAACGGGATCAATGAGCCCGGTTCGTAGCGTTCCTGGGTGAGGAGGTATATGGCCTTCACCTCGGGATTCACCTCGGTACTGTTCAGAAGATCCGTTGACTCGGCACGGACCGTTTCAATTACACGCTCGTTTTGCTTGCGTTCGGCATCAACCCAGTAATAAATGCTGAGAACCGTCATCAGTACTATGGCAAATCCGGTGGCAATCCGTTTGGGCCCGTATCGCATGAATGCTCGGGTGACTGCTACCTTGCGCGCACTGCGCTTCAGGAAATCGCGGGTGTCGGTCAGAATGGTCTCCGCCTGCGCCAGTTCCGAAGCTTTGTCACCCGTTATCTCGGAATACCGCCTGATCCAGCTGGCATTTGGGCGGCACTCCTGGTACCAGTTTTCGAAGTAGGCAAGCGGACCGATCGGCAACAAAAAGTTGTTGCTTTTACCGCTTTCCAGCCAGCGGTCGAGCTGTTTCTTGAAATCCAGATAGGTCGAATAGTACTCGAATTCCTGGTTTGCCCAGCTTTTAAGCCGGGTCCAGTTCCGGATAAGGCTTTCGTGGGTGATGTCGAGCACCGTTTCGGGTTGCAGCACATGCGTGGCCGGGTCATCGGTGCTGAACGGCCGGATGAACGAATTGCCCTCCTCCCGGAAAACATTCAGCACATTACCCACCATGCGTGCGGTTATTCCTTCGGTTTGGATGATCTCCGTTATTTCCTGCAGGCTCATCCGGTTTCGTACGGCCCGGCTGTTGTCGATCTTCGTAAGGCAACTGAATGTACTCGATACGATCCGGCTCGCCTGTTCCCGGGAAATCTGCTTGTCGGGAAACGTCTTGTTATAGGTCTGCCATGCATTTTCGTACAGCAGATCGGCATGGATTTCAATGACCCTGTGCAAACCAGATTCCTTGAAATAACTGCGGTGGCTTTCGGATAGCGATTTATACCATTGCAGAAATGTTTGCTGGTCCTCATCGGGCAATTCGTTTGCCGGCATCCCTCCCACCATGGCGTAATGGAGCAGGTCCATCTCTTCACGGCCATCATCAGCAGCCCGCCAAACCTGATTTAAGGCATCGCTTGAGCCTGGGTACGAAAAACTGGGAGAAGCCGATGTAGTCGGGTAACCCGCGGAAGGCCGAACACTGGCCTATGTAGTCGGAGCGCATGGTACAAACCACATAGACTGGTATATTATTTTTCAGCGCCAGCCGGGCGGTCTCCAGCATCAGGTTCACCACAATCTGCGAATCCTGGGAGGGGATCTCATTATAGAAATTTTCCGGATTTGTGAAAAACTCCTCGAACTGATCGGCAATGATGAGCAGGTTCGAAGCCTTCCGCTTTTTCTCTTTCTTTTCGTCCTCGCTCAGGCTCTGCCACTGTTCACTCTGCTCGTCATAGTAAAAGTCGGAGTTCATATACAGGTCGAGCAGCGATGAATACCCCCTTCGCAGCTCGGTTTCGACGGTTCCTGCCTGGATACCGAACTTGCCGGAAATAGACCTGGCCATGTTTCTTACCGGACTGCGTTCAGGGCGGAAATCGGCGATCACCCAGTTGCTGTATTTCGCCCTGAAGAACCCGGCCTTCGCGTTCGGGATGAGGCCCGCATAAATCAGCGACGACTTCCCCTCGCCGGATGCCCCGGTGAGCATCAGAAACTTGTTTTTTTCAAGCTGCGCAGTTATCTGGTCGATCTGCTGGTCACGGCCCTTGAAATAGAGGCTCTCCTCTTCGGTAAACGCCCTGAGGCCGGTATAAGGACAAATATTCTGCTGTTCGAACATTCAGGAACCCTCCCTTATGTATGGCAGAAATCTCCTGACCGCCCAAAATTCATTTTGGCTGTACATTTCCCACCCGGCTGGCAACACATCGTTCCGGTAGTACCCGGTTACGGCATCCCGTAACATGAAGGCGCGGTCTGCACTCGATATCAGATCCGGAATATGTTGCAATGCCCGGTACAGATTCTGGCCCTTTGCCTCGGCATGGGCAAAACTGCTCATGGCGTTGATTTTTTGATTTGAATTTCGGATGATCTGATACGCCTCTTCCCTGTTTTGCCGTGTGTCATGGAACATAAGGGCCGAGGCCACATTCGGCCGGTTCGGTTGGAAAGCCGACGGGTTGTCGAGGCGTCCCATTTCAACGCGGGCGGAATCGATCAGCCTGGCAGCAGCTTCTTCGGATGCATTCCGAAGGGAAACCTGCTGACTTGCATAAGCATATAAAGTGGACCGGTTCACCACATTGCGAAAAACATTTACCAGTTCGTAGGCCAGTTCGAACTCGTTATGTTCGGCAAGATGACCAACGGCAATCGCAACCATTTCGAGA
This sequence comes from Rhodothermaceae bacterium, assembly GCA_020201275.1. Classification (GTDB taxonomy): domain Bacteria; phylum Bacteroidota; class Rhodothermia; order Balneolales; family Cyclonatronaceae; genus RECM01. Next base: position 1,242 of record JAIVHB010000116.1, on the reverse strand, counting down.
GACTGGGTGTTGAAAAAGAATGGCAATGTATACTGGAAGGAATTGAGCAGCCGGTCGGTTCGCACCCTTCGGAGACTGGCAATCCCCTGGTCGCTGTCGCCGGCATTGAAAGCGGCGTCCGACAGGTATAAGTACAGTAGGTTCAGATCGGCAACCTGTTCCGCCTCCCTCTGCTCCAGCTTCCCGGCAATCTGCTGCAACTGATCGTAGGGTATCAGGTCACGGTGCGAAAAATCGCGCGAAATCATGGTACCGTTGTAGCTCAGAAACCAGCTTTCGAAAAACCTGATGGATTCCTGATCCTTATAGACTTCGTCAAATACACCATTATCAAGCAGGTAGATGAGGAATTGCGGAGAAGAATACAGTACGTTTAGCGATCTGACTGCGGCCGGATGAAAATCCACCCGATAATCGGGAAATTGAAACAGGTACCGGCGGGGCACGGTAGACAGTTCTGAATCGTAATTACCCGGAACGGTGATTTCCTGGTTCAGCCAGGTGGGCGATACCCGGCGGTAGTGGTTCAGAGCCTGCTCAAAATGGTCGTAGGCTGGCTGCATCGTACCGTTGCCCGCCCTCATCCCGATCCGGTAGGCGAGCAGGCTTCCGGTGTTCTTGTAGGCCAGGGCAAGCTGGAAATTTCTGGTATCGGGATCTGGCTGCTTCATGATCTCATCACGCATGGCGGCAAAGAAATAGTGCAGAAGATCATCATCAGACAGCCTCAGGATCATATTCGAAACGATGCGCTCGGATTCATCAAAGTATCTGAAGTGATTATTCATATCACCACGTATGATTGCATTCGACAATATTCTGCTGTAAAACTGCACCGGATCCATGTTCACGCGCATGGAAATGCGTTGAATAAAGGCCTTCAGCGCCTCATCCTGGCCATAGGTGTAAAACACGGCTGCGATATGGCTTGCATTATCGGTATGGGTCATATAATTGTTCTGATAGAATGCACCCTGATACCGAAGTACACTGTCCACACTCTGCACCGCCATATCCGTATCGCCGAGTGCCCCATAGAAATAGCCAAGTAACTGGAAAAGCCCGTTATAGCGGATACCATATATGGGCTGAGTACCACGGATCAGCAGCTTGTCGCGCTGGAAGTTGTCCTGCAGCCATTCTGAACGGTTGTCGTTTTCGAAAGGCGATACTTCTTTCAGAATATCCTGGATGTCCTGCTCATCAAAAACCTTGTGGTTCAGGGCATTTTCGAGTGCCAGG
>JAIVHB010000129.1:58562-72569 GCA_020201275.1 Rhodothermaceae bacterium | reverse complement strand
GCTCTGAGAAAGCACAGCATATGGGTCCATGTTGCCAGAATGCCGATTTCTACACTGATTATTGGTTTGCCTCTGCTTTTTAGCCTCACCTACACATTTGCCATTGCCTATTTTACCCTGGGGGTACTAAATACCATGACCTCGGTTTTGTTTGTAATCCTGTTCGGTTTGGGCATCGATTATGGCCTGCATTTTTATGCCCGTTATCTTGAGAAGCGTTCAGAGGGGATTGAAATACTGGATGCACTGCTTGAAACCTATGAAAGTACAGGACTTGCCATAATGACCAGTGCTGTTACCACAGCCATAGCCTTGTTTGTACTTACCTATGCCGAATTCAGGGGATTTTCGGAGTTCGGTTTCATATCGGGACTCGGTATCATTTTTGCATATATGGCAATGATCTACATATTGCCGGCTTTTATTGTCTTTTTTGAGAGAATGGGATTAATACTGGTTAACAAGAATGAAGGCGATGTATTCGTAAAGAAACCTCCCAAACGATATCCATTCTCCAAAACAATACTTGTTTTCGGAATCGGCGTGATACTGTTTGTAAGTTTCAACACCCAAAAACTGGAATTCGAGTACGATTTCGGTAATCTTGAAGCAGAGTTCCCTGAATACCGGGAGTTAAGGGATCTGTCACGGGAAATATCGTCAGGCACCAGAAGGAACCCCGCATACATTCTGGCCGATACCTATGAGGAGGTTGACAGAATAGTTAATAGTATCAGGATGATCAAAGAGGAAAGCGGCGATGCAACATATATACTTGATGTTGAATCACTTCAGGAGCGTTTCCCGGTTACTGTTGATGAGGAAGGAGCCAAACTCCGGCAGGTTGCCCTGGTTAGAGAGAGATTGCAGGATCCGTTTCTTAGAGAACAGGAAAGCAGCGACCTTGATATACTTCGTAAAGCTTCCGAGGTAACCGAACCCCTTGATTTTAGCGATTTGCCTGCATTTCTCACTGAAAGATTTGTAACCCGCGACGGCGAAATCGGGCGTTTTGTAATGATATACCCGAATCAGAGCCTTGCAGACGGTCGAGTATCCATTGGATTTAAAAATGAAATTGGCACGATTGAAACCGAAGACGGGATTTATCATGCGGCAAGCACATCTATTGTGGCAGCAGAAATGCTGGACCTGATGCAGGATGAAAGTTTCATCATGGTATTTGCCACCTTTATTATGATATTAATACTTATGTACATCTCATTCCGGTCATTCAGGTGGACTATTATCTCTATGCTACCGCTGATAATCGGATTGAGCTGGATGTTTGCAATTATGATCCTGTTTAATCTGTCTTTTAACTTCTACAATCTGGTTGTTCTTCCCGCCATACTGGGAATAGGAAACGACAACGGTGTACACCTTGCCAGCAGATACAGGGAAGAAGGCAGAGCGAGCATGTGGAACGTACTCTCGAGTACCGGCCAGCATATAACCATAGGCTCACTAACAACCATGCTTGGTTTTGCCGGTTTGTTACTGACCAATCATCCCGGTCTGTTTTCCATTGGTTTAATGGCCCTGATCGGTATCGGAATGACCCTGCTCTCGGCGGTAACATTTTTACCGGCTCTGGTACAGGTCCTTGAAGACAAAAACTGGATCCGATACGACTACTGATCAGCAAACAGACTATTAGATTGTCATTGCTGTTTCATGATAGTTACTTTACTGTTTATCTAACCGTAACCGCTTTTCAATTGATAAAAAAATCACCCGCCATAGTTCTCCGGAGTGTTGATTTCCGGGAATCAAGCAAGATTGTAACACTTTTTACTCCTGAGGAGGGTAAAGTGAGTGTTATGGTACGTGGTGCCAAAAGTCCGAAAAGCAAATATTCCGGCCTCATGCAGACCGGTAACATACTCGATGTAATCTATTTTTATAAAACATCACGGTCTGTTCAATCACTAAGCGATGCCACTTACCGGCAGAAAACATTCAATATCCAGACAGATTATGAGAAACTGGCTGTGTCTATGGGTTTGCTGGAAATGACCGACCAGCTGGTTCACAGTCACGAAAACAGCAGTGAGCTGTTTCAATTTGTCGAATCCGTGTTAAACTGGCTGCATAATACTGAAGGTCAGGTCAGGAATCTGTTCCCTTACATACAGATGAGGCTTGCAGAGCTAATGGGTGTGGGCCTGCAGTCTGAGGAAAAAATTGAACGGAATTCCGGTAATTTTGTTTATCTGAACATAAATAGCGGCAGTTTCTCGGATGAACCTGCTGATGAGTTCTATTTCAGGTTAACAAACCCGCAAACCGAATATGTAAAAGCTGTTTTCGGGAACAAAGCCGCCGTACTGTTGAAAAAGAATCTGAATACATCAGATCTCAAGCAACTCATTTGCCATATGGACGTTTACCTTAAACATCACATTGAAGGTTTAAAAGATCGGAAATCCGATGTCATATTCGAACAATTAAGTATGACTACATGAGTTTATTTCAAAAAATCCTGACCGGCCTGATGCTGCTGCTGACTGGCATTCTGCTCGGTATGATAATTATGATCTGGAGAGACGGTTATGGGCTTGAAAAGGTTGAAGTCAGGGTAACAGATGTGAGGAGATCACTCGGGCCGGTTGAGCCTTATACTGAAAATGTTGTCGATATACCCGGATTTGTCCTTAAGGATGTGGCCCGCGAAGTTTTGCCAACCGTTGTATACATTGAATCGTCAGTCAATCTTGCACGCAGGGAGATGCCGGAGGATGAAAACCACAATCTGGATGAAAATTTCTGGGAGCGTATTTTTCCCCAAAGAAGGGCCAGCACTATCGGTTCGGGCGTGCTAATCAGTCCCGATGGATTTATTCTTACGAACAATCATGTAGTGGCAGGAGCGAGGAACGAGCAGGCTTTTATGATGCCAGTATCATAGGTCGTGATCCTCAGACGGATCTTGCCGTTATCAAAATTGATGATCAGGATCTGCCCCACACGATTATCGGAGACTCCGATATGCTTGAAATCGGCGACTGGGTGATGGCTGTCGGGAATCCGCTCAGGTTGCGCTCAACTGTCACCGCTGGTATAGTTAGCGCCCTCGGCCGGAATGTGCAGATCATCAGCGACCGGATGAGCATTGAACACTTTATTCAGACTGATGCTGCCATTAACAAAGGAAACAGCGGAGGTGCACTCGTGAATATGAGTGGTGAACTGATAGGGATTAATACGGCTATTGCAACGGAGAATGGTGGCAACCAGGGGTATGGTTTTGCTATTCCCATCAATCTGGCTTTTAAAATTGGCCGCGACCTTATTGAATTTGGTGAGGTGCAGAGAGCGTTTCTGGGGGTTCAGATCGTTTCTGTGGATGACCGCAGGGCACGGCAACTTGGATTGAGGCAGATATCAGGTGTTGAAATTGTTGAAATAGTTCCTGAGGGCTCGGCAGACAGGGCCGGCATTAAAGTTAGTGATGTGATACTATCGGTTAATGATTACCCCGTCGGTGAATCGAATGATCTGCAGGCCCGCATCGCTCTGAACAGGCCGGGTGATACTGTTAAGGTCACTCTTTGGAGGAATGGTGATATTCTTGAAAAGCAACTTGAATTGTATGGTATGGATAACGAATCGATAAACCGTTGGGCTCAGAGAATGGACGATCAGCCCATGGATCTTGATTTCGATACTGAAGTGGATTCTCATACATTTGATCTTGGCTTTACAGTAGCAGAACTGGCCCAGCCCGATGATCTTGCAAGTTTTGAGCTTGTGATTACGGGTGTTGAGCCTGGTTCAGAGGCTTCCAGGCGAGGGCTTCGCGCCAACGACATCATCGTAGGTGTAGATAACCGTACTGTTACCAGCCTTGATGAGCTTAAGATGTTACTTGACAACAGTCTCAAAGAAGATAACCGGGTAGTGCTTGGAGTGCGGCGCGGCGAGGATACATTGGCTTACTATGAGTTGAGAATAAGATAGGCTGTTTTTTATGAAGTCGCGTGCGCTCTGATGCAGTAAATCGCTATCTTCAGTACCTGAATCGAAAAATTTAATACTCTGGTACTGATGTATGCCTGATAATAAAAAAGAGGAAAAATTATCTGATTATCGCCGCACTATCGACGAACTTGATCAGCAGATAATAGACAACCTGGCCCAACGACATCGTATTGTTCGCGAAGTTTTTTCAACCAAAATTACCGGTACCGCACGTATAAGGGATGTGGAAAGAGAAGAGCAGCTGTTGAAAAGGGTCAGGGGAATGGCGGTTGAATCGGGTCTGGATCCGTATTTTGCCGAACAGCTTTTTCGGGATATTATTTACCAGTCTGTACGTTATCAGAGCCACTCACTGCTCGACCATCAGAACGATATGTACGAGGAGCGGGCTATAACTGTAGCCTATCAGGGTACCGATGGAGCGTTCAGTCACCAGGCTGCAATGCGCCATTTTCATGAGCGCTACGATGATATCCGCTGTACCGGATTTCGTACTTTTGAACAGGCTGCTACAGCTGTTGAAGAGGGCCAGGCAAATGTAGCTATTCTGCCCATCGAAAATACAACGGCCGGATCAATCAATGATACATACGATCTGCTTGGCGAAAAAAAGCTGCATATTATTGGCGAAGAAGTATTGCGTGTAGTTCACTGCCTTATGGCTCCCGAGCAGGTTCAGCTCGAGAATATCAGACGGGTTATGTCGCACCCACAGGCTATAGCCCAGTGCAGCCGGTTCCTTGCGAAATTACCACGCTGCAAGATTGAATCATACGACGATACAGCCATGGCTGCCCAGAAAGTGCGTGATGAAGCCGACCTGTCGCAGGCAGCTATTGCCAGTGCTTATGCTGCAGAAATCTATGGACTTGAAATACTTGTAAAAGACATTGCAAACCAGTCTGAAAATTTCACAAGATTTGTTGTCGTTTCAAGTAATCCCGTGGAATGCGATCCCCAGTTACCCTGTAAAACATCCCTGATGCTGGCTACTGTTCATGAAAAGGGAGCACTGTTCAAATGTCTGCAGGTACTCAATAAACATGGCATCAGCATGACCAAACTTGAATCACGCCCGCGGCATGGTAAACCGTGGCAGTATCTCTTTTATATGGACATTGAAGGTAATATTAAAGATCCGGCCGTAAAGAGGGCGCTTAAAGAACTCGAAGCCAGAGCAGCTTTTATGAAAGTTCTGGGATGCTATGCTGTTCAAAATCAGGATTAAAAAATCCCATATTACTGCAATTCGCTTCTGCTAATTGATCTGGTTCATGAGAGGGTTATAAATCAGAAACGTAGTCTGACGGGTACCTGAAAACCTTAGTGTGAGATTTTTGTATAGCTGCAGGTATATATCTGCGGCGCAGTTTTCCTTTTGACAAAACTGCCGGTCGGGTCAGACTGTTGTATAAAAACTTGATAAATCGAGAAACAAGAGGGAGAAATATTAGTAAAAATTAAAGTTTAGGCACACAGTTTGGCTATACATGTTTCAATAATTACATAAATGATATAATATCAATAGTAAACCAGAGTATGACAAGCGGCACATATATTTCCGCAATCCCGATTACCAGTTATACTAAAGGTATCGTTACAAATAACACATCATCAGACATCAATTCTTCCAGTCAACAGAAGCATCACCTGAAAATACATATGGTAAACGGACTGGTGAAGGCCTGTATAAAATCCTGATACATAGTTGAAAAGTCAGTTACATATATATCTGTTACTTGCCGCATCAATAATACTGACGGTTTTTACTGCTATACTGATCTCAATGGGTGCGACGAGGAAAGCAGAAAATACCCAGAGTTTGATTCGAAGTTATAACGTGATTGAATGTACAACTACGTTATGGTCAAATCTACAGGATGCTGAAACTGGTCAAAGGGGATATTTACTTACAGGAAATTATGATTATTTAGAGCCCTACAACAATTCGCTTTGGGAAATCGATCTTGAGTTGTTTCGCCTCCAGTCTTTAACGAATGATAATCCCCTGCAGCAGGAAATAATTGAGGAGCGGCTGATTCCACTTATGTATTACTCAGTTTCAGCGATCTGGCACTGAAGCAGCCCTTACCATTATGAAAACAGATCAGGGCAAGTTGACCATGGACACCCTTCGGACGGTAATCCGGAATATTAAAGCACTTGAGGAAGAGCTTCAGGCGGAGAGAACGAGCGAACTTGAAAGAGCTTATTATACCTATAACACGATCTCATTTGCCGGGTTGTTCGTGATAGGTTTTACGATGATGGGTGCCGTATTAACCATTCGAAAAAAGAGCAGAGAAAACAGGCAATTGATGGCGCTGGAGGTCGAAAACAACAGAAAACTGATCCGCCTGAATGAGAAAGAGGTGAAATTGAGAATGGACATAAGCAAATTCATGGGCAATGCGGCGCATGATTTAAGAAGTCCGCTCAACGCAATAAATTCGGTAAATGAACTGATGAAAATGGATGCATATCTGTTGAGCAGGGAACACAGTGAATTACTTGATTTTATTTCCGAATCAACATCACAAATGGCTTCGCTCATCAATAATCTGCTTGAAGTCAACAAGTTTGATGAAGGTACCATAGCGGTTACACCTGAACATATTGACATTCATGCGTTGCTGAAAACCCTCATTTTCGGTCATGAAACGGCAACAGTCAAAAAAAATATCAGATTGAAGACAGAAAGTGATTTTGAAGGCCGAACAGTTTATACCGACAAGGGTATTTTTGTGCAAATCGCAGATAATCTTATTTCAAATGCGATTAAGTATTCCCCGATCGGGAAAAAAGTTGAGATATTTCTGAAAGATGATTCGAACGGTTACCGCCTTACGGTTACTGATCAGGGTGAAGGTATACCAGAAACAGACATGCCCCGTCTGTACAGACGCTATCAGACTTTATCGGCACGGCCTACCGCAGGTGAGAAATCTACCGGGTTGGGTTTGTCTATTGTTAAGGAACTTGTTGACCTTATTGGCGGAACAATTGATGTTAACAGCGCCCGGGATACCGGTACAACCTTTTCTGTACTGTTCCCCCATATTCCCGAAACGGCAGCCAAATCAAGCGATCTTAAGGAAGTTCAGACACAGGATTGAATTACCCAGCCTGATGCCATTGCCGACCCTTAACCAACCTGAAAGTTATTCTTATAACCCGTCTGTACGTTCGTAGGTTTTGAAAAATTCATACGGGAACGTTACAGACCAGATGCCTCTGAGCTCATCAAGTTCAAAACCGGTCGCCTCATCATCGGGGTAATGCTGTTTTATGATAGCGTAATCTTCTTCCAAAATATCTTCATTTGTACTGCCATGGCAGCTGAGACAGGTAAAAGTGACAAGTCGTAACGGTGCATGGTAAATCACACTGTTCTCCTGAAACTCAAGCCTGGGGGTTAGTTCAGTGCCATCGCTTATCATTTGCATATAAGCCTCTATACTGGCCATTTCCATCTCATTGGCACGATTATTCGGGTTCCGCGGCTTGTGGGACGCCCGCCTGATAGTAACTTCATATTGGGTGGAAACCGAATCTGTAAGTTCTATTGCTACTGTATTACAGTATTCGATCGCATGCTGGACTCCACCCCTGGTCATTGCAGTGCCCAGGGCATTACTGATGGCAGCAAATGATTCAGTAACGATTTCTTTACCGGCATTTATAACAAGAACAGAGTCGGGGCGTGACTTCATGTTTTCAACGGCGGTTTCATCTTTTTCGGCACATGCCGTGAAAAGCAGCACCATTGAGATTAGAAGGGAACCTGAAGCTTTATAGAGGAGAGTTTTCATAACAATGCGCTTTAAAAATTCTGGTTAGTTTCGAAGATATAACCAATAATTAAGTTAATGATTGAAATGATATTTCCAATAATAAATCGGCAGAGATCGGTTCGGTTTTGATACCTTGAGGAACAAATAATGATGTCAATTATGGGTAATTACTGCCCCGGTTGGCAAGGTATTTGCACAGTAGTTATAATGAGCAGTATCGATAGCTCAGAATATTAACTATGCCAAAATTGCAGAAAATGGCTGACAAGATGCATGGATTACAGAGATTACTATAAAATACTGGGTGTATCCCGAGATTCTTCTACTGCTGATATTAAAAAAGCATATCGGAAGATGGCTGCTAAATACCATCCTGATGGTAATCCGGATGACGATACCGCTGTAAAAAAATTCAAGGATATAAGTGAGGCCTATGAAGTATTGAAAGACCCGGAAAAGAAGAAAATATATGATGAGGTTGGAAGCGACTGGAAAAGGTATCACCGTTCCGGTGGCACTGCTGATGATTTCAACTGGTCGCAATACAGGCCGGCGGGTGCCCCGGGAGGGTATAGTTATGAATATTCGGGTAACTTTGACGATATGTTTGGTGCTGGTGGCGGTTCATCCTTTTCCGATTTTTTTGAAAGCCTGTTTGGTGGTGGCGGTTATTCAGCCGGCAAACAGTCAGCAAAGCAGAATAGCTTCCGTCGTGAAAACCTGGATGTTCACGCAACCATGGAAGTTACCCTTGAGGATGTAGCAAACGGAGCGGAAAAAACGTTTATACTGAACAATAAACGTATGAGGGTGAAAATACCTCGCGGAATTAAAGGCGGGCAGAAGCTTAAACTTGCGGGCCGAGGTAATAAAAGCAACCGAAGCCAGACAACCGGAGACTTGTATATAGAAATTCGTGAAAAGCCGCACCCCACCTGGAAGCGCTCGGGAGATGACCTGATTGTTGAAATGAACACCGACCTCTACACGCTGGTGCTGGGTGGGCAGTTTGAGGTTCGTACCCCTCGTGGAACCGTAAAAGTTACTGTACCTGAGCTGAACCAGCCGGGACAATCTCTCAGGCTGAAGGGACAGGGATTTCCGGTTTTCAAGAATGAAAGCCGCTACGGAGACATGATCCTGAAACTGAACTGCCGATTACCTGAAAAGCTGTCGGCCGGAGAGAAAGAACTGTTTGAGAAATTAAAAGAGATGAGAATGGAGTTACATAAATGAACCTGAATAAATTTACCATCAAAGCCCAGGAATCGGTACAGTCTGCCCTTGAGATGGCTGCCGGTAACAATCATCAGGCACTTGAACCAGCCCATCTGCTCAAGGTGATGATCACTGATACTGACAGCATTGTTTCAACCATCATTAAAAAGCTTGGTTCAAATATCGGTGCGATTGAAAGAAACCTTGATCGAACAATCTCAACCTATCCTGTTGTAAAGGGTGCTGCGGTTTCCGGGCAGTACCTGTCAAACGATTCCAAAGGAGTATTTGATGCAGCATTAAAAGTAAGTTCCGAACTGGGTGATGAGTATGTATCATCGGAACATCTGCTGATTGGGCTTGTTGTTGCTGAAAGCTCCGTTAAAAAGAACCTGACAGATGAGGGTGTAACAAAAGACAACATCCTGAAGATTCTTAAAGAGATCAGGGGATCGCACAAGGTTGACGATCAGCATGCTGAAAACCGTTATCAGGCACTAAAAAGGTATGCACGCGACCTGAACGAGGCTGCTGAAAAGAACAAACTGGATCCTGTTATCGGTCGCGATCATGAAATCAGGCGTGTGATGCAGATACTGAACCGACGCACAAAGAATAACCCGGTACTGATCGGTGAACCGGGTGTTGGTAAAACAGCAATAGCCGAGGGACTTGCATTGCGCATCGTAAAAGGGGATGTTCCCGAAGGGTTGCGCTCAAAGCGGATTGTGGCCCTCGACCTCGGAGCACTGGTTGCCGGTGCGAAATACCGGGGTGAGTTTGAGGATCGTCTAAAGGCGGTTATCAAGGAGGTAACGGATGCCGACGGCGAGATAATTATGTTCATTGATGAAATCCACACGCTTGTTGGTGCCGGTGCATCGGAAGGTGCCATGGATGCCGCCAACATTCTGAAACCAAGCCTGGCGAGGGGTGAACTGCGTGCCATCGGTGCCACAACACTCACAGAATACCGTAAATTCATCGAAAAAGACAAAGCTCTTGAGCGAAGGCTGCAGACTGTTTTTGTGGGCGAACCTTCGGTTGAAGATACAATTTCCATATTGCGCGGTCTTAAAGAGAGGTATGAACTGCACCATGGGGTTCAGATTACCGATTCAGCGATAGTATCGGCTGCGGAACTGTCGCACAGATATATAACCGACCGGTTTCTGCCCGACAAGGCCATTGACCTGATTGATGAAGCAGCATCGCGGCTGCGTATTGAAATTGATTCCCTGCCCGAAGAACTCGACAACATTGAACGTCAGATCCGGCAGCTTGAAATTGAACGGGAGGCCCTAAAGCGTGAAAAAGCCAGGGATAAGATTGATCAGATCAGTAAAGACCTGGCCGATCTGAACGAGAAATCGAACAAGCTGAAAGCGCACTGGACCAACGAACGGGATCTTATTAAAAAGACCAGGGAACTAAAACAGGCCATCGAAGCGGCCCGGGTTCGTGCTGAAAAAGCAGAAAGAGATGGTGATTATGAAAAGGTTGCCGAGCTTCGGTACGGATCAATCAACAATCTGGAAAATGAACTCAGACAAACTAACGACAAACTCGCTGACTTTCAGAAAGACCACGCCATGCTCAAGGAGGTGGTTGATGCAGAGGATATTGCCGAGATTATTTCGAGATGGACAGGAATCCCGGTAAGTAAAATGCTGCAGAGTGAACGCCAGAAACTGCTTCATCTTGAAGACGAACTGCACAAACGGGTAGTAGGGCAGCACAATGCCATTGAAAGTGTATCTAACGCGGTGAGACGGTCGCGGGCAGGGCTGCAGGATGAAGCACGGCCTATCGGATCATTTATCTTTCTGGGTTCCACCGGCGTGGGGAAAACGGAACTCGCAAGAGCGCTTGCGGCCTATTTGTTTGACGACGAAAATGCCATGGTTCGCATCGACATGAGTGAGTATATGGAGCGGCACAGTGTAAGCCGGCTTGTGGGGGCTCCTCCCGGCTACGTGGGCTACGATGAGGGTGGGCAGCTGACTGAGGCGGTCCGGCGCAGGCCCTACTCCGTGGTATTGCTCGATGAAATCGAAAAAGCACATCCGGATGTATTCAATATACTGCTGCAGATGCTCGACGATGGCCGGCTGACCGACAATAAGGGTGTGACAGTAAATTTCCGTAATACCATCATTATTATGACGAGTAATATCGGATCCCATATCATTCAGAAAAAAATTGAGGAAACAGCGGGCAAGTTGTCTTCACAAGAGTATGATTCACTTCAGAATACACTTATTGATCTTCTGAAGCAGACCATCCGCCCCGAGTTCCTTAACCGTATAGACGATATTATTGTATTCCATCCCCTGAGTTCTGAGGATCTCCGCAATGTGGTTGACATCCAGCTGGTGCGCCTCCATAAGATGCTGGATAAAAAGAGTATCAGACTTACAGTGCCCGACACCGTGAAAGACTGGCTCACAAAAAGGGGATATGATCCTGTATACGGTGCCAGACCACTGAAACGCCTGATTCAGAAAGAAGTTATCAACCCGCTGGCCTCCATGCTGATCAGTCGGGAGGCGGATGAACCCGTTGAATTTGAAGCTGCGGTTGACAAAGACGAAAATGGAATTTCATTTGTTGAAGTCGTACACAACGTTGAAAATTGGGTGGGCTAAACCCTCCCGGTTATTAACGTCTGTAGTAATGAAAACGAAGGCTAAGACAGGCAGGGCAACAGTGCATTTGTTGCCCTGCGCCTGTCTACTACATCAAAGTTCAGCCCATCAGAATCTGATCTGCAGTCCGAATACCCAGGTTCCATTACTGGATGGACCCAGGTTGTTTTTGGTAATACCCGCGTACCTGTACTCGAAGAAGGGGCGAAGCAAAGGGATTGGTGATACTGCAGCTCCTATAACTCCGAAATATTTGGCAGCGTTTTCCTCATTGTCGACATCTATATCGAATTCATCAGCAATCTGATCGGCCAGAGCCGATTCAACGGAGAAATTCTGCCAGCCAATTCCCAGGCCAACATAGGGTGAAAAAAGGCCCAAACCAACGGATACTATTGCTGTGGCACCGAATTCACTGGATTTAATTTCCTGATTATAACTGACATTGCCGACGGTAAGACTGTTATCTTCACTATAATTGCTGTAGTGCGCCCTGGCAGACAGGGATACCATTGGCAAATTCAACAGAGCAAGCTGGGCATGTACACCAAATCCGTTTGTAGGTTTCTCGTCACGGATTTCGTAAGTGACTCCAAGACCAATCTGCGAAAAGGCTGAATTAGCCGTAACACTGATCAGTATCAGTATGAATGATGTGGTAGTTAGGAGTTGTTTAAACATGGCTGGTCAGTTGGTTATGATTATAGTTTCATCAATATAAAAAAATCTTAATATTATAACTTCATGACCTAAACTTATGTTTCAATGGTATCGCCGTATCAAAACATAGCCTTAGCCATCACATTATTAAATCGAACCTTGGTTATTATACTATTTACAGGAAGAATTATAAAGAAAACATACTCACTTTGAAGAGTTCAAAAATCATATGATCAGGGGTTCAATGACGTTATAAATTTGTTTAACTTTCGTGCCGTTACGGGTTAATCCTTATGCAAGTAACTGCAACGTATTGTTGAAACCGGCCGACTCAAATAACCGGAATAATACAATTCGGGAATAGCCTGGTGAACACCAGTTTTGGCCGACGTGGTGGAATGGTAGACACGACAGACTTAAAATCTGTTGGGCCTTATAGCCCGTGCCGGTTCGAGTCCGGCCGTCGGTACTTAACAGCCATAAGAAGTTTCTAAGACAGATTCCTCTTACGGCTTTTAATTCAGAAGTACATCCTGTTTCAAATCATACATGTAACATTTACTGGGTAATACTCGAATAATGGGGGATATTATGTCTGACTTTCGTGAATATTAATTCTGACCAGCCTGAGTTCTGCCGGCAGGTGCCAATATTACTGTTTTTTCGGGTGCAAGAAGTGGAATGAAGTGATTACCATTACTTGCGAATATTATTATCCTGATAATAATGATACAACAAGCTTTCTCTGTTAAGACCTTCTCGCATAAAAAAATACTCTGTAAAGCGTTAATCAGCTCCTTTCTCTTTGTTTTCTTAAGTCCTGTCACCGTTGCTTGTCAGTTACTCTCAGATGCTAATACGGATTCAACCGGTGCTGAAACCTATAAGAATCATAACACCATACTTCCTGCCCTTGGAGCGACCCCGGAAACCGGCATTCTTTTTGGAGGGGTTATTATGCGTCAGTTTAAACCTGATGGTGCCGGGGAAGAAACGCGATCTTCATTCCTGTTGGCTTCGGCTATCTATACAACAAAAAAACAGCTTATGTTGGCTTTTGCTCCAGTTCTTATTATGAAGGAAGAGCAATGGATAATGGAAGGAAGCTATCAATTTCAATTATTCCCCGACAGCTACTGGGGTATTGGCAGGGATTCCAGGGAAAGTGATGAAGTGATATATCAGTACAGGCAATGGGAGGTTATTCAATCGGTTCAGAAAAGAATTGCTGAGAATATGTTTGCGGGTCCGATAATGAGATGGTCTCACATTTCGGATATGGAGTTTATGGATCTTGATGATAATAAAATTAGCAGTCCGGCAGTTGACGGAGCTGAAGGGAGCATTTCTGCCGGTGTGGGAATCATTTACCTGTGGGATGTACGGAACAGTATGCTCACCCCGACAAGAGGACATCTTGTCAGGTTAATGGCCATGTCCTATCCCGGATTTCTGGGTACATCACATTCCTATTTCATTGGTTCTATTGATACCAGAAAGTATTTCGACCTGTCGGACAACGGGAAGAGTGTTGCAGCTTTCAATATGTTGAACGTACTTACTTCCGGTAGTCCTGCTTTTACAGACTATCCGTCGCTGGGTGGCAGTTCGATACTGCGGGGATACTACTATGGAAGATACAGGGATAACAATACTTTACAGATTCAGGCTGAGTTTCGGCAACATATGTTTTGGCGGTTTGG
>JAIVHB010000129.1:11254-58545 GCA_020201275.1 Rhodothermaceae bacterium | reverse complement strand
GGTGTGGTCACGGTTTAGTGACTTCAGTGTAACAGATCCGAAGTATGCCGCTGGAGTGGGTCTGCGATTTAACCTGAATAAAAATGATACAACCAACCTGCGTATCGATTATGGCGTGGGGAAAGGGGTAAGTGGCTTTTATCTCACTTTTGGCGAAGCATTCTGATCTCCGTCAGGCAGAGATTGAGCCTATCCGCTAGTAAATTATTCTGGTTCCGGTAACGGGGGTTGTCAAAATCGCCGATGCTGGTTCTTATCGGGTTATTGTCCACTGACCGTCTCTCAGTGTCTCAAATGATTTCGTATCGCCCATTCGCCAGGTACCTGAAATGGTTCTGCCCATAAACAGTCCAGTAAACCGGTGATCGATCTCATCAACACTGTTTCGCCAGTAAAAGAAGATGTCATCTCTCAAAATACTGCCTGTAAACTCATAACGGTCTCCGAGGCCTGTGGTAAGCACTCCTGCCAGCAGTTCTTCGTCCTGTTCGAAGAGTATGGTAATAGGAGTTGATCCGTCGCCTATGTCAACGAAATTGGTAACCGTACCGGTCCATCGGCCGGAAATATCAACTACTGTGTCAAGTGGCTTTTCGCACGATATTAGTACAAATAGCAGGGGAAAAACAAACAAAAGTTTAGGAAACAGCACTTTTTCATCGTAGTCATCAGGCATTATAGTCATACATAGTCATACATAGTCATCGTAGTCTTCAGTCGTCGCCGGCCATATCCCAGATATTGCCACAACTCTGGCAGCGGTACCGGGAATCTGCTGTAGAAAAAAGGGTCTGACCTCCAAAGAGAACGAAGCTCAGTATGAGTACAATGGAGTTATAGCGCTTTGGTAGTACATCCTCCGATCTGCATACGGGGCATACGGGAAATATGGAAATACCACTTTCCTTCTCTTCGTAACCGTTCAGGATATCGTGTGCCTGCTGGACGTGAAGATCAGGAACCTGCAGTTTAATTCCGCCAACAGCATTTGAATAAAACAGATTCATGCCCACCATATTCTGATCCTGGATTACGCAGGGGATGTCGTGGTCGAGCAGCCTGGCTTTATCAAGATCGGCCAGATAAATCTGGTTATATGTGGCAACAGTAACCAGCATTACTCAAAGCGGCAGATTGTCATGTTTTTTTCTGGGAACAGAATCGACCTTGTTTCTGATAACATGCAGGGCTTTGATCAGTTTCGTGCGTGTTTCACCGGGCAGGATTACATCATCAATATAGCCACGCTGAGCTGCTATATACGGATTGGCGAATTTCTGCTCATATTCCTTTTCAAACTCAGACTGGCGGGCGGCAGGATCCTCTGCGGTCAAAATTTCCTTTCGGAAGATGATTTCTACAGCTCCTTTTGTTCCCATAACAGCGATTTCGGCACTCGGCCAGGCCACATTGTAATCAGCCCGTATGTGTTTTGAGTTCATAACATCGTAGGCACCACCATAAGCTTTTCTGGTGATGACTGTAAGCTTGGGAACAGTTGCCTCACAGAAGGCATAAAGCAGCTTTGCGCCGTGTTTGATAATACCTCCCCACTCCTGATCAGTACCCGGAAGAAAGCCTGGAACGTCTTCAAAGACAAGCAGGGGGATGTTGAAACAGTCGCAAAAACGAACAAATCGTGCTCCTTTAATGGATGCACTAATGTCGAGACATCCTGCAAGTGACAGCGGCTGATTGGCAACAATCCCAACGCTTTTTCCGTCAAGCCTTGCCAGACCCACTATGATGTTATCGGCATAGTGTTCATGTATTTCCATGAAGGAATCCGCATCGACCACACCCCTCACCACATCCTTCATATCGTATGGCTTATTGGGGTTCTCGGGCACAATGGATTCCAGTCGTTTTGCTTTTTCAGGATCGGGTTCAGCCGATTCACGTACAGTCGCTTTTTCTTCGCAATTCAGTGGAAGGTAGTTCATTAGCCTGCGTATGTCGAGCAGACACTGTGCGTCGTTATCGCTCGAAAAATGGGCTACTCCCGATTTGGTACTGTGGGTTGATGCACCGCCGAGAGCCTCTGAGGTTACGTTTTCATGGGTTACTGTTTTAACCACATTAGGTCCGGTAACGAACATGTAGCTGGTGTTTTTTACCATGAAAACAAAATCGGTGAGTGCAGGGCTATATACTGCACCGCCCGCACATGGACCCATGATTGCAGAAATCTGCGGTACAACACCCGATGCCATGCTGTTTCTCCAGAACACTTCGGCATATCCGCCAAGCGATGCCACACCCTCCTGGATACGAGCACCACCTGAATCGTTGATTCCGATTATTGGAACACCATTTTTCATAGCCAGATCCATAATCTTACAGATTTTTTCAGCATGAGCTTCCGAGAGAGATCCGCCGAAAACGGTGAAGTCCTGACTGAAAACATAAACCGGCCTGCCGTCAATTGTGCCAAAACCGGTAATGACGCCATCTCCGGGGTAGCTTATTTTATCAAGGCCGAAATCGCGTGAACGATGTGTTACCAATGCACCGATTTCTTCAAAACTGTCTTTGTCGAGCAGAAAATCAATCCGCTCACGGGCCGTCATTTTCCCGGCTTCATGCTGCTTGTCGATTCGTGTCTGCCCTCCGCCAAGTAGCGCTTCTTTACGCAAACTCAGAAGCTTTGCAACTTTGCCATTCTGATCCATTCTGGTAGTGGTTAGTCCGGGTTACTTTTTGATATGTGAAGTGAAATAAGATTGAAGCCTGTCAATGAAATTAACAGCTTCGTCAGAATAGGGATCAATTTTGTTTTTCTTGAAAACATTCTTTGTGATGTAGGGTCCTGCTTCACTCCATGTTTCCATCTCAGCCAGATCCCTGATTACTGTATTGAAAGCTGCCTGATCATCTTTAAAGAATCGCTTTATATAATATTTCTTTTTGTCTTCGAGTGTTTTTTTTATCTCATCAATACGAAGTGGATTGCTTATATCGATGTCCAGTTCATAGTCGTATTCATCATCCGGTTGAGAGAATCTGTCGGCTAATGGTTTATCCTCATTACCCTTACCCAATTCCGGCATCCTGACGGAGGATGCAGCGGATATGAATCTTTTCCAAATTGGGAGGGTTTCCGGATTACTGCCACCGGTGGATCCGGCCGTATCGGCTGCCGTTTCTTCGGTTGTTTTATCGTATGATTCTATAGCAGCCGATTCATCATTTTTAAATCTATCAACAAGAGGACGTACTTCATCATTTTTGGCCTGTGATTCAGTCTCATGTTGGGAGAACGAGTCGGCCTCTGGTTCCGGTTTTGATAAAAAAAGTGGTTTTACGTTGGAAAGATCAGTTTTTGAGGCAGGTTTTTCTATAAAATATTCCCGGGTAGTATCATCTGCACGTTTTGATTGAGTATCATCCACCTGCCTGAATTGCTGCCATAGCGGAGTTGGTTCTGCCTGAGTCTCTGTTTTTGTCTCTTTTGGAACCTCAGTGCCTGACTTGTCCGTTGCAGCGGCGGTATCCTGAGATTGTTCAGACATCCGGGCATCATTAGCCTCAGTGGCCTCGTGCTCTATACTTGCTGGTTCAATGTTCTCCTGATCTGAAGCATGGTCAGATTCAGACGAAATTTCAGGGGCAGATGATAGTTCAGGTTCCGGTCCTGTATATTTGTCCGAATCGGTTTCCGCATCTTGCACCGGTATTACAGTCTCTTTGTCCGAACCGGGCAGCCTGGAAGGGGCCGTTTCAATCTGCGAGTTTTCCTGGTCTGCATCTGACCTGCTTTCGGGTTGAACTGGTTCACTAATTTCAGGTGTTGCAGGTGCCGGAGTTTGTTTTTGTTCTTGTTCAGGTGCCTTTTCTTGTTCTCTTTCTTGTTCTCTTTCTGGAGCTGGAAATGGTACCGGTGCCGGTGCCGGTTCAGCCGGGCTGGGTTGTTTATGTGATACGTCAGTTTTTTCCTGTTCCCCGGTTGATGTTGCTGTCGGAGGT
The DNA here is from genome assembly GCA_020201275.1 of Rhodothermaceae bacterium. GTDB lineage: Bacteria > Bacteroidota > Rhodothermia > Balneolales > Cyclonatronaceae > RECM01. The sequence goes on along the minus strand of JAIVHB010000129.1, from coordinate 54,579 downwards.
TGCGCGGGTGCTGCAGCAATGGGAGCGGGAGCGGGAGTGCTGATGGTATCAGTATCAGTATCAGTATCCGAATCATGATCAACAGCCGGTGCAGACAGCATCTCAATAAGTTGTGTCTGATCTATAGCTCCGTCCGGGCGTTCAAATAGTTCCGCCAGCCGGGCTCGATTTTTATCACGGAAAAAGCGAACGAGTAATTCAGGATCTACAAGCTGATTGTTCAATTCGAACAGTGGTGCCAGCAACTGGGCCCAGTTAAGAGGGCTGTACTGAGCGGTCAGCTTTTCATCAAGCTGACTGATGAAGCTTGAAAATCGTTCTCTGTCGATGAAATCAAGCTGTTTTCTCCGCATATAATTGGGCAGATGCTGACCAAAATGTGTGTATACGACTATCGTTTCCGCCCTTTCCGATGCTTCTCTGAAATCCAGTGTTTTATCGTTGCCAAATAGATAGTCGGGCAGGTTCTTTCGGGGTTCAACAAGAATACCGAGAACATCACCAACTGCCGATTCAATAACTGATTCTGCAAAAGCTGAGGGAAGGCGTATTTCGGCTTCGATGGCCTCAATGAAGCGGACCCAGGCTGCATGCACAGGCTTGGCATTCATATCGGCCCAATCCGTTTTTGGACGCACAACCGAATCGCCCAGATTTTTATTAAGCTCGAATTTTACTCTTTCGACCAGAAAAACGGGAATTCCAAATCCGCCCAACCATTGTGGATCAATGTATTCAAGATCGGACGGTAGCTTGTTAAGCAGTTTTTCTGTGATCGTTTTTTGTATTCGTTCCATAGATTATTTTTTTTTCAAATATAGGGCGTAAGTTAAGCCTCTTCAAATCCATTTGATTGGGGATTTGAATTTACACTCGTTACCTTGTGTCCATGCAAAAAATTGAAATTTCCAATTTGTCAAAACGATTTGGCAATAAGCTGTTGTTCAGAAGCATAAACGCAGTTTTTACCTCTGGAGTACATGGAATTGCGGGACCTAACGGAAGTGGTAAATCTACACTTTTGAAATGTATCATCGGGTTGCAGAAACCCGGTTCCGGCCGGGTTGATGTAAGCGTGAACGGAGAAACACTTTCGCCCGGAGAACGCCTGATCAAGGTTGGTTTTTCAGGACCGTACATCAATCTCTACTCTGAACTAACTGTTCTGGAAAATCTTCAATTTCTGAGCAGGCTTCTCGACAAACCATCAGTCACAGCCTCAGATATGCTCGACAGGCTGGCCATTTCAGATATTGGCGATCAGCTGGTCGGGTCACTCTCCAGCGGGCAGCAGCAAAGGGTACGAATTGCTTCGGCACTTATTAAAGATTCACCGATACTATTTCTCGATGAGCCCGGTTCCAATCTTGACCGGGATGGTAATGATATGATTGCATCGGTACTGGATGATTCAAGAGCGGCCAACAGGCTCGTGTTACTTGCAACGAACCAGCAGACAGAGCTGGATCTGTGCGATGAAATTCTTCACATAAACGATTTTAAGATATAAACGTTAATACATACTATGAGCTACAGAAACGAAGACTACCTTCTTGCTGAAAAACTGCTAACATACAGTGTCGATCTGCAGGAAAACGAAAACGTAATGATACAGCTGATTGGTCTCAACGGGATAGGCCTGGCCAGGGCCCTTGCTGAGGTTGCCCGGAAAATGAAAGCGCATCCGTTCGTACGTATTGAAGATTCTGAAATTCAAAGGGAATTACTTGAGAAGGGTGACCATGGATTCTGGAAAAACCAGACTGATACCGACCACCTCCCGCTTATGAAGCAGATGCAGGCATTTATCGGTGTTCGGGCAACCGAGAATATATATGAGGGATCAGGCGTGAGTGGTGTGGCCAATAAAGCGTATGCGGAATCTTTTTTGAAACCTGTGCACTTTGAACAGAGAGTTAATCACACAAAATGGTGCATTCTAAGATATCCCTCGGCCTCATTTGCCATGAATGCCAAAATGCCAACCCGGGAGTTCAGCCGTTTCTATTACAATGCATGTCTGCTCGATTACAATAAGCTGAGAGATGCAATGAAACCCCTTGAAGAGCGGCTTCGCAAAACCAGGGAAATCCGGCTGGCTGGCAGGGGAACCGATATCACTTTTTCGGTTGAAGGTCAGAACTGGATTACTTGTTACGGTTCAAGGAATATACCGGATGGTGAATTGTTCAGTTCCCCAATTATAGACTCAGTTAACGGTGAGATCACCTATGCGCCCTCGGTATACCAGGGCAAGCCATTTGAATTTGTTAAGCTAATGGTGAAAAACGGAGTTGTTACCGGTTTTGACTCGTCCAATAATCAGGCGCTTGAAGAGATAATTGATACAGATGATGGGGCGAGGCGTTTTGGTGAATTCAGCTTTGGCACAAATCCCGTAATTGAGGCTCCTATGTACGATATTTTGTTTGATGAAAAAATATATGGCTCGAACCATCTGACGCTGGGTCAGGATTATGAAGAGGCATCCAATGGGAATAAAAGTAATATTCATTGGGACCTTGTATGCATAGGTGCTGATGTTTTTCTTGATGGTGTATTGGTTAGAAAAGGCCGGTTATTTGTTACCGACGACCTGAAGTGCCTAAACCCGGATCAGTTATTGTAATGATTGTCATAGGGTTAACAGATGCACCGAGAATTATTTTGCCTGGCAATGTGTTTTCAAGTGAATGTTCCGTTATAGAGTAAATCACAAAGTAGAAAATGAAAAAAGAATGTACATAGTGTAAAAGCAACGAATTAAGTACATTTACTGCCTAATATGAGTGACAGTGCTATCAACATAAAACAAAATCTGGCGGAATACAGCCTGCCGGAGCCACAGGCAGAAGAACTGGCCAACCTGCTGAAGGTTTGTTCCCAGCACATTGAAAATGTTGATAATGACCTGATTAGCCGTGCTTTCAAGCTGAGTTATTTGATGCACGATGGTGAAACCCGTGCATCGGGCGAGCCCTACTACATGCACCCGCTTGAAGTCGCCTATATTATTGCCCGTGAAATAGGTATGGACGATGTTTCAATCGTTGCCGCGCTACTGCATGATACAGTTGAGGATACCAGTGTAAGCCTGGATGACATCAAAATGGAATTTGGTCCGACAGTTAGCCATCTGATCGACGGATTAACCAAAATATCCGGTGTCTTCAAAACAAAAGGTACAAAGCAGGCTGAAACATTTATGAAGCTGCTTATCACGATGGCCGAAGACCTTCGTGTTGTACTTATTAAGTTTGCCGACCGCCTCCATAATATGCGTACGCTGTACCATCTCCCAAAGGCGAAACAGCTTACAATAGCCACTGAAACCATGGAGCTGTATGCTCCTCTTGCCCATCGGTTTGGACTGTTTAAGATAAAAAGTGAGCTTGAGGATTTGAGTTTTAAAGCACTGGACCCGAACGGTTTCAAATTTATCGCCCGTAAACTGAAAGAGAGAAAAGAGTCGCGCGAAACATTCATGAATCAGTTCATGGAACCAATTCAGGAAAAGCTGACAGAGGGCGGGTTCAATTTTGAAATTAAGGGCCGCCCCAAGCATATCTATTCGATTTACAAAAAGATGATGCGGCAGCAAAAGCCTTTTGAGGAAATTTATGATCTGTTCGCAATCCGGATAATATTAAACGATCCGCACTCCAAAGAAGACTGCTGGCGCGTTTATTCCATCATCACCGATTCCTACACACCCATACCGGAACGTTTCCGCGATTTTATATCTGTTCCCAAAGCAAACGGGTATCAGTCGCTGCATACCACCCTTATAACAAACCGCGGTATAAAAGTGGAAGTACAGATCCGTACTCACAAGATGGATGAAATTGCGGAAAAAGGTCTGGCTGCTCACTGGAAATACAAGGAGGGGCATGACAGGACCACCATCGACAAGTTTGTAAACTGGGTTCGGGAGGTGCTGGATAATCCGCGTCCTGAAGCGGCTACAGAATTCGTGGAAGACTTTCAGCTGAATCTGTATACAGATGAAATTTATGTGTTCACCCCTAAAGGCGAGCTGAAAACGCTGCCAAACGGTTCAACACCTATTGATTTTGCATTTGATATACACAGTGAGGTCGGCGAAAGGTCTCTTGCTGCCAAAGTGAATGGCAAAATTATGCCCTTAAGGCACAAGCTGAAGAGCGGTGACCAGGTTGAGATCATTACAGGCAAACAGGTTAATCTGAACCCGGACTGGATCAATGATGTGGCTACGCATAAAGCCAAATCCAGAATTCGTCAGTTTATCAAACAAAAAGAGCGGCACATTTATGATATTGGCCGTGAATTATGGGAGAAGCGGGCAGAAAAGAACAGAATTAATGTTAATGACCAGGATCTGATGAAAATAGCCTCACTGGTCAATTATGAATCGCTGCACCGGCTGTTTGTTGATATTGGATCGGGGATTTATGATATCAGTAAATTTACAAAAGCCGTTAAAAGCTATCAGAGCAAGGGCAGGATAGAAGAAGAGAAATTATCGCGTACACCGGGTAAAGGAGACGATGAGGCCAGGGAGCTCTTTCTGGATGATGCCCGCTCGATGCGAACCGGTCAGGGCCTGATTCTGAACGGACTTCTTGCCGATGTGAAATACAGCTATTCACGCTGCTGCAATCCGATACCGGGCGATGATGTAGTCGGCTTCATTAGCCGTGATGGTGAAGTGAAAGTACACCGAACCGCATGTAAAAATCTGAAGCATCTCATAAAAAATGATGCAGAACGTATTGTTGATGTATCATGGGCCAAGAATACTGAAAGCCAGTTTATCGGTGCCGTTAAGATAATTGGTGAAGACAGGGTGGGGCTTATCAACGATATCTCGAATGTGATCTCCAATACCCTGAAAACCAACATGAAAAGTATTAACGTAAACAGCGACAGTGGCAGCTTTGAAGGAACTTTAATTATATTCGTTGATAATATTAAGCATCTTGAGAAGGTTATTAAACGCATCCAGAAGATTGACGGGATAAAACAAGTTTACCGATACGAATAAACAACTTTTTTAGTGTGTTTACTTCAACAGGTTCATCAGCCGAGTCTGACTGAAATCCGGAGTCGTTAATCTGTAGATGTACACCCCACTTGACAGGGATCTGGCATCGAATGTTACGGTATGTGTTCCACTTGTTATGATATTATCTACCAGAACTGAAACCGATTGACCCAATAAGGAGAATACTTCCATACGTACATGGGAAGTCACAGGTAGTGAGTACTGAATCTGTGTGGTTGGATTGAATGGATTGGGGTAGTTCTGATTCAATATAAATTGAACGGGTACTTCTTCGGAATCGATGGATGTGTCAATACAGGTTCCCCACTTCGGTTTGTTTTCATCAGTAAGTGGACTATCGGCGGAAAAATTAAGTGGTTCAGATGTTATTTCTGTCACACACCAGATATTGATTGGTTGGTTGAATTTGCTGCCAAAAAACATCCATCTCATATCGGTTACACTACTCACATCCCAATCCCCGATAGGTTGGTTGAATTGACTATCCCTAAACATCGTCTCCATATTTATCACATTACTCACATCCCAATTTCCGATGGGTTGGTTGAATTGACTGCCAAAAAACATCTCTCTCATATATGTTACACTACCCACATCCCAGTCACCGATTGGTTGGTTGAATCGGCTTTTACGAAACAGTAAAGTCATATCCCTGACCCTGCTAACATCCCAATTCCCAATGGGGTGATTAAACTGACTTGCCCAAAACATCGAACCCATAATAATAACATTACTTACGTCCCAGTCCCCGATGGGTTGATTAAACCGACTACCCGCAAACATCCCACCCAAACTCGTAACATTACTCACGTCCCAATCCCCGATGGGATGGTTGAATGGGCTATCCTGAAACATCGAACCCATAGCTGTAACGTTACTCACGTCCCAGTCCCCGATTGGTTGATTGAATGGACTTCGTGCAAACATCCATCTCATATCAGTCACACTACTCACATTCCAATCCCCAATAGGTTGGTTGAATGGACTCAGATTAAACATGCTACTCATGTACGTCACATTACCCACATCCCAGTCCCCAATTGGTTGGTTGAATTGACTCCACGAAAACATCCCGCTCATGCTCGTCACATTGCTCACATCCCAGTCCCCGATGGGATGATTGAATTGACTACCTGCAAACACTGAACCCAGATCCGTCACATTACTTATGTCCCAATCCCCGACAGGTTGATTGAAATGGCTAAACCGAAAGATTGCACCTATATCCGACACATTACTCACGTCCCAGTCCCCGATGGGTTGGTTGAATTCACTTTCACGAAACAAACCATTCATATCCGACACATTACTCACGTCCCAGTCCCCGATGGGTTGATTGAATGGACTGTTTGCAAACATCAGACTTATGTCAGTCACATTCCCCACATCCCAATCCCCGATGGGCTGGTTGAAATTACCTCCGGCAAACATTTCACTCATGTTCGTCACATTTCCCACATTCCAATCCCCGATGGGCTGGTTAAATTTAATGCGATTTGGTTCGTCGAATTGACTATCATAATTCATAAACATTTGTCTCATGTCCGTCACGTTACTCACATCCCAATTTCCAATTGGTTGGTTGAATGGAGTACTACCAAACATCCCTTTCATTAACATCACATTACTCACATCCCAATCCACAATCGATTGGTTGAATGGAGTTTCTTGGAACATGTAATTCATATCCGTGACATTACTCACATTCCAATTGTTAATAGGTTGGTTGAATTGACTTTGTTTGAACATCGAATTCATATCCGTGACATTACTCACATCCCAATTGTCAATGGGTTGGTTGAATTGTCTCCGATAAAACATCTCACTCATATTCGTAACATTACTCACACACACCTTTGTGAGATCTGCTCCCTCATCTCTTCTCTGAATCAACAGGTTTCTGTCGACTACCTCATACGTATCGCCATTGACGACTTCGGTAGTTCCGATTTCCACTCCTTTACACTTCACTATCCCATTGTCATCAATGGTAATGGATTGACCGTACAGATGGGTTGTAAGAATAATCAGGATGAGAGGAAGTATTGACCATTTCATAGCAGCAGATGATTAGTCTGAAGGTTTACTCTGTTTATAAAAGTAATATAACTATTCTAATATAACCCTCTAAATAAGTAGTTCATTTTCATCTAACCAACAAAACAGCTGGTTATTACTATTATAAGGAAAGCAAATAAGAGGGGACAGATGGCTTGTTTCATATCGGAGGGCAACAATCCATGACTACTATATATCTTTATAATTGGTCGGTTTACCAGCCAAGGTGTTGATTCTTCATGGAACCCTATGTAAGTTCAAATGATGCTTGCCAAGGGTTCTATATGAACCTGACGAATTTATAAACTAACCACTAAAATAAGGTTAATTGTTAGTCGTTGTTAGATGACAATTAACATGGTTTATTTTTTGAATTGAAATTGCTGGATTTAGCCTAAGTACCGTTTTTATACAACTTTTTGCGTTTATCTTCTTTAACTTCTCGTTAGAATTCCGTATTCTATAACAAATGTAAAAACAGACGATTACCCCTTTCTGAACCCACTGAATAGATATGATTTAGGGTCGGAATTGAAATTACAGCCCGAAAGTACAAAATAAGCAGTTGGACAAACTGCTTACTAATAATAATAACACATTAGCATACAAGGACTTATGACCTACACAAAAAGAGATATTGTACGTCGCATTTCAGAGAGTAAAAACCTGCCAATGGTTCAGGTAGAACCCTGGGTCGACGACGTTATAACTGCGCTTCGTGAAACAATGATGGATGCCAATCCAACATGCCGAATTGAAATCAGAGATTTTGGTGTGTTCGAAGTAAAGATTACCAAGGCAAAACCAAAAGCCCGTAATCCTAAAACAAATGAAGTCATTTACGTGCCAGAACACCGTAAAACGCACTTTAAGCCAAGCAAATTATTGAAAGAGTTCCTACGTCAGCCTCTCGAAGAGACGGCAACCAAGTAACAGGATCCAGTTTTGGTTATAAAAGGCCGGATTCTGAGTCTGGATGTTGGAATCAAAAGAATAGGAATCGCCAGATCGGATGTGTTGCAAACTATTGCAACCCCGGTCGGCGCTTTCGATACAACCAAGGTTTTTCAGTATCTGAAAAACCTTTTTTTATCTGAACGATTTGAAAAAATTGTAGTCGGATGGCCTGTTAATCTAAAAGGTGAAACCGGTCATGCTACCGAAATGGTTGAGAATTTTATTAAAAAGCTAAAAAAAGAGCTCCCCGGTGTCGAGATTGTTACTCTTGACGAAAGATTTACTTCACAGTTAGCGCAGCAAAGTATTATGGCATCTGGTGTTTCCAGGAAACGAAGGCAGGAAAAAGGATTGGTTGACGCTGTGGCAGCCGCTATATTACTGCAGGATTATCTTGACCGAAATTAGATCAATGAGTGTATTACCAATTGTAACGTACGATGACCCCGTACTCAGGCAGGAATCAGAAAATATATCAGCAGATTCACAGGATTTACAGACCCTTATCGACGATATGTTTGAAACCATGTACAACGGTAGCGGAGTCGGGCTCGCAGCACCACAGATAGGCAAGTCAATTCGCCTTTTTGTGATGGATGCTGACGTAATGACTGAAGATACCGATGAGGATGATTTAGGCCCCCTTGTTTTTATTAACCCCGAAGTAACTCAAAAGAGTGATATTCAGGTATCCGTTGAAGAAGGCTGCCTGAGCATTCCCGGTGTACGCGACAGTGTAAACAGACCGGAATCAATCTCGGTGAAATTTTTCGATCGGAATTTCAAGTCAAGGGAACTGAATGTGACTGGTTGGTCATCAAGGGTCATACAGCATGAAATTGACCATCTCGACGGCATTCTGTTTATAGATTACCTGGGTTCATTCCGCAAGCGTCTTCTCAAGGGAAAACTGATGCAGGTCAAAATTACAATACCACCAAACGGTTGGTGATCAATTCCTCAGTTGCAGAATTTCAGTGCAGAATAAAGGTACATCAATATGAAAACATTACGGATTGTTTTTATGGGATCGCCGGATTTTGCCGTCCCATCCCTTGAAAAACTGCATTCAAGCCATCATAATGTTGTTGCTGTAGTTACAGGCCCCGACAAGCGACGGGGGCGGGGTAGAGAAAAGTCTCCTACTGCTGTGAAAAATTCGGCAATACGTCTTGGGCTGCCAGTTATAGAAGTTGAAGATCTGAAATCGGCTGATTTCATTCAAAAGCTGAAGACAAGCGATGCCGACCTTTTCGTGGTAGTAGCTTTCCGGGTGCTGCCGCAGGTAATTCTTGATATACCGCACATAGGTTCCGTGAACCTGCACGCATCTCTGCTGCCGCGTTACCGTGGTGCTGCACCTATTCACCATGCTGTTATGAATGGTGATACAGAAACGGGATGCACTGTTTTTTTTCTGGATGAGAAAATAGATACCGGCAACATTCTGCTGCAAGAGAAAACGGGAATAGGACCGCATGAAAATACAGGGTCAGTGTATGAACGGCTTATGTATCTGGGTGCTGATCTGCTGTTAAGATCAGTACAGCTTATTGCAGATGGGAAATATGAATTGTTTCGCCAGGATGATAAAGTAGCAACACCAGCTCCCAAAATTTTCCCCGATGACTGCCGGATTGATTTCTCGGAGAATAAAACCCGTATTTATAATAAAATAAGGGGGCTTAGTCCATCGCCTGGAGCGTGGGCTGTTCTCGACGGGCTTCGTTTACGCATTCACGAGTGCAGACCGGCTGGGATTACTTTACCTGGTATCCGTCCGGCACAAGTAATAACTGATAATAACAAGGTGTTTGCCGGATGTGCTGATGGGGTTGTTGAGCTGCTAAAAGTGCAGCTTGAAGGCAAAAAAATCATGGAGGCATCAGAGTTTTTCAGGGGCTATAAAGGCGCAAGTGTTATAGAATAAGTATCATGGAGGTCATAATTTTTTCATTAAAACATGTGAAGACTCTGTTACAAGTTTCTTAATTTTGCCCAATCTGATTTATGAAATTCAGTATCAGGTTTAAAACACAAAATTTGAAACATCTGCAGGTATTCATCGTTTCGGTGTTTACCTCAACAACCGCGAACTACAACGTATTATCATGGAACTTCCCGCACTGCACCAGGCCGCAACTGAAGGAAATGCAGCCGAAATAAAGAAATTACTTGAAGGCGGTGCCGACATTAACGAGTCGGCCAAAAACGGATCAACCGCACTCATTTATGCAGCGCAGTCTAATCAAGTGGATTGCGTCACTCTTTTAGTGGAAAAAGGCGCAGATGTAAACCTGACCAATAAAATTGGCGGTACTGCATTGAACAGGGCTGCGGAAAACGGCAATACCGGTATGATGAGATTCCTGCTTGAAAACGGAGCGGCAGTAGGCCCTCTGGCAATGATAATTGCTGCCAGGGAAGGAAAACTCGATGCTGTAAGATTATTGTTTGATAAAGGGGCGGATGTGAATGCCCGGCAGAGTTGGGGGCAAACAGCCCTGATGCAGGCCGCACGGGAGGGCCATGCCGATATTGTGCGTTTCCTCATTCACAAAGGTGCAGACGTCAAAGTCAAAGACAAGAATGGGAAGAACGCTCTTGCCATGGCCAACGAAAACGATCACATTGAGGTAACGCTCATGTTGCGCAGGGCAGGAGCGATTGAGGAAAAATCCACGAAAAAAACCGCACCGGTTGAGCCTGCTGATGATGACGACGACGATGATGATGACTATACGCCGAATGAAGATATCGATACAGGAACGGAAGATGTAGCAGATGAAGACGCCGACGAACCGGATTCGGGTTTAGACTAAATATCCAAATCAGTTTGTGGGGTACCAGACATACTGGCCCGATTTATTTATATAGCCACGATGGGTTTGAATATTCTCGCCTACTGGTACTAATATTGTAACCCTGGCAAGACCGTTATAAAATGGTCTGACGTCATCAAATTTGGGAGAAGTAATAGTATTTCCCTTTTTGTCAATGAAGGTCCATCTGCCGTCGACAAAAACAGCAGCCCGGCCTTCCGTAAATGGCTCCGCAACTTCAAATTGCTCACCGATTACAAAGTTACCTGCTTTATCAACATAACCGAACAGGTTTGATGAGGCTCTGGCCGGAGCCAGCCCATCGCCGAAATCACCCACACTTATGAATCCGGGTGTTATCGCAACATCTCCATTTCCATCAATAAAACCCCAGCGGTCGCTAATCCGTACTGCCGCAAGGCGCTCGGAAAATGGCCTTGCTTCGGAGTATTTTAGATCAACCACAGCGTTGCCGTCTTTATCGATGTAGCCAAACAGATTTTGCCTGCGAACCATGGCCCTGCCGTCACGAAACTCATTATCTTCAACATAATCAACAGATCCCGGTAGGGTTAGAGATTGAATACGCTTATCGCCCGCGTCAATGTAATAATGTTCGGAAAAATTGACACTACGAATAAATGCCCTGCCATTTGAAAAAGGAAATGCACTCCGGTATTTCGGATTGATAACAAAGTTCCCTTTTTTATTGATATATCCCCATCTGCCATCAAGCTGAACAGCAGCCTTGCCCTCAGAGAAACGGCTGATACTGGAGAAATTCCCATCTATTACCACATCACCTCTGCTGTTAATGTATTTCCAGCGGTTCGATTCCCTAATGGCTGCAAGACCCTCATAAAACGGAGCCGCGCTCTGGAACTGAGGGTTAATTTCGATTCGGCCATTTTTATTGATGTATCCCCATTGCCCGCCAACCTGAACAGGATATAGTTCTACCGTAGCATCATCATTTTTTCCTGTAATGGAATCGACAATATTACAGGAAGTAATGAATGCAACAGTAATCAGTGTCAGTATTACGATGTAGTAGCGCTTCATGATTCTTCAAAGATTTAGCGTGATGGAAACCAGATGAATTCACCTTTTTTATCGATATAACCATATCTTGCATTCTGACCGCTACCGATGGTCACCCGGGCGATACCGTCAGTGAAGCTGTCAGCATTGGAAAAGGGTTGCGTGATGGTTATGAGATTGTTATTTCTACCCATATAAAACCAGTTGCTGTTGAGTCTTACGGCAGCCATGTCCTCCGAAAAAGATCGAGCTTCTGCGAACTGTGGTTCTACGATCATTTTTTCATTTTTATCAATGAAACCGATGTAACTGTCATTTCTTATCCATGCCCGGCCCGCCCCGCCTCACTGTATTTGGGAGTAATTATTAGTTCTCCATTTTTGTTAATGTAACCCCAGCCTTCAGCCGTTTGAATGGGGGCGAGACCATCAACAAACTCACCTGCCGAGGCAATACGGAAGGTTGGGTTAATCACCTCTGTACCGTCATTATTGATGTAAACCCATCCATCGAATGTCTCCACAGCAGCCATTCCATTTGAAAATACCCTTGCACTGCTGTATTGCGGACTTAGCAGGTATGAACCGTTTTTGGTAATGTATCCCCACAATCCATCAGTACGCACTGCTGCGAACCCTTCAGAAAAAGGAGAAGCAAAATCAAAAGCAGGTTCCACAACATAATTTCCGCGCCTGTCGATATACCCGTATTGTTGTCCGGGCAGCTGAACAGGGGCCAGACCGTCGCCAAAATCGCCGGCAGTTGTAAACATGGGTTCAATAGCGAGGCTGGACGTGGCTGCATCAACATAACCCCAGAGTGTACCGACCCGAACAGGTGCCATACCATCAGAAAAAGAACGGGCATCGTCGAAAGCAGGATTAATCGCAATCTGACCTTTGCTGTTGATGTAACCCCATTTACCGTTTAGTAATACCGGATGGATAACATTGCCGGTATCTTCCTCTTTTTTTCCTGTCAGGTTGTCTACCAGATTACATCCTGAAATAAATACAGGAATCATGATACACAACATACAAACAACACTCTTTTTCATGATGCTTAGTTTACCTTTATGTCAATTATCATTTGAGTAAAGTCATTTTTTTCGTCAGGGTCACTTCAGGGGTACTGAGCCGGTACAGGTAGGTGCCGCTGGCGAGTAAACCTCCATTGAAAGTAACCGTATGTTTTCCCGCATTCATAGCACTGTTTATGAGAGTGCTTACAAGCCTTCCGCTTACGTCAAATACCTGCAGTCTTACATCACCTGCTGCCGGAAGGGTGAAGCTGATGTTAGTTGCCGGATTAAACGGATTGGGATAGTTTTGGTCTAGTGATACAGTGACTGGTATCTCGTTCTGTCTTGTGATACTGGTGGCAAGTGCATCCACGAAATCAAGCTTGCTATACTGCCCGGGAATAACTGAATCTACATCTTCGGGTGGCAGTCCAAACCAGTCATCCAGTATGCTGGTATATATTGATCTGTAATCGGTACCATAAATAGGGTCGCCTGAACCGTCGAGTTGAGAAAGCGTTGCATGCGAACCATACTGACCTCCCTTCACCGGTCCGAAAACCATGACAGGAGCAGAGGATCCATGATCAGTACCCTGAGAGGAGTTTTCCTGCAGCGTTCTGCCAAATTCGGAGAATGTCATGGTAAGTGCGCGGTGTCCCAGGTTATCGGAGCCCAGGTCATTATAGAAGGCAGAAACCGAATTGGAAATATTTGCAAGCAGATTGGCGTGTCCGCCGGTGAGACTACCCTGATTGTTGTGGGTATCAAAGCCACCGAGAGATACCAGATACATTTTAGTATTCAATCCGCCACGTATGAGACGGGCAACGACGGAAAGACTTCGGGCTAATCCACTGTTCGGATATTCTGCAAGGTTAGAAGCTCTGTCGGCAGCTGCCTGAATAGACTCGAGATATTTGAAGGAAGAGTTGGCAATTTTGCGGGCAAAAGAGAGAGACCTGCCAAATTCGTTTGCCGGTACATTGTCTTCATCATAAAAGCCACCCTGTTCAAGAAATCTCGTAAACTGGCTTGCCCCACCAAAGGTTACACCCAGATTACCGAATTCGCTTTGAAATACATTCGCAGATCCTCCAATTCGTACACCCAAAGGAAATTCAGCTTGCAGATGTCCAGATATCGGTTGAGCGTGCATGAGAACGGTTCTGGCTTGCATACCCGGCGTTGTGGATTACCGCCATATTACCGTCACCCCAGAAGGGTTCCAGGCTGGACATTGCAGGATGCATCCCGATATCATCGCTGAGCAGAATAGAATCTTGCTTACGAATACCGATGGTTGGTCTTTTTTGATAGTAAATGTCGTTAGTGACGGGGATGATTGTATTGAGCCCGTCGTTTCCACCACCAAGCTGAATGAGTATCAGAACCCGGTCGTTCTCAGCACTGGCCAGCCTGTTAAAAAACCTGGACCGTGCAAAAGTACTGACCGGCATGCCGCCGAGCATCATACCAGAACCTATCGCAGCGAAACCCAAAGTACTCAGAAAGCTCCTGCGAGTCCATGAATTATGATCATGGGTATGAGCATCACCATGCTCAAGGGCACCGCCGTGCCGTGTGTGTGAATGCCCCGAATTTTTATCATCTATACACATATGCAGAATCGATTTGAAATGGATTTCAGATAAGTTGATACGAAGGCAGCTGTTGCAGGTAGGATATATACTGTCTGATACTTTCCGCAAAGACAGGCTGATAGTACAGGTTACCAGACTGATCGGCATCAACCCTCCATTCGTACCACGGTATGCTGCCGAGTAGTATTTTTGAGAGATTTATTTTGTGTTCGGGGAAGCCTGTCAGGTTTGGTGCCAGATTGGGATCGCCCGCAAAATCATCTTCAACAATCCTCACTTCCAATCTGTTTAGGGGTACAGCCAGAATGTAACCGGCCAGATCTTCTGCGATGGTGAAAGGGTTGTGAGGATCTGATATTTTTTCAATAAGTGATATCGGATTGAAAGAACTGCCTGTACCGGCACTACCATTGATCAGGCTGTTCAGATTATCCCACCGGGCCGGCATCAGATTTGTGTTAATCCAGCTGTAATGCCCCGGACTACCATCAGAATAGGGCGGGTTGTAGCCATCCCAACCAAATACAGTTTCAGGGCGTAATAACTCCTCGTTAGAATCCTGCATTCTCAAGCGAATGTATTCCTTTATCTGTGTGGTGGGGGTAATCTCCAATTCCCTCAAATAGCTGATGAAAAGCTCAATCGGGCTTTTAATACGGCATCCCATGAAACGATCCTGATAAAAATGGGAACTGCTCAACAGATTTGTCAGTACCGCTGAGATATCAAAATTTTGATGTATACAGTAGGCAGCCATCGAATCGATGACAGTAGTATCAGGTTCTGCACTCACAAAGTAGACATATAATTTTCGGCAGATAAACCAGGCAGCCTGCTCTCTGCGGTGTTCAAATATCAGATTGATTACACCGTCCAGATCATAATTTCCGGTCTGCCCGAAAACCGTTTTGGATCCGGTGTCGTGGCGGGAGGCATCAAAATAACTGCTGAGAGCGCCATCATTTACCCGCCATCCGGTAACTGCACGAGATACTTCTGCTACATCATTTTCAGAATAATTATCAGCTCCGTTTTTGTCGGTTGGCCCAATAGTGAATAATTCCATTAACTCCCGGGCAAAATCCTGATTGGGTTCACCTGCTCTGTAATTATAATTATTCAGGTAATAAACCATGGCCGAGTTTTTACTGAACTGAGAGACGATGGTTTTGAAATCAGCAAAAGACTGCAGGTGAAGTAACGTCCAGTATTTATACATATGGCTGGCGTAACTATTGCCGGCTTTATCAGGCAGTGCGTTCATATTGCTGTAAGAAACGGCAAAATGATTGCTCCAGAATAACATCATACGTTGAAGCAGACCGCCATTGTACATGCTGTCCATCCATCGGAACTGAGTATCATACATATGCAGGATGTTCCCGGATGTGCCACTGTTAAACCATTGTGGGTTATCGGGCAGGGGAGTGCTTTTGGCGTTGTTGACCAGGGCTGTTACAGCCTGTGTTGCATTGGGAAAGCTCCGGACGAAGTTCAAATTGTTTGTGCGTATCCCAAAATGAGTTCTGCGGACAAGATGTGCTGCCTGGACTTTGGTCCAGGATCCATTGAAGGGCGGGAGGCCCGTTGACATCACACTGTCGTATTTACCGTTCGCAGGTTTATTACTTGATACAGCAGCAGAAATCATGGTTAAAAGTATTAGAACTTTTTAATTTCATTTGCTATATGAGTCGCTATGCGTTGTTTTGTTACATAAATGAATGTAATTCTTTGATATTAAATCATATGCCCGATGCGTACCAATAGCTTAACCTAATAAATGAAGAGATATTGAAGCATATTGCAGATGGATTATTACGAAGTGCCAGGCGGGGTAGCCAGTATGAGATGGAAACAGGAATATAACAGAAGTGCAAGGATTCAGATTGCAGAATTCCCAGGTGTCAGATATCAACCCTGCATTTCACTCAGTTGCAGATCAAGGGCATTAACTGAAATATATATCTCACGGATGGAGAGCCATAGGGAGTAGAGCAGCATGAGAAGGCTGATGGCAAAAATGATTTTTCCCGCGAATATTTCGCCAGCGAACAACAAAAACATGCAAAGTACGCACAGAAAAAGACTTCCAACTCCGTGAAGCTGCATGTTTTTTATCATAGTAAGCCTCTTCCTGAGGTTTTCAATCTGACCTGCAATTAACGGATCCGGAGCTGATTTATGCTGTTCGTGCAATTTACGGATCAGTCCGGCAATGGTAAGAAAACGATTGGTATAGGCCAGCAATAGTAGAGATATGGCCGGAAAAAGAAGGGCAGGTGTAGTCAGGTCCATTATGTAATCAGAATATTAATTTTTCGTACAGAATAAGATTATTGCTTCCCGGACGTTAATGATATTAAATAGCGCGAAAGCGTTAAGGTTGGTTGGATAGGGCCGGACGTTCCCGAACAGAGCGCCGGCCCTTTTTTTCCTTGCTGCAGACGCTCCGTTAATGATTTTGCCTGCAGAAAATAGAGCAGATAATCGCGTCCGCCGGCTTTTGAATCTGTGCCGCTTAAATTAAATCCGCCAAATGGCTGAGCTCCAACCAGGGCCCCGGTGCTTTTCCGATTTATATAGAGATTACCTACATGAAATTCACGCAGGGCACGATCGATTTTTGACGGGTTTTTGGAGAAAAATGCGCCGGTGAGTCCAAATCTGGTGCTGTTGGCGATTTTCAGTGCATCATCAAAATCCTTCGCTTTGATCAAGGCCACCACAGGTCCGAAGATCTCTTCCTGGGCTATTCTGGCATCGGCTGGTACATCAATAAATACCGTAGGCTGAATGTAGTAACCCTTGAAATCGGTTTTTGCTTTTTTCCCGCCAACCACAAGCCGGCCCTCTTTCTTCCCGATGTCGATATACTTAAGGATTTTATCAACCGCTTTCTTATTGACAACCGGCCCGACAGGATAATTGTGCATGGCGTTACCAATCTCAAGTTCTTCGGTTAGGGCGATTACACGTTCAGTAACCTGATCGTATACGTCCTCACAGATTATGGCACGTGAGCCGGCCGAACATTTTTGGCCCTGATATCCAAAAGCTGATGTTACGATTGCCTGCGCTGCTGCATCAAGGTCGGCTTCACTGTCAACCACTACAGCATTTTTCCCGCCGAGTTCTGTGGCAACCCGTTTCAGGAACTTTTGCTTGTCGTTCGGCTGCCCGGCAAGTTTTGTAATTCTGAGTCCGACTCCGAGAGAACCTGTAAAGTTAATGAACCTTGTTTTATGACTTTTCACCAGCGATTCACCGACTTCAATATTGTCGCCGGTTACAAGATTAAAAACACCGTCGGGCAGGCCAACCTCTTCAAATACCTCGCTGACAAGCTGAGCCATCATGGGAGAATCGGGAGATGGCTTGGCTACTACGGTATTTCCGGCTGCTATTGGACCGGCGGCCATACCAATGGTGATAGCAAACGGGAAATTCCAGGGAGAGATCGAAATACCGGCTCCGATTGGAATGTAAATAGTTTTGTTTCTCTCAGATTGTGTATCGATAACATCCATACCATCGGCATATCGCAGGGCCTCCCTGCCATAGTATTCAAGAAAATCGATGGCTTCAGCAATCTGAGCATCCGTTTCGGCAAAATTCTGTCCAACTTCAGTTATAGCCCAGGCATTAAATTCAAGACGGCGCCGGCGTACAACATCTGCAGCCCGGAAAAGATAGTCGGCACGAATTTCAGGGGAGACATACTTCCAGGTTTCGAAGGCTTCCCAGGCAGCGTCGAGAGCCTTAATGGCTTGCTTCCGGCTGGCCATCTGAAAAATGCCGACCGTTTCCTTAATATTGGAAGGATTTTCACGTTTAAATGTGCCTTTCTTTCCTTTTACCCTTTTGCCACCGATTAGCATATTGTATTCAACACCGAGTTTTGACCGGACTTCTTCCAAAGCTGCCTTCTGAGCTGCATTAATGGTTTCGTCGTTAAAATCAAGGTAAGATTCGTTTTTGAACGGGCTGATTTTTTTTGCCATGGCAACTTATATGTAAATTTATCAGGTTAATAGTATGAGCTAAATATACTGAATTACAGGTGGAATGCCGAAAGGGTATAATGTCTTGTTTCTTGGTTAATCCGAATTAAAAGCGCTTTTCCAAATTAAATTTGATGCCTTTATCGTATTCTATACAAATGACTGATTTACTTGATAATCGTGCGCTTAAATGATAGTTTAAGGTTAGATTTTTAACAGCTAATTGGCCACCTGTTTGTGGCCCAATATCAATACATAAATAATTAATTAAACGAAGGATAGATTCATGGCTAAAATTAAAGTTGGTATTAACGGTTTCGGACGCATAGGTCGTCTGGTTGCCAGAAGTATTTTCAAGCACTATAATGATCAGATCGAAATTGTATCGGTTAATGACCTTACAGATGCAAAAACACTTGCCCACCTCTTCAAATACGACTCAATACAGGGTGGCTTTCAGGGTGATGTAAAAGCAGATGGCAATGATCTGGTTATTAACGGAAACCGTATAAAAGTGACGGCCGAAAAAGATCCAGCCAACCTGAAGTGGGGCGAAATGGGTGTGAATGTGGTTGTGGAAAGCACCGGCTTTTTCACCAGCAGAGAAGCTGCCGATAAGCATATAGCAGCCGGAGCAAAAAAGGTGATCATTTCCGCTCCTGCCAAGGGAGATGTGAGAACGATCGTACTCGGAGTTAACGACAGTGAGATCCAGAAGTCGGATACTGTATTTTCAAATGCGAGCTGCACAACAAACTGCCTGGCACCCATGGTTAAGGTACTTGATGATGCCTTTGGTATTGTTAAAGGTTTCATGACAACCATCCATGCCTATACCGGTGACCAACCGACTGTCGACAGTCCTCACAAGGATCTTCGCAGAGCGAGGGCTGCTGCTATTAACATGGTTCCCACAACTACAGGAGCTGCCAAAGCTGTCGGACTCGTTCTGCCCCATCTTAAAGGTAAACTCGACGGCGGTGCAGTTCGTGTACCGGTAGCAACTGGATCGCTCACCGATTTCACAGCTGTGGTAGAAAAAGATGCAACGTTGGATGCAGTTCTTGCCGCTTTCAAGAAAGCTGCAGATGGCCCGCTCAAGGGTATATTGGAGTACACCGATGAGCCGATTGTTTCTTCCGACATTATCGGTAATCCCCACTCCTGTATATTTGATTCTGAGATCACTAAGGTCGATGGAAAACTCATTAAAGTAGTCGGCTGGTATGACAATGAAGCCGGTTACTCTGCACGTACTGCTCATCTGATCACGATAATCGCCTGATCTGAGCAGCACTCAGCGGTTGTAATTGAAATGGCGGCAGGTTTACAGCCTGCTGCCATTTTTTTTGGTTCGACAGGCAGGGTAAAAAAAACGGCAATACAGAATTATCTGATTGCCGTAATGAAGGGTCGGGATGACAGGATTTGAACCTGCGACCCCTTCGTCCCGAACGAAGTGCGCTACCGGGCTGCGCTACATCCCGAAGACATGAAATTACTATGTTTGTGTACGATTTTCAATTCAAACTGCGAAAATTATTCAGTAATAGTGGGTTTTTATGTGGCACATAGTAAATGACAGCTTTTTACCTGTAAAAAAATATCACACAGGTATGTTGGAATCGGATATGAATAATTAGCCAGTGGGAAAATCGCTATTTACTGTGCCGACGTTCGAGTTCATCTATTAGCCTGGCGAACGGTACTTCTTTTTCCACCATCAGCAACATCAGGTGAAAGAGCAGGTCGGAAGCTTCATAAATAAATTCACCTTCATCATCATTTTTTGACGCGATTACGGTTTCAATTGCTTCTTCACCGACTTTCTGGGTGATTTTGTCGAGCCCTTTGGCAAACATTCTGCTGGTGTAGGATCCTTCCGGCATTTCATGTTTACGGTTGCGCAGAAGGTCTTCAAGTTGTTTAAGGAATCCATATGATTCTTCTATCCTGAATTCATTCTCAAAAAAACAGGATGTGTTTCCGGTATGGCATGCCGGGCCGTTGGGCTTCGCCGTTACCAGTAACGTATCGGAATCGCAGTCGGCTTGTATCTGTACCAGTTCAAGTGTATTCCCGGAGGTTTCACCCTTGGTCCACAGTTGTTGCCTGCTTCGGCTGTAGAATGTTATCAGCCGCGTGTCGAGGGTTTTCTGAAGAGATTCACGATTCATGAAGGCCAACATGAGTACCTGGCGGGTAACGCTGTCCTGTACAATGGCGGGTATAAGGCCATTCTGATCGTATTTGAGTTCGGTTGGATTCATCGGTTGGTTTGGTATATCAGCTGATTATGCTACGAGTCGAACAGGAATTCCGGCCTGGTTCATTGCCTGTTTGAGATATCCGATTTCGATTTCCCGGAAATGAAATATACTTGCGGCAAGAATGGCATCGGCATGCCCATTTGTAACAGCATCGATGCAGTGTTCAATGGTTCCGGCCCCGCCGCTTGCTATGAGAGGTATGGAAACTGAACCTGCAATTTTTGAAAGGAGCACATTGTCGAAACCCGATTTTGTACCATCTCTGTCCATACTGGTAAGCAGTATCTCGCCGGCTCCGAGTTTTGCCACCTCTTTACACCAGGCCAGCACGTTCAGACCGGTGTCAATGGTTCCGGCCCTGGTGTACACGTTCCACGAGTCGCCATGTCTTCGGGCATCTATCGCGGCAACGATGCATTGACTGCCAAACCGTGCTGCAGATCTGGATATCAGCTCCGGCTCAAGAATAATTGAACTGTTCAGAGATACTTTGTCAGCACCTGCATGTAGCAGATCCTCAATCTCTTCGACCGATTGTATACCGCCGCCAACAGTGAAGGGGATGTTGATATTGCGGGCGATCGCGCGTACGAGTTCTACCAGGGTCTTTCTTTTTTCGTTGGTGGCTGTAATATCAAGAAAAACAAGTTCATCGGCACCTTCCAAGGAATAGCGGGTGGCTAATTCCACAGGATCGCCGGCATCGCGGAGCCCGAGAAAGTTAACACCCTTGACTGTTCTGCCGTTTTTAATGTCGAGGCACGGAATTATTCGTTTTGCAAGCATGCGCTAAGATAATCAAATTTGAGGCAAATCTGACGAATCGGGCTATTCTGTTGCATTTATGGTTTCCAGACAATCGTGGCCATTACGGGCAGATGATCCGACAGGTCACCTGTAGGGAAGAATCTGAAATTTACAACATCCAGGGAATCGGAGATAAACAGGTAATCAAGCCGTCTGTTCGGTGTGGTAGAAGGGAAGGTGTGAAAATCCTCTTCACGGGAATTGTAGAGAGAATCTGGAATAATTTCACGAAATCCGGGCATGTTATTCAATATGTTCATCGTTCTGTCACCCCGGTAGTCGTCGTCGTATCCATCATCAAAATCGGAAAGGCGTGTGGCCTGAACGGGCACCGTATTCATATCGCCGCCAATCACAATGATGGGTGCGTCTGAACCGGTATCATTCGTGGAAAGAGCAGCAAGCGATATGGCCTGTTCTTCCCGGTTCTCACTATTATAGGCTTCAAGATGATTGTTTATCACCTTGAACGGACGATCACCGGCAATTATAGTCACTGTCTGCGAATACCTGAACAGGTAGAATGCATTATAATACCATGGGTTTGTTTCAGGTTTGGGATGCAGCATCACCTCGTTATCCCTAATCGGGAATCTGCTGAGCACTGCACCACCACTAACAGTGCGGCCGAACTGATGTCTTAGTGGCCAGTATGGGAAAGGTACATAACCCGCATCCCAGGAAACGGCCTCTGCTCCATATTTCAGGTCGGTTAGACTGCTTAACAGGTGAAGCTGATTCATTTTATGGCTTCTGGATGCATGGAAATCAATTTCCTGTATCAGTACGATATCGGCTTTACTGTCGCGGATTAAGCTTGCCATACTCTGAATCCGTTCCTCATACTCAGTTTTGTCTTTGGGGATGTAACCAACGCCATCAGAACCTATGCCATGCCCGTAGGCGATATTCCAGGTCATAACGCGGATGGTGTCAGTAACAGTAATTTCGGCTTCATCACCCAGAGAAGTAGCATGAATCTGTGCTTCATGCACTCCTGGTCCATCAGCAGAATCACTGACCCACAGGAAAAGCAGATAAAAACCTGTAAACAGAATAAGTAGTGTGAACCCTGTTTTTTTCATAATAATTATGGTATTGCCGTTTTAAAATCTTTTAGATGCAGTATCCGGATCATGATAATTCTTTTGTGAATTGAGTCTGAAAATGGTCAGGTTTCTGAATGGTATCTTATCCTTGTATTTAAACAGATAAGGATTAATTTACGAGCGAATCAGAAAATATTAAACCAAATATTATGATGAAATTACTAAAAGTTCTGTTGATATTAGTTATTGGAATCGCAGCAATGGCCTGCGGCGCGGAAGAGAAAGTCAACACAGAGGAAACGGCACCGGCTGTGGAATTCTTCAACAATTTATCGGAACTGTGCGGTCAGACCCTTACCGGCGGAATTGACTATCCGGATGACCCGGAACATGAAATGGCCGGATTTGAGTATACAATGATCGTAGAATCGTGTACTGAAAATGAGATCAGGATTCCGTTTCACGTGGGTGAAAACAAATCCCGAACCTGGGTACTCACCCTACAAGGAGACAGATTACTGTTCAAGCATGATCACCGGCATGATGACGGGACCCCCGAAGATCTCACAATGTACGGCGGATATGCGAACGAACAGGGTGATGCATACCGTCAGTATTTCCCGGCCGATCAGCAGACAGCCGATATGCTTCCTGAAGCGGCAACCAATGTCTGGATGATGCACATCGATGAAGGAAACAGCCAGTTCGTCTACTATCTGGAACGCAATAACGCACCACGCTTCAGAGCCATCTTCACCATGTAAGAGGTGCAAACCGGTACGGCAGTCAGATTGTTGAAGCGACACATCACAGATATTTTTCTGTGATGTGGATCAGACGTTTTACAAACGGGCTGAATGGGGGAGAGAGCAGTCTTGAAAGGCTGAACCACAGCGGTTGTTTGACCACAGCCCGTTCATGGGAAAATGCTTTGAAGCCATAATATCCGTGGCTGTTTCCAATACCACTAGTATTTATCCCACCGAATGGCAGATTGGGATGCAGGAACTGAATAAGTACTTCATTGATGCATATATTTCCTGATGATATCCTGTTGATGTAACGGGCGGTTATATGCTCTCTTTTTGAGAAGATGTACAGTGAAAGTGGTTTGGGCCGGCCCAGAATTATGTCAATCACTTCTGATTCGTCTTCATACGTTAAAACCGGGAGTACAGGACCGAAAATCTCATCGGTCATTATAGCAGATTGCATGTTAATCCTGCTTAGTACCGTTGGTTCAAAAAACAGAGACTCCTCATCCCTTTCACCGCCGGTTACCAGCAAGGCACCGTCGGCGATGGCTTCATTAAGAAGTGAATCCAGCCTGTGGAAATGACGTTTGTTGATAATGCGTGCGTAATCCGGATTTTGCCGGACAGGTATTGTGCCCCGGTAGTATGACTTTTTTAAGGCGGCAGTGATCGCTTTTAAAAAATTATCTTCATCGGATTTATGAACAAGAATGTAGTCGGGGGCGATACAGGTTTGGCCACAATTCAGAAACTTTCCGGCCGCGACTTTAGCAGCAGCATCTTCAATATCGGTGCCACGGTCTATAATAACAGGCGATTTCCCGCCGAGTTCAAGCGTAACTGATGCAAGATGTTCTGATGCCGCTTTCATAACTTTACGGCCTATTGCCGGGCTGCCTGTAAAAAAGACATGGTTGTAGGGTTGTTTTTGCAGTTCTATGGCGATTTCAGCCCCTCCGGTAAGAACATAAATCAGATGTGGATCAAAATTATTGTTGATTATTTCAGCCATCACGCCGGAAGTTGCGGGCGACAATTCGGAGGGCTTGATGGTTACAGAGTTGCCTGCGGCAATTGCAGATACAAGAGGGGCCAGTGTAAGATTCAGCGGGAAATTCCAGGGTGAAATTATCAGTACTGCACCTTTAGGTTCGTATCTGATGTACCCTTTGGTGGCAAAATAGATGAGGCTACGTTTTGCTTTTATAGGTTTTGTCCATCGAAAAATCTTCTTTTTTGCCTGATTAATTTCATGAATTACGGGTGTAAACTCACTGATTGAAAATTCTGCATCAGATTTTCCAAGATCGTTATTAACAGCATTTTGTAATTTAGATCTGTTTGTTTCAATTAGACGTTGGAGCTTTTTTAGTAATTCCAATCGTAATGATACCGGTATCCCTCCAAGTGATTTTTGATAGTTCTGTTGTAATGCATATATTTTGCCTGCGCAAACTTCCGTGTGATGATCCATTGTATGGCTTGTTTGAAAACTATTTACAAAAATCCAGAGCAAATAAGCCTGGTAAAACAAAATTGAGAGTAACTATGTTCAGAAATATAACAGTATTAACAGCGATCCTCGCACTAACACTTTTATCAACTCCCAAAAATTTGAATGCTCAGGGTGATGAAGGTGTGAAACGCTGGACAATCAGTGCATACGGTGGTTTATCAATGGCAGTATCTGGCCGGGGCGGTGGTTTTTTGGGCAGTTTTGATATTTCAAGCGGATATCGTCCCATGTTTGGCGGATCAATCTCTTACGACTTTACACCTATCGTAACGGGTCAATTCACGCTGTTCACAGGAAGGTTTGAGAATGAAAATTCCGGCGACCCTGCATATACAAATAATTATTTTGGCTACCAGGTAAGGGGTATTGTCAATACAAATAATCTGTTACAAACCTATACAATAACCCGGAGTCTGAATCCCTATTTATTCCTGGGTCTTGGGGTGTTAAACAGTGATCTTGAAGCAGCAGGGCAACCCGAAAGAAGCTTCAGGGCCGTGATATTTACGCCGGGTGTAGGTACAAAAATTTATATAAATAACTGGGTTGATTTCTTTATTCAGTACGAATTGAATTTTACCCGAAGCAAGCAGCTTGACGGTTTTGTTGGTGATAATAACAATCGGTTCGGCGCCGTGAATGCCGGGCTGAACTTCAATATTGGGAAACGTGGCGCCCAGTTGTACTCATGGCAAATACAGGAACGGGGCGTGCCTCTTACCCAGGAAGATGTGGATCGGTTTAACCAGGCCGCCGACAGAGTAACAACTGTAGAAAGCCGTGTGAATGATCAGCAGCGTCGTATTAACGAACTTGACTCCAAAATTGATTCACGCACTTCAACTCTGGAAAGCAGGATCAATCAGCTTGAAGGCCGTCAGGACAACTACGACGAACGCCTTGCAAATCTTGAGCAGCGTGTGGAAGATAATGCCCAGCGTGGCCGTCGTGGGCTTGATGTGGATGATGCCGGTATGGTTCGGAACCTGGCTGATGGACACTACGTGCAAGTCTTTGCGACCACCAACCTTCAGGTTGCACAAAATGTTCGCAGGAATACGATAGAGATGATGCGAGGAGTTCTGGAAGTACCTGAATCGATGGTCTTCATCGCACAACGGCGCCAGTTTTATGAAGTTTTCATCGGGGTATTCACCCAGTTTCCTGAAACGGCTAATGCACTTAGAACGGCTCAGGGTACACACAGAGACGCTTTCGTTATTTCATTCCCGCGTCCAATGCACCTGCGCGATGTCTATCGCGATATTCGCGACTGAGTCAGTTGCAGGGAACAATTCTATAGTGTGATTATAAAGGCATCCTCCGATTATGGGGATGCCTTTTTTTTAATGGTGCGCCCGCCATGGCGCCATAAGTACTTTTATATAGAAGCAATTCGTTTTCATTGCACCACAATATTTAACCAAATGGGAGCCTATATGACTAATTTCAGAAGGATTTACCTGTTTCTGACGTGTTTCCTCCTCGTTTCAGTAACAAATCTGACCGCCCAAAGTGACCGGCCCGAAATGCTGACTATATACCCTGGCAATGTTGCTGTGGTTCAGCATCTTATTGAAGCAGATCTTGATAAGGGTCTGAATAATGTCAGTCTCGGAAATTTACCCGAAAATGCTTCAGCTGTGGCATTTTTTACCCTTTTTGATGGAAAGCTGATCGAGGTAGATCATCAGCTTCCCCATTCGGGGGCAGATCAATTGTTACGTTCAAATGTCGGCAAACCTGTCGTATTTATAGATGGATCGAACAACAGAACAGAAGGCGAACTGGTATCAGCAAATCCGGCTCTTTATGTTATCAGGCATGACGACGGTACGTTCAGTTATCTGCAGGATATCCGCCAATACCGGATTGTACTGGATGATTTTCCGGATAAATTCCGGAATATGGGCCAAACAACACTTCAACTTAACTCAGAGAAATCAGGCACACAAACTGTAAGGATATTTTACAGAACACAAGGGCTGGCCTGGAACGCTGAACATGCATTCGTTTTGAATGAGAATGAAGATGCGCTCGATATTTCGAGCTCCGCCATACTGCTAAACACTACCGGTACCGATTATGAGAATGTGAGGCTGCGACTTATTGCAGGTGAAATCAGGCTGGCGGGTGGCGGGTACATGCCACGATCTGAAATGGCCATGGTGGCCAGTGATGCCATAGGCATGCGGGATTCTGGTTTTGAACGGTCTGAAGCATTCGAGTACTATGCATTTGACACAAAAGACCGGGTAACCCTAAAAAACGGAGCCAGAAAACAGGTAGCATTGTTTAATACTGAAAGTGTTAATGTGAGTAAAACATACAGATATCTGAGCCAGGCCTACGGACCCACAGTATATAATGGAAGGGTAGGAGTTGATTTTGAGATTAGAAATGACCCTGATGAGGGCCTGGGTGAACCTCTGCCGGGAGGTATTGCAAGAATTTACAGGCAAACTACCGACGGTGTCGAGCTCGTTGGAGAAAGTGCAATCAGCCATTCCTCCGTCGGCTCAATTATCCGGTTCTCAACGGGTAACGCCTTTAACCTCAGGGTGGATGAACGCGTTACTGAACAGAGACAATTGCAGGGCCGGGTTGTTGAACGCGATGTTGAGGTGATACTATTTAATGCCAAAAACGAGCCTGTAAGCATCGAACTCTCAAGGAGAGTATCAGCCAATGAGCAGATCATAAGGTCATCAGTGGCCCATTCCATGAAAGACGTAAACACGGCCGTTTTTGATATTGATGTGGCTGCTAACTCAGAAACAACCGTCACTTTTACCGTAAGATCAGGAAACTGAGGGGCGGTGAAAACACTCGTGCCCCATTTGGTGTGCTGATTGCTTCCCCGAGGATGGGGAAGCTGCAGAGAAAGATATAACAGCTACAGCATCCTCGTGGCACAGTCATTTTTCGAAATGGAATCTGCCCTATTCAACAATAAGAAAACAGATCGTGAATCATCGTGCTGAGATCTAGGTGTTGAGCAAGTCAGACATCTCTTTAAGAGATATTCTGTTCTCCAGCATTGCACGCCCAACCACCACAGCGTGAACACCGGATGTTTTAAGTATTTCCAGGTCTTTGAAACTGCTAACACCACCAGACGCGATGAACTGAGTTCCGGGAAATTTGCCGAGCAGATTATTATACAAGTCAAAATTTGGGCCGGTTAGCATGCCATCTCGGCTGATATCGGTACAAAGTACTTCCCTGAGCCCGGATTCAACCATGCGGGACAGAAAGGAATCGGCACTCTCTTCAGCCGTTTCAAGCCAGCCGGATAGAGCAATTTTCCCATCTCTGAGATCCATTCCAAGAATACATTTGTCACCAAAAACTGACAGGGCCTTCATCCAGTCGGGTTCGTTGCGTACGGCCATAGATGTTGAAACTATCTTGTTTATGCCCGCCTCAAACAGGATTTCACAGTCTCGGTAGGAGCGTATACCCCCGCCAGCCTGAACAGACAGGCCGGTGGCTCCGATGATATCCCGAATTATTTGCAGATTGGTGAATTCTCCGTGTTTTGCTCCATTCAGATCGACCAGGTGAATGTGATTAAAACCTGCTTCCATAATGGTGAGAGCCATTGATACAGGATCGTCGCTGTAAACGGTAACCTGTTTATAATCACCCTGTTTAAGCCTGACAATACGGCCGTCGAGCAGGTCCAGGGCCGGAATTATACGCATCATATTCAGACCTTTAAAACTTTGGATTGTACACCGGCAAAATCCAGAAAGTTTTGCAGCAGTTTCACTCCGTTTGTTCCTGATTTTTCAGGATGAAACTGCACCCCTACAAAATTGTCGCGGGCTACAACAGCACTGAAATCAATGTCGTAGCTGCAGGATCCAATGGTATAATCGGTTACCGGTGCATAATAGCCGTGTACGTAATAGAAATAATCTTCACAGGTAATCCCGTCGAGCAGGGGATGCTCGCTCAGAGAGCCGAAATGATTCCAGCCCATATGCGGTACTTTAACATTATCGCCGCTGAAAAGGCGGAGTCTTCCGGGAATTATACCAAGACATTTGGTATCTCCCTCATCAGATGATTCGAAAAACAGCTGCATCCCAAGGCAGATACCCAGCAGTGGTTTTTTAGTATTTATGAGCCATTCCGTCAGATTATTTTCATACAAAGACTTCATTGCTGCCTGCGCATGACCAACTCCGGGAAAGATCACAGCGCTGGCACTCTCGAGTTCATCCACCTTGCTGGATATCACATGCTCTGCACCGAGGCGATCAAGGGCATTCGAAACGGAGGCCAGATTACCGGCTTTATAGTTCACGATGGCAATCATATCACAAAACTCCCTTTGAACTTGGAATACCGTATCCGGTACGGAGTTTGGCGGCTTTCAGGCATTTGGCAAATCCTTTAAAGCAGGCTTCTATCATATGATGATCGTTCTCACCCTTCACCTCGAAATGGAGGGTTGCCCTCAGGTTCATTGCAAGTGAGTAGAAGAAGTGTTTGACCATCTCCGTTGGAAGATCTCCCACCTTGTCGCGGCCGAAGGCAGCTTCGAATACGAGGTAAGGACGGCCGGAAAGGTCCAGGGCAACAGTGGCCCGGCTTTCATCCATGGGAAGTACAAATCCGTAACGCTCAATTCCGCGCCGGTCGCCGAAGGCCTGATCAAGTGCGGTGCCTAGAGCGAGGGCTACATCCTCGACAGTGTGATGCTCATCAACATGCAGATCGCCGTCGCAAAGTATGTGCAGGTCGATCTCACCATGGCGTGCAATTTGCTCGAGCATGTGATCGAAAAATCCAAGACCGGTCTGGCATGAGAACTGTCCCGACCCATCCAGGTTCAGTTCAACGGAAATATGGGTTTCCCGGGTATCACGTTTCACCGACCCCGACCTTGGAGGAGAGATGAGCCGGAGGGCCAGTTCATTCCAGTTGTCAAATCCCTGCGTCTGATCCATCATTCTCAGTATGAGCTGATTCCCGTCTTTTTCTATTACCGGATATTCTTCCGAAACATCTTCAATCTCAGGGCCGGCAATCACAATACCTTCATTGTGTAGCAGGGTTGTAATATGCTGTGGCAAAGTACCCGTTAGAAATGTGAAACCGGCTTTCTGCAGGTCATACATGGAAGTGATTACACCCGGTAACGGATCGCCATCCGGTCCGGCAATGGTTTCAGCCATTATTCTGATGGTACTCATGAAAAATCCTCAATCCGGTTGGTAACGTTGTTTGGGAAAGTTGTCAAAAATACTGCATCCACACAATGATCAGGCATGTTTGTTGACCGGTAAGACCAGCAGTTGCCGCAATTCATATTCCGGAACAGCGTCGGCATTATGGCATCATAACGGTTTATCATTCAAGTACCTCTTTAAGGGCACTGATCAGCCTGCTGTTTTCATCCGGTGTACCAACGGTTATACGAAGGCAGTTATCGCAGTGTATCTGATCACCGCGGTAACGTACAATAATTCCCATTCCGGCCAGTCTGCGGTAGACATCCTGTGCATTGTTGATTCTGACCAACAGGAAATTGGCATCGCTCGGGAAGATTTTTTGAACGCCGGTTATTAGTACCAATTCACCAGCCAGCCGTATCCTCTCATTGTGAATATCCCTGATGTGCCGTTTCATGACACCTACATCTTTGATAGCCTCGATAGCTGCGGCAGCTGTCAGGTTGTTCACATTATACGGGGCTTTCACCCTGTTCATAATATCGATTATGCCGGAACTTGCAAATGCCATCCCAAGACGTATTGCAGCCAACCCGAACGATTTCGACATGGTCTGCAACACCACGAGATTGGGAAATCTGTTCAGTTCCGTGAGCATACTTTCAGCAGAGCTGAAGTCGATATAGGCCTCGTCCACAACTACAATACCTTTGAATGAAGTGATGATCTCCGTAATCCGGCTCCGGTCCAGATTATTTGCAGTGGGATTGTTGGGGGAACAGAGAAAAAGGATTTTCTGAAGATCTCCGGATCTTGACCTGATATTATCTGCATCAATGCTGAAATCGGGATTAAGCGGAGCTTCATCAACCCCCACATCGTTGATATTTGCACTCACCTTGTACATACCGTAGGTTGGCGGAGTGATAATTATGCGATCTGATCCGGGCCGGCAGAAAATTCTGATCAACAGATCTATGGGTTCGTCGCTTCCAACGCCCAAAAAAACCTGGTCAGGCTGCACATTCCTGAATGTTGCCACCAAGGATCGTAACTTTTCCTGCCTTGGGTCGGGATAGCGGTTTAGTTCATGGTCGCCCAGAGCTGATCCGAAACTGTTTTCGTTGGCATCGAGCAGCAAGCCCGACTTAAAATCGTCGCGGGCCGACCGGTATGGGGTCAGACCCAGTATATTGGGCCTGATCAAACGCTTCAGATCAAAGCTGCCATCAGCGGTCTGCATTGTCGGTTTTTCTGATTTCATGAGATATCCCTAAGCCGGAGGGTTACCGCGTTTTTATGGGCTGTTAGGCCTTCGGTTTCCGCCATTACCTCAACGTGCGGGCCGAGCACTTTCAGGCCTTCAGGTGTAAGTTCCTGGAACGTTATCTGTTTGAGGAAGGAGTCGAGTGAAACCCCGCTGTACATTCTGGCAAACCCATAAGTAGGCAGAGTGTGATTTGTTCCCGATGCGTAGTCGCCCACACTTTCAGGCGACCATTGTCCGACAAATACCGAACCGGCATTAGCGATTTTCGGGGTATAATCACTGGCCTGGTCTATATTGAGAATGAGGTGTTCCGGGGCATAAAGGTTGCTGAAGTCGATGGCCTCCTGTATGGTATCTGTTTGAATCACAAAGCTGTTTTTGAGCGCTTTTTCGGTTATTTCCCGGCGCGGCAGTTCGGCGAGCTGCCGCGCTATTTCGTCAAGGAAAGGGCGTTCTGATTCAACCCCGGCAAGTACAAGCACCGATTGGCTGTCGGCACCATGTTCTGCCTGCGACAGCATATCGGCTGCAACATAGGCCGGATTGGCATGCCGGTCGGCGATAACCAGAACTTCTGACGGTCCGGCCGGCATATCAATGGAAACCATAGCCTCACTGTTTTGCAGCAGCATCTTGGCAGCTGTAACATACTGGTTGCCCGGCCCGAGAATTTTATCCACTTTCGGTACAGATTCTGTTCCGAAGGCAAGTGCGGCAACAGCCTGGGCACCTCCGGCAAGCAGGATTCTGGAAACCCCTGCAATGGCGGCTGCATATAGTACTTCAGGTGAAACGGTACCATTCTTGCCGGGTGGTGTACACAGTACTATTTCGCTGCAGCCGGCCAGTACTGCCGGAACGGCAAGCATAAGAACGGTTGATGGCAATACAGCGGTACCTCCGGGAACATATAGACCGACCCGCCCTATGGGCCTTGCCTGGCGGCTGCATTTTACGCCTGCCATTGTCTCAACCCTGAGGTGAGGGGATACCTGCGCAAGATGGAACATCCGTATGTTATAACAGGCCACATCGAAAGCGGACCTGACCCTGGCGGGCAAATCGATGGAATCCGCTGCCGGTACATCAATAAGCAGTTTTTCGATTTGTACCTGGTCGAATTTGAGTGTGTAAGCACGAAGGGCGCTGTCGCCGTCTTTGCGGATGTTGTCGATAATGGGTTGTACGATTCCGAATATCTGGCTGAAATCAATTTTTGGTCTTGTGAGCAGTGATTTCAGCTCGCTACCGGATAAACCGGAATATTTATAGATGCGGATGCTCATCACACTATCATGCTTTCTACTGGCAGCATTACAATGCCTGATGCACCGGCTGCTTTAAGTTCTTCCATGACTTCCCAGAATTTATCGGTTGGGATAACTGAATGAATTGCGATCATGTCTGGATCGGCGAGCGGCAGAATGGTTGGACTTTTAAGAGAGGGGATGAGACTAGAGATAACATCCAGGGACTCCCTCGGGGCATTCATCATAATGTACCGGCTGCGTTCGGCAAGCTGACGCCCGTTAATGCGGATCAGGAACTTGTTGATGAGTTCTTCCTTCTCGGCAGGAATCTGTTTTCTGGTCTGGATCAACTGGCTTTGCGAGTGCAGGATAATTTCCATTTCCTGCAAGCCGTTCGTTTTCAGCGTTCCCCCGGAAGAGACAAGATCAACGATTGCATCGGCTACATCCAGCCGGGGTGCTATTTCAACTGCACCGGATATTTCAACGATCTTAATATCGATGCCCCTGCTGCTGAAGTATTTCCGGGTAAGATTCGGGTAACTGGTTGCGATTCGTTTATTGTTAAGATCCTGCAAGTTATGGAATCCAGACGACTTGGGCACGGCTACCGACAGGCGGCACATACCGTACTGCAGATCGCGGATAACTTCCACATCGGCATTTTTTTCAAGGGATACATTAGCCCCGACGATACCCAGATCGCATATGCCATCCTGTACATATTCAGGGATATCGTCATCGCGGATGAGAAGCAATTCCACATCGAAGTTCAGACTTCTGACTAGGAGCCTGTCTTTAAAGCCGTCGAATTTAAGACCAATATTTTCAAGCAGATTTGTTGTTTTTTCAGTAAGCCGCCCGCTTTTTTGAATAGCGATTCGTAGTGATGTAGTTTCCACTGAGTAAGATTAGGTTTGTTTTAATGTTGGCTGTTTCAATCAATATGGAAGGGAGAGTCAGGGATGATGATTACAGCCTCCGAACGAACGGGATTGCGGTTGGGAAGGGGCAAATGGCAAAGTTTCTTTTGTATTCATAATGATGTGAAAATAGGGAAAATCTGATAAAAATAATTACAAGCCCCAACAAACCGGGTAGTGTTTCCATTCAGGAGCAGGCAATGGGTTCAATATATTTTTTACAACTTATGGGTATATCCATTTGCGATGTAAACGCGGAGTAATTATTATATCGAACGGCAAAAAAAGCGCTACCGGAACCACTAAATCTGCCATGGACTGTAGATTATGAAGGTAGTATTAATCACGTCAACTGAAAATCCATCTAACAACCAAACCCAGGAGTAAGCTCTATGTTAAAAAAGAGTTACGGAAGAATTGTGTACATACGCAGGTACACAGATTTACTTCGAAGAATAACAGCAGGATTAATCATGCTCTGCCTGTTGATTATTTATCAGGCAGATACGTTATCTGCCATGACTGAGGGACTGACAGACATACCGGCCATAACAACAACAACTGCATCAGAAAATCCTAAAAATAACAACGCTACTATACCCGCTGCGGTAGTTACCGAGTCGGTGGTCAATTTTTCCGCTCTGCCTGCAGGTGAAAACACACTGCCACTGTCAGAAGCTTTGCTTCAGGGTACCATATCAGGAACGGTAACTGACGCGAAAACCGGAGAACGCATACCGGGTGCGAACGTTATTCTTCCGGCTTTGAACCAGGGTTCCTCTACCAATATCGATGGTGAGTATTCTATAGCCAATGTGCCGGCCGGTAATCACGTACTGGAAGTCAGATTCCTCGGCTACCAGACCATCCGCCGGAATATTACAGTTGTATCGGGGGAGGCCCTTGTTGTGAATTTTGAGTTGACCGAAGAGACACTCAGCATGGACGAGCTGATCGTGACCGGTACAGCGGGAGATACCCGCCGCCGGGCCGTTGGTAATGCGGTTTCGAGGGTAAGTGCCACCGATATCATGGACAGATCTTCCGTAAACAATGTAACCGGTTTGCTGCAGTCGCAGACCCCGGGCCTTACGCTGATCCCCGGTTCCGGTACGGCCGGAACGGCCGCCAACATCCGTCTTCGCGGCGCAGGCTCCATTACGGCCAGAACACAGCCGATCATATATGTGGATGGTGTCCGTATCAATTCTGGTACGCTGGGCAATTTTGATGTGTTCGGGCAGTCGACATCGGCCCTCGACGCGATCAACCCATCTGACATCGAATCGATTGAGATTATCAAAGGCCCTGCCGCTTCTACCCTTTATGGCGCAGAGGCGGCCGCCGGTGTTATCCAGATCATTACAAAAAGAGGCACAATGGGAGAGCGCAACCTGCGCTGGAATTTCCGCAGCGACATCGGTCAGACCGACTGGCCGGAAATGTGGAGACCGACTAATTATGCGGTCTGCGGTCAGGCCCAAATTGATAATGCAGAAGGCTTTCCCGGTTGCGTTGGCCGGTCTGTTGGTGATATTATAAGTAATATTCCGCTGTCTGACGATCCTGATGCACTTCGTACTGGTCTCATGCAAACACAAAATCTTTCCGTACAGGGCGGTGGTCAGCAATACTCATTTTTCGTATCCGGTAGTTATGGTACAGAAGAGGGTGTATATAATAATAACTACGCTGACCGTGGTTCTCTAAGGGCCAACTTCCAGATATACCCACTCGACAATCTCGACTTCGCGGCTACTGTAAGTTATGCCCGTACGGAGATTGGCCTGCCACTGGGTGACAATACCGCCGATGGTCTCATCATCAGCTCCTGGCTTGCCACACCTGGCCGGTATTATCCTTCTACCCGTACAACAGGCTACTTCACGATCAATCCTACCGATTTCAATACGTACGACAACGTGACCCAAACCGACCGTTTCATACTGGGAGGTACGGTAACATACCGTCCATTTGCCTGGATGGAAAACCGGCTTCGTGTGGGTTTTGATCTTTCGAACGGTACCGCCGTAATTTACTTCCCGCCCGACAATCCATTTGCGGCCCGAACCAGTCTTGGCCTGGCAAATGATGACGGTCTGATTGCAAAAGCGTATCCCCGCAACCAGGAGTTCACGTTTGACTACAACGGAACAATTACCCATAGGGTAAATGAAAATGTGGTGTCGAATACCTCATTTGGGATGCAGTATCTCACCACAAGTTTCGCCCGGTCTACTGCCATAGGTCAGGATCTTGGATCGGCTGCTGTGCGATCACTTGGTTCAGCCGCAGTGACTCAAAGCAATGAATCTTTCTCCGAGCAGAAGTCACTCGGTTTTTTCCTTCAGGAGCAGGTGGCGTTGAACGACCGTCTCTTCCTGACAGGTGCGGTGCGGATGGACAATAACTCCGCTTTTGGTACCGAGATCAATACGGTTTTCTATCCAAAGTTCTCAGCGTCGTATGTTATTTCGGATGAGGATTTCTTCAATGTTGACCTGATCAATGAGCTTCGCATCAGGGCGGCATGGGGACAAGCCGGTAGTGCACCGGGGCCGTTCGACGCTACCCAGACCTACGGAACAACAGCCACCACACTGCCTGACGGTTCGTCCGTGTCGGCTCTTCAGTATGTTACCTTTGGTAATCCCGACCTGAAACCGGAACGGGGAACCGAGATTGAAGTCGGTTTTGATATGGCCATGCTGAACAGCAGAGTGGAAGTGGAAGCGACCTACTACAATACTACAACAAAGGATGCCCTGATACGGGTTCCCATAGCCCCGTCGATTGGATTCTCCGGCTCGCAGCTGCAAAACCTGGGCGAGATATCAAACCAGGGTTTTGAATTCCTCATAAAAACTGTGCCACTCATCACGAATCGGTTCAGGATTGAAAATACAATATCAATTACCACCAACAAAAATGAGCTGGTTTCATTTGGTGACGACCGCGATCAGGTGATTTTTGGTGTGTACGCTCCAATACACAGGTTTCAGGAAGGATACCCGCTGGGAGCATTCTGGGCTACACGTGTACAGCGCGATGCCAGTGGCAATGTAGTAATTGGTACAAACGGTCAACCGATTGTTGAGGCGGAACAGGTTTACAAAGGCCCGTCGGCGCCAACCCGTGAAATCGGTTTCGGTACAACCGTGACCATGTTTGGCAACATACAGCTGTATGCCCTGTTTGACTACAAGGGCGGCAATTACCAGTTCAACGTAAAAGACTGGCGCCGTGACCGATCAGGCGTTTCCTGGGAAACAATCAATCCGGATGCTGATCCAAGTGAGGTACTTGCCCGGCGATTTGCAGGGCAGAATGATATTCACATCCAGAAAGCTGATTTCATCAAATTCAGGGACTTGTCAGTTCGCTACATCGTACCGAGCAGATTTGTGAATCGGTTGAACATATCGGGTGCATCTTTAACACTTGCCGGCCACAACCTAGCGATATGGACCAAGTACGGCGGAGCTGATCCCGAGATCAACTTCCACGGTGCCAGCACCTTTGACCGCAACGATTCATGGACCCTGCCGATGACACGTCGTTTCTCGGCATCCATAAATCTGCAGTTCTGAACCGCGTAATGAACAACCATTTTAATCAGGAAAAACTATGAACAAAATAATGAAAACCATCAGAATACAGATGTTAGTCGTGACGCTGGCAGGAATTGCCCTGCTTACGTCTTGTGGTGATCTGTTGGAAGTAAGTGATCCCGGGGCTATTGAGCTCGATCAGCTGAGCGATCCGAAGCTGGAGCAGCTGATCGTGAACGGCGTGTTGAGCGAGTTTCAGTACGCGTTCAACTATATGACATTGACAGCCAGCATTCTCAGCGATGAGGTTTATACAGACCACACCAATATCGATCATCGTGAGTGGGCCCTGTTTGATGTAAGGACAAATAATATATTGAACAGCAATACATATACATTCCTTCAGAAAGCACGTGTGTCTGCAGAAGATGCAGCGGGGCGTATTGCCGGTTTTGCAGAAGGCAATCCGTTAAATGCGGCAGAGTCGTATGCCTACGCGGGCTATGCCAATCTGATGCTTGGACTGCATTTCTGTGAAGCGCCCATCAACGGAGGCCCGGCACAAACCTGGCAACAGCTTCTTGACCGGGCAATTGGCAACTTCGAGCAGGCCATTACAAGGGCTGCTGCGGGTCAGGCTACCGATGCGGCCCGGGCCAGCAGAATCACCAATATTGCCAGGGTTGGAATAGCCAGAGCAAATCTGCAGCTTGGTAATATGACGGAGGCCGCCAGTTTTGCCACACAGGTACCGGCCGACTTTGAAGCATGGGTATACAGGTCTTCGAACTCATCAAGGGAAACCAATATCAATGCGGCGCAGTGGATCAGTTCTGACCCATGGATGGGTATCGATCCAAAATTTCGGAACCTGAACGACCCCAGGGTAAGACATCCTGAAACGCCGTCGTTCGGATTGAATGCCAACGAGGTTTTCCTGCCATATCGTCCCCGTTCATATCAGGGCTGGAGTGCTGCAACCCCCGAGGCTATTGATCTGAATACAGGCTATCTGTTCTCTTCCGGCCTTGAAGCCCGTTATATCGTGGCTGAAGCGAATGGCCCTACCGGTGCTACGCTTACCTTTGTTAACGAGCGCCGTGACGTGGGCGGACAGGCAGCGGTCAACCTGACCGGCGATGCATTGATGGCGGAACTGCGTGATCAAAAAGCCCGCGACTTCTTCCTTACGGTTCAGCGTCTCGGCGATATGCGCCGTTACCTGAACCTTTACGGTGTTGATGAATTTCCCAGCGGTGCCTATCCGGTTGGCAATGCCGTTTACGGCAATTCCCGATGCATGATCATTCCGCTCAGCGAAATTAATGGAAATCCGAATCTCTGATGCGGATCCGTTTAAGATGAAGTTTGCAATCATAATCAGCCTGGCATGGCTATTCACAGCCTGCCAGGCTGATCCAAAAAATGAAACTGGAACCTTTAAAACAGGCGCAGAAGTGCTTGTTGAGCAAAATTTTGGCTTCCTGTCAGGAAAAAATATTGGAATCATCACCAATCATACCGCTACCGTTGGTGGCCGGCATATTGCCGATATTCTGCACGAGGCTGATGATGTAAATGTGGTTGCCCTGTTTGGGCCCGAACACGGCATACGCGGAGATGCGCCTGCCGGAGCAAGAATAACGTTTGAGACAGATGAGGCCACCGGGCTGCCGGTCTATTCACTGTACGGCGACATCCACAAACCGACACCCGAAATGCTGGATGGCATTGACGTACTTGTTTTCGACATTCAGGATGTTGGTGCGCGTTTCTACACCTATCTGACCACGATGGTTATGGGCATGGAAGCCGCGGCTGATGCAGGCCTTTCCTTTATGGTTCTCGACCGGCCAAATCCTCTCGGAGGTGAACTGACCGACGGTTTCATACGGGAGAAGGAATTTGAATCCTTTGTAGGCTATCTCCCCATTCCGGTTGTCTACGGCCTTACGGTCGGAGAACTGGCCGCCATGGTTAAAGGTGAGGGGATGGTGGATGGAATTTCCGGACTGGACCTTCATATTGTAGAAATGCAGAACTGGAGCCGTGCCATGACATGGCCGGACCTTAACCTGAGCTGGAATCCACCCAGTCCCAACATCCCCGATTTTGAAACATCACTGATCTATCCCGGTGCCTGTTTTTTTGAGGGTGTGAGTGCCAGTGAAGGGCGCGGCACCCATGAACCATTTATTCAGCTCGGTGCACCCTGGGCCGACGGAGAGGCTATAGCCGCAGATCTCAACGCCCGCAACCTGCCCGGACTTCAATTTGAGAAGGCAGAATTTATCCCGGAAAGTATTCCCGGGATGGCAATGAATCCCACATACATGGGCACTGAGGTGCAGGGAATTCGCTATGTTATTACCGAAAGGGACCTGGTTCGTCCGGTTGAAGCCGGCGTTCATGTTCTTCACGCTTTTTACCACCATGCACCGCAAAATGAGAAAACGACATTTTTTAATCCGCCTCAGGAAGGCAGACAGTCCCGTATCGGAGGACCCAGGAAATCGGCCATCGTGCGCCTTGCCGGAACTGACCAGCTCTATAAAATGATTGAAAGCGGTGCCACGGCAGAAGAAATTATACAATATTGGGGCGAGGATCTGCAGAAATATGACCTGCAGCGCCGCAACTACTTTATCTATCCATAATGGCAAGATTGCCTGAAGAGGGCAGAGCCTGTTAATATCCACCAAACACTACCCACAAATGAAATACCTGATACCCGTATTCGGTCTGGCTTTAGTGATCATTGCCTGTGAACCGAAACCACAGCAACAACCTGAAACACCGGTTTTGAAGACTGGTGCTGAAGTACTGATCGAGAATGATTTTGGCTTTCTTGCCGGTAAAAACATCGGAATTATTACCAATCACACAGCTACTGTAGGCGACAGACATATTGCCGACATCCTGCATGAGGCTGCAGAGGTTAATGTGGTTGCTCTGTATGGTCCTGAGCACGGCATCCGGGGGGATGCACCGGCCGGCGACAAAATCGACTTTCAGACCGACGAAGCGACCGGGCTGCCGGTGTACTCCCTCTATGGTGAGACCCTGAAACCGACACCGGAGATGCTTGAAGGAATTGATGTGCTGGTATTCGACATCCAGGATATTGGTCCGCGTTTCTACACATACATATCGACCATGGGAAAGGGTATGGAAGCTGCAGCCGAGCTTGGTATATCATTTATGGTGCTCGACCGTCCGAATCCGCTTGGCGACCTGATAGAAGGACATGTTCGTGAGACCGGATTTGAGTCGTTCGTCGGGTACTACCCGATTCCCGTTACCCATGGTGTCACTATTGGCGAACTGGCCAACATGGTGAAAGGCGAAGGTTGGCTCCCAGGCCTTGAAAACCTCGATCTGCACGTTGCAGAGCTGGAGAACTGGGATCGAACGAGTCTTTGGCCGGAATACGCTGACGACTGGAACCCGCCCAGCCCGAATATCCCGACGTTCGAGACCGCGCTTATCTATCCCGGTGCCTGCTACTTCGAAGGTTTGAGTGCCAGCGAAGGGCGGGGTACGTACGAGCCATTCATCATGTTGGGTGCACCCTGGGCAGATGGTGAAGCCCTGGCTGCCGACCTGAACGCGAGAAACCTGCCGGGCCTGGAATTTGAAGCGGTTACCTACACGCCGGAATCTATTCCGGGCATGGCCACACGGGCCAAGCATATGGGCGTTGAAGTGCAGGGCATCCGCCACGTGGTAACCGATATGCACGCTGTGCGGCCGGTTGCCGCCGGGATGCATATTATCCACGCTTTCTGGAGCCAGGTGCCAGACAGTGAAAAGGCCGATTTCTTCAATCGTCCACGCGTCGGCAGGCTGGCCGGCACTGACCGGGTAGCCGATATGTTTACGGCAGGTGCAACCGCGGAGGAAGTGATTGCCTCATGGGCGGATGAACTTGAGGTGTATGATCAGATTCGCAGGCGGTATTTTTTATACTAGCGACAGGTGATGCAGCCCGTCCCGGGGTGCAGATTTTTAGTGGTGACAACAACGGAGCTGTTAGTATGCTTTCGAACAAATGAACAGTTGAACATTAGAACCGTGAAGTGTTTGTGGAGGAGGTCATTGGTGGTATTACGAACACCTATGAAAAACGCCATTATAGTTCTCGCCCTCACTGTTGTTCTTTCATGCGGCGGATGTACGGGCGATGTGCCACGTTATAACAGTGATATCGGTGATACGGTCGTAACGATCGGGGCCCTCATATTGACCGATAACGGATTCGCGGAGCTGCACGGACGGCGTGTAGGCCTCATCACAAACCATACTTCCATGGTGGGAGAACACCATTTGGCCGACCTCATACACCGGTCGCCGGATGTGGAATTGGTTTCCCTGTTTGCGCCGGAGCACGGCATTCGGGGTATGGGCGATGCGGGGGCGGAAATCATCACCGAGACCGATCCCGGTACGGGCCTTACGGTGTTCAGCCTGCATGGTGACACCTACAAGCCCACGCCGGAGATGCTTGATGGCATCGATATACTGGTGTTCGACATGCAGGATGTAGGGACGCGTTTTTATACCTATATCAACACAATGGGACTGGCCATGCAGGCGGCAGCAGAGGCAGGCATCGGCTTCATGGTGCTTGACCGGCCAAATCCCATCGGCGGGCGTGTGGAAGGCTTCACGCTTGAGCCCGAGCACACATCCTTTATCGGCATGTACGAGATACCGGCAACGCATGGCATGACCATCGGCGAGATCGCGCTGATGCTGAAAGACTTCCCTCTGCTCGACGGCATGGATGGACTTGATCTGACTGTAATTGGGATGAAGGGATGGAGCCGCGAAATGCTCTGGCCGGAGACGGGCCTGGAGTGGATTCCGCCCAGTCCGAACATCCCCGACTTTGAGACGGCTGTGATCTATCCCGGGGCCTGCTTCTTCGGGAGCGTAACCGGAAACGAGGGAAGAGGAACGATGGAGCCCTTCAGGCTGGTCGGAACGCTCTGGGGCGACCCGGTGGCACTGGCGGCCGATCTGAACGCTCGCGAACTGCCGGGCCTGCGTTTCGAGCCGGCAACGTATACACCTCAGAGCATACAGGGCATGTCGACCAGTCCAAGGCTGATGGGGCAGACGGTTCACGGTGTTCGCATTGTGGTTACCGATTCGTACGTGGTGAGGCCGATGGAGGCGGGTGTGCATCTGATGCATGCTTTTTGAGTAATAGAGTAATTAATTTGTTGATTTGTGGAATGGTACTGGCGGGGCTGGCCGTGCCGGTTGCCGGTCAGGGCGGATATCCGGGCCTTGAGGATGGCGTCTGGGAGCACGTTGAACTTGCTCCAGGTATCGCCTGGCAGTATGCGGCCTTCGAGAGGCTGAATGGAGCGCCTCAGTACATCAATCTGCTGGTGATGCAGGCCGATACGGCGGCGCGGCGGATCCGGTTTGCTGCATCGGGCAACACAAACGGAATTCCCCGGGTTAATCCGGACATCACTTTGGATGATGCGAATTACGCCAATACCCGGTTTATGCGACCATCGGAATTCGCAGCAAGGCACCCCGCGCTGGCCGTTGTGAACGGCGGCTTCTTCTCAGACCATCCGGAAGAGGTCAATTCCGGGATTTTTAAATGGCAGGGCACCGTGTGGCCCTTCACCCGGGAAGAACCGGAAGAGCTGCGGTTTGTGGGCAGTTCGGCCTTCGGTCTGGATGCCGGCGGTAATTGGATCTTCAAGAACCGCGAGGATAATGCGTGGGCAGCCGACTGGCCGGAAGCCGTGAGTGCGCTCGCCGGGGCACACCGGCTGATCGACGGTGGCGTCATCCCGGAACCGGTTAAGAGCGGACGCTGGCGCTCTGCCCGTGAAATCCGCCATTCGGGACTGCGCCATCCGAGAACGTCGGTTTGCCTCACGAACGACCGTTACATAATACTGCTGGTTGCCGACGGGCGGCACCGCGATGCGATCGGTTTTACCCTGCCCGAACTTGCACAGTTGATGCATCACTTAGGCTGCACCGATGCGGTGAACCTCGACGGAGGCGGGTCGAGTACAATGTATATCGATGGCAGCGGTGTGGTGAACCATCCCAGTGATAACAGGGTGTTCGACCGGGAAGGTGAAAGACCGGTACGGACGGCGATTGTGATTGTAAGGGGTGAGTGACTTGTGGTGGTTCGGGAGATAGATTGATTGGGC
>JAIVHB010000129.1:0-11097 GCA_020201275.1 Rhodothermaceae bacterium | reverse complement strand
AATATTAACATGAAATTCAATCATATAGATAATATGAAAACATGGATACTTGCCGAATGGATTCCGGTGGTTTTAATGATCACTGTCTTCATGACTGTTTCTTGCGCGCCAGGGCAGGATGAGGTGAAATTACGGGTGATGTGTTATAACATCGCGGCAGGGCACGGAGATATCGACGGCATTGTGGAGGTTATCCGCAGGCATGATCCAGATATCTTGGCACTTCAGGAGGTGGATGTACACTGGGGCGAACGCAGCGGGTGGATAGATCAGGCTGAATACCTGGCTGAGTCGCTCGGAATGCACGCTTATTTTGGCGAAATCTACCGATTCGAGCCGTTGG
Source organism: Rhodothermaceae bacterium (assembly GCA_020201275.1). Taxonomy (GTDB): domain Bacteria; phylum Bacteroidota; class Rhodothermia; order Balneolales; family Cyclonatronaceae; genus RECM01. The sequence goes on along the minus strand of JAIVHB010000129.1, from coordinate 10,754 downwards.
ATGGCGGGCCCGATGAACCGCGTCGTTACGGTCTTGCCTATCTGAGCAAGGAGCCGTTCGTTCACCGTAAAAACCACATGCTATCACGTCTGTCGACCCAGACCGGGGAGCCCGAACTGACGGTGCTTACCGGCTTTCCGGAGGTGGCCATCGAATGGCAGGGAAGGCGCATCCATTTTTTCAATACCCACCTCGATTTCCGGCCTGATCCGGCGGTGCGAACCCTGCAGGTAGCCGGGATGATGGCCATCATCCCGGAGATTGATGGACCGCACTTTCTGATTGGTGACCTCAATGCGCGGCCCGACGCACCTGAGCTGGAACCTTTATTCAGCATTCTGCAGGATACCTGGACCGGGCAGGAAGAACCCGGATACACCTTTCCGGCAAACGCCCCCGATCGCCGCATCGACTACATCCTGCACTCTGAGCATTTTCAGGTCAGGGAGGTGATTGTTTACACGACAGAGGCTTCGGATCACCTGCCGATTGTGGCGGATTTTGTGTTTAATGAATAAGGAGATAACATGAATCGATGCGGTGATTCTGGCTATTTCACCAGCATCATTTTGCGTGTTTCCACAAAACCGGCGGAGTAAAAAAGTGGCCGTATGAATCCTGAAACCAGCTGACCGGGACGGGCCGTTGATTCCAACGTTCTTATACTGGCAGCCCGGATATCAATACAGCAAATACGGATCCCTTGTACGCCTGAACGCTTCCAGTTCATCTTCCCAGGCGGCAAAGATTTCAGTGGGGTGTGAGCCTTCTCGCAGCATGTTCATAAGCCGGCGTGTACCGGTCAGGCGGTCCCAGGTGCGCTCGTTCCACTCCAAGTGGTCGGCGTGCAGTTCGTGGATGGCCCATACCATGGCCACGCCCGCTTTGTAGGGTTCGAAGACGTCGCGGTCGGTCACATTCACATATATGCCGTTGCTGCGCTCGCCGGCCAGATAGGGATCACGGCCGTGGAATGGCATGCGCTCAGGGGTAAATTCAATCGTTTCGAAGGTGACGCCGGGCAGCTCCAGTCCGTTGAGCAGTCCGGCCACCGCGTGGTGGTCGATCCATGGGGCGCCGATATACTCAAATGGCTTCTCAGTGCCGCGTCCCTCCGATATGTTCAGCCCCTCAAACAGGCATGTGCCCGCATAAGCCAGGATGGATTCTAAGGTTGGGAGGTTAGGTGAAGGACGACTCCATTCTATTCCAGTTTCGTCGTACCACATCGAGCGGTCCCAGCCCTGCATTTCTATTACGTGAAGGGTGGCCTGATGTCCGCCGCGCAGCATCCGCTCTCCGTTGTAGAGCAGTGCCAGCTCGGCCATGGTCATGCCGTGAATGACCGGGACCTTGCCGAAAGCACCGAATCCGTAGAGAAACTCATCGTCGGTAATGAAACCATCCATATGATTGCCGGTAATAGGGTTAGGTCTATCGAGCACGATAATTTCTATGTCATTTTCAGCGGCCGCTTCCATCACAAAACCGAGGATATTGATGTGTTCATAGAAGCGTGCCCCGACCTCCTGGATGTCGAACACAATCACCTCCACGCCTTCGAGCATTTCGCCGGTCGGCTTGTGGGTGCTTCCATAAAGCGAGTGTTTAGGCAGGCCGGTTACGGGATCGGTATCGCTCTCTGCATCGCGCGGCAGAGAGTAGTCGTTGCTGCGCACATTGAATTCCATGCCAAAGAGCACGACCAGATCGGCATCGGGATACTCAAACAGTGCGTCGGCAAGATGGGTGCCGTTGCTCAGGCGTCCGCTGTGGTTGGTTACAAGGGCCAAACGTTTGCCATCGATCAGGTGGGAATACTCAGTGAATAGGCGGTCTGCGCCTACGGTGATGGTGCTGGTTGATGTGTTTTGAACGGGCTGTTTTTGTTCGTGCTCAGATGTACAGCCGGAAGTGAAGAATGCGGGGAGGGTGGAAGTGAGCAGGCAGAAGATGGTTAATGCGGTGGATGAGGTTGGCATGGAGAGGAGGGGTTGATTTGGCGATATTCGATTTAGGGAGTTGGCTATGTATTTGTGGGAATGGTGATGATGATATGGCAGGTTGAACCGGGGAGATAATTGATATGGCGAATTAGAGATATTCGATTTTGAGATTTGGCTATATTTTTGGGGGTTATGATGACCCGGTTGAAAAATGGGAGGTTCAACAGGGCTGAAAAACTCAGCCGGATTATAAAAAATGATTTGTCAACAGGGAAATTAAATCGTGTAAATATTTTTGGCAGGAAAACGGGAAAGGCAACGGTGGAGGAACATAAGATTGCCTGATTGGCGTTACAGGTATGGATTAACCGGCGGCAGTATCGGGAAATAAGTTAAAAATTTCGTATTTTGCCCGGCTTAAGAACATCTGATTTTTTACCCCATAACACCCAAATGAACCATCTCCGCAACTTTTGTATTATCGCGCATATTGATCATGGCAAATCTACGCTGGCCGACCGTCTCCTTGAGCGGACCGGAGCCATTACCGAGCGTCAGATGCAGGATCAGGTTCTGGATGATATGGACCTGGAGCGTGAGCGTGGTATTACGATAAAAAGCCATGCGGTTAAGATGGACTACATCAGCTCCGATAAGACAAAGTACATCTATAACCTGATCGATACACCGGGGCACGTCGATTTTTCGTATGAGGTATCGAGGGCGCTGAAAGCCTGCGAGGGCGCCATTCTAGTGGTGGATGCTTCCCAGGGTGTTGAAGCACAGACCATATCGAATCTGTACCAGGCCATTGAACAGAACCTGGAAATCATCCCGGTTCTCAACAAAATTGATCTGCCGGGCGCGGAGCCGGAAGAGGTTGCGCATCAGATTATGGACCTGATCGGCTGTAATAGAGAAGATATCCTTTCGGTTTCCGGCAAGACCGGCATGGGCGTGGATGAATTGCTGGAGGCCATTGCGCTTCGAATTCCGCCCCCAAAAGGCGATCCTGAAGCACCACTCCAGGCGCTCATTTTCGACTCGGTGTTCAATCCGTACCGCGGATCTATCGTATACGTACGCGTTATGCAAGGAACCCTGCATGCGGGTGAGAAGATCCGGTTTATGGTCGCGCGCAAGGAGCACGAAGCCGATGAGATCGGCTATCTCAGGATCAAACCCCAGCCGTCCAAAAAACTGTCGGCCGGCGAAGTGGGGTACATCATCGGCAATGTGAAATCGCTGCAGGATACCAAGGTCGGTGATACGGTTACCAGCGTGAACAATCCGGCTTTTTCTCCCATCCCCGGTTTCAAGGATGTGAAACCGATGGTATTCAGCGGTATCTATCCCACCGATACCGAAGACTTTGAAAGCCTGCGGTCGGCCCTCGAAAAACTTCAGCTCAACGATGCATCCCTGCAGTTCGTGCCGGAAACATCGGTCGCGCTTGGATTCGGCTTCCGTGCCGGCTTTCTCGGCATGCTCCACATGGAGATCATCCAGGAGCGGCTTGAAAGGGAATTCGACATGAGCATTATCACAACGGTGCCAAACGTGGAATATCAGGTACATGGCCGGGGCAAGGAATTTCTGGTCGATAACCCCAGCGATATGCCCGACGCCGGCGACATCGATCAGGTACTCGAACCCTACATCAAAGCGCAGTTTATCGCGCCGGTCGAGTACATCGGAACCATCATGAAACTGTGTCAGGATCGCCGGGGCGTGTATGTTAACACCATCTACATCGATACCAAAAGAGTGGATATCACCTACGAACTGCCGCTTGCAGAGGTCGTTTTCGATTTTTACGACCGTCTCAAATCGTTAACCAGGGGTTATGCCTCGCTTGATTACGAGTTCATCGGCCTCCGACCGGGTAACATGGTAAGGCTCGATATTCTGCTTAATGGTGATGAAGTTGATGCCCTTTCGAGCATTGTTCACCGTGACAAAGCCTATGAGTGGGGGAAAAAACTTTGTGCAAAATTAAAGGAGCTCATACCAAGACAGATGTATGAAGTCGTTGTACAGGCAGCCATCGGTAACAAAGTGATTGCACGCGATAGTGTAAGAGCTCTTCGCAAAGACGTTCTGGCCAAATGTTACGGTGGTGATGTTTCCCGTAAACGCAAATTGCTTGAAAAACAAAAAGAGGGCAAGAAACGTATGAAACAGGTCGGATCTGTCGAGATACCTCAGGAGGCTTTTCTTGCCGTTTTATCAATGAATAACGACTAATTCACGCTTACAGATGAAGAGAATAACTGCAATACTGCTCACTATAATTTTCCTGGGTCTGACAATTCAGGTCCACGCACAGATTCCCGACGCGTTCAGGGAGCCGGTCATAAAAAAAGTGGAAACAAGTGATAAAGCAAACTTCCAGAAACAGTTCAGTGATATAATCTGGACCGGTATGGGTATGCAGGGTGCTACCACGATCGATCATCTGCCTACAAGTGAACTCAGGGCCCGTTTCCAGGCTTTATATGGCAACCCTACACAAACTCTTGAACATCTCGTAAATAAACCGGATTTCCGGGCTGCCGAGTGCGTACAGTTCGAATACTGGTTTGTTGTCAACGATTCAATTCCGGTAATGATACTCGATATCGACGGACCGTTCACCACGGGACTTGTGTACGGAGTAGCCAGCCGATACATTGACCTGATGCCGGGAATTAAACGAACCATGTCCAATAAGATGATGGGAGTACGTGAGATGGGTGAATACACCGACTATTTTTATTCCCCCGAGCGAAATGAATGGTATGAAGTGAGTTACCGGGAGGGACAATTCAACAACAGGAAAATAGATCGTCCCGCCCGTTTCCCCCGATTTAATTTTTGAGGTAACATACGTTGGCAGATAAGAAAAGCACAAAAAAGGATATTACTCCCAAAACCGCCCGCCGTATCCGGCCAAATGTGAGAGATAAAAACCTCAAGGCCAAATCATGGGCCAGAGAATGGGGCGACGCTCTTCTCTTTGCGGCAATAGCCGCCATTATTATCCGTGCATTTATTGTGGGTGCGTACCGTATTCCTACCCCTTCGATGGAAGATACCCTGCTCACCGGCGATTTTCTCCTGGTATCAAAACTTCATTATGGAGCCAGAACCCCAATGACGGTTGGAATTCCCTTAACCAGTATTTATTTCAGTGATTTTGAATTGCCCTGGACCCGCCTGCCCGGTTTTTCTGAAATCAAAAGGAACGATATCGTGGTATTTAACTACCCGATTGAGGATGTGCCAATTTCACAGAAAACCAATTATATCAAAAGAAGTGTGGGTGTTCCCGGCGATACACTTGAGATCAGGGAAAAGATCCTCTATGTCAATAATCAGCCCGAGGAGCGCCTGGCTGAATTCCGTCAGAACTACCTCATTGAGGTAAGGGAACGGATCAGGCTAAGCCCTACCAAGGTCAGGGCTGCCGGTGGTGAATTGCTGAATTCTAGTGAACAGAATTACGCTGTGAATATGACTGCAGAAACGGCCAGGTTGATGCAGGACTGGCCTGAGGTTAGCAATGTGGTGCCATTCACCTATCCCGACGGTGCGGATCTTTTCGGACGAAGTCCTTTTTCTTTCGCCAGGGCGCTCACCGGAAACCCTGATCACATGCCTCAGATTGTGGTTCCCTTCAGCGGTCAGGTATTGGAATTGAATGATGATAATCTTCAGCTTTATGCCGAACTGATACGAAAGTATGAGGGCAACGATTTACAAATTCGTGAGGGTAGAGTGTATATTAACGGGCAACGCAGCGATACATATACCATAAGGCACGACTACTATTTCATGATGGGCGATAATCGCGATAACAGTGAAGACAGCCGTTTTTGGGGTTTTGTGCCCAAAGACCATGTGGTTGGAAAAGCATGGGTTATCTACTTTTCCTGGGACCGGTCACATGCCGGTACAGATCTTGACCATACCGTAATAATTGGCAGCAAAGGGGAGATATCTTACCCGTCTTTCGGCGAATCCTGGGTTAAGGTGATATCTGAAAAGTATGGCGAAAAAAAGTTCGATTTTGAATTGCCTGGTCATATACAACAGCCGCATATAACATCGGTGGTGGCTGATCTGCTTGGCAGCGGAATTTGGGCTTCAAACTGTCTTTCCGTTGCCCGGACAAACCGGGTTATGGAACAAATGGTATACATCGGTTGAGACTGGCGGATTTGCTACTTTCTTATATGACATTTCTCCAATTGGTTATACTTGGAACCGTAATCGGGTTCAACAATCTGGCGGTTGCCATGGCCCTGGGTTCCCTGGGTCAGAATGCAAAAAAGCTCAGAATTGTTTCGGTATTTACGGTTTTTGAATTCCTGGTGCCACTTCTGGGGCTTTGGCTCGGCAAGGCTTCATCCGGATTCATTGAAAGCACAGTCTGGTGGATCAGTTCGTTGCTGTTGGTTCTGCTGGGCATCTGGACAATCATTTTCGCATACCGGCAGGAAAGAAGAGACTCGCGCTTACTCCGCAGAATGACCAGTTACCGGGGTTTGGTTCTGCTGGCTATGGGACTCAGTATCGACAATCTCATTGTTGGATTCAGTCTTGGCTTGGGAGATGTTACCCCGCTGGTACTGGCAATGGTTATCGCTTTTTTTTCAGGTGTTTTTACCTGGATCGGAATTGATCTGGGGCGAAAGTTGAAACGGATTTGGGAAAACCGGGCAACAGTTCTTGCGGGTGCGTTCCTGATTGCACTTGGAATCGCTGATGCCCTCGGAATTATTTAGCTGTTATTCCAGAATTGGGTTTTTGCCGGATATACTTTTACCCCTTTCAGCACCTTCACGGATCGCAAGTTGTCCGCAGCCTGCATCAATATCATCGCCCCGGCTCCGGCGTACAGTAGCCAGTACGTTCCGTTTCGACAACTCTGCAAGGAAACTGTTCAGGCGGTGCTCTCTGGCACGCTGAAGGGTAACTCCTGCCACATTGTTGTACATAATAATATTGACCTTGCTGGGCGCCCAGACGGCTATGCGGGCGAGCTGTGCAGCATCCTCCTTTGTGTCGTTGAACTCATCGAAGAGCAAATACTCGTAGGTGAGGTCTTTCTCAGTCTTTTGGTAGTAGTATCTGACAGAATCTTCAAGCGATTTCAGATCCAGCGATTCGTTGATAGGCATTATCTTGTTTCGCTTTTCGTCGGTTGCAGCGTGCAGCGAAATGGCCAACCGGTAGGGCTGGTTCTCGTCGGCCATCTGGCGTATCTGCTTTGTGAGCCCGACAGTGGAGATGGTAATCCGCTTCGGGCTTAGACCCAGACCGAATTTATGGCAGGTGGCGGCAGCCGAGTGCATCACTGCTTTGTAGTTGTGCATCGGTTCACCCATGCCCATGTACACAATGTTATTGATGCGCTTGCCGAACGTTTCACGTGCTATACTGTCCATGTGGATGGCCTGACCGGCGATTTCGCCGATACTCAGGTTTCGGAAATAACCCATCATGCCGGTAGCGCAGAAGCTGCAGCCAAACATGCAGCCAACCTGTGAGGAGATACAGACTGTAAGCCGGTCGGCAACCCCGTCATCAAAAAATTCCGGTATCAGAACGGCCTCAACCCGGTGATTGTCATGAAGTTCAAAGAGTACTTTTATCGTTCCGTCTTTTGAACGTTGTTCGTTAACCGGGGTAAGTCTGTGCAATACTGCTGTTTCAGCAAGCATGGTCCTTACACCGGCCGGCAGATTAGTCATCTCCCCGAACGTTGCTGCCTGCTTCTGATATATCCACTGGAAAATCTGATCTGCACGGAACCGCTGTAGTCCGAGCACATCTGTGCAGTACTGCGTAAGCTCGTCCAGTGTGAGCGTTTTGAGATCTGCCGGTATTTTATCCGTTAAAGCGTTTTCTGACATGGTCAAAGTTACGGGTATTCAGGCAGAATTGCAGACCAATATCAGCTTAAACGGGCATTCAGAACGATCTCAACACCGGCGAGAGCACGCGATACCGGACATCCCTTTTTAGCAGCTTCGGCAATCTCCTGAAACTTGTTTTTGTCTATACCCGGCACACTTGCTTCACAATCGAGCTCAATACGGCTGATGGTGAATCCGGCATCACTTTTTACCAGATGAACCGTGGCATTTGTATGCACACTTTCAGGTTTGAAATCAGCCTTGCCAAGGGCCCCGGAAAAAGCCATTGAAAAACATCCGGCATGGGCCGCTCCTATCAATTCCTCGGGATTGGTTCCTGTGCCTTCTTCAAATCGGGATGAAAAGGAATAGGCACCGTCAAATGCACCGCTTCCGAATTTCATAGTTCCTTTACCCTCTGTAAGACTTCCATTCCATTTCGCTTCAGCAGTTCGTTTAGGCATAGTTTTTACCTTTAATTAAGTAGATGTTATCATTTAAATTTTCATACACAGCGTATTTGTTACCCATCCGCTTATACAAGATATCCAGATCTCATATAGTTTACCATCAGGTGGTATCAGAATAAGCCGGGGTTAGTTAAACTGTGAAAAATGACGCGATAATCCAAGGGTGATTACATTTTTTGGAATGTATTACATCCCTCATTGTAACTCGCCAGCTATCATCATTATTGGTTTTGTTTCGTGTAATTGTTAAGATGGTTTGTGTATATCTCGTGCAGCAACAAAAAACTCTGGGTATTGTACGAAACACCGTGAGCACCCGGCGGGAATATGCGGAGGTCGGCATCTTTACCGGCATCAGTGAGAGCCCTCAGCAGCTGCATGGTATGCTGCATGTGTACATTCTCGTCCATGCCGGAGTGGACCAGAAGCAGGCGCCCTTCCAGTTTATCTGCGTGATGAGTAACTGAGCTGTTTATATAGCCATCCTCATTATCGCTCAACTGTCCCATATAGCGTTCGGTGTAAATTGTATCGTATAACCGCCAGTCGGTTGCCGGTGCCGTTGCTATTCCTGAACTGAATACACCAGGGTGCAATACCATTGTAAGCGCAGCCATGTATCCACCATAGCTGTGACCGCGTATGGCCATCCTGTCGCCATCAATCCATGGCTTGCCTGCCAGGTAGTTTGCTGTTTCCGTAAAATCGCCAGCTTCCGGATGCCCCAGATTCCGGTAGACAATTTTTTCAAATTCACGGCCATAGCCGCCGCTGCCTCTGTTATTCACGCTGGCCACAACCCAGCCCTCTTGTGCCAGATACTGTACCCAGCCATTCGATTCGAATTGATTGTATACCGATTGGGCACCGGGGCCGCCATATATGTTAAGCATGAGAGGATATTGCTTTGTTTCATCGAAACCTGATGGTTTTACTATGTATCCGTCCAGCACTGTACTGTCGGCAGTTATGAAGCTGAAGAGTTCCCTCGGGGCATAAAAATGGTTATTGGTGAACTCCGATACTGCACTATTCTCTTCAAGCATGCGGATGATTTCTCCATTCATCCTGCGAAGGGCAACACGGGTCGGAGTTTCTGTATTTGACCACCGGTCGATATAAAAGAGGGTGTTCGGAGAAACGTCGAAATAGTGGCGGCCTGTTTCGGTGCTGATCTGTTGCTTTCCGGTACCGTCAAACCGTATGCTGTACAAATGACGCTCAAGGGGAGAGGTTTCGGTGGAGCTGTAGTAAATGATTTCGCCACTGGGATCAACCGCATGTACATAGGATACATCCCACTCTCCGGTTGTAACCTGATTGAGCAGCCTGCCGTCGTAGTGATATCGGTACAGGTGCCGGTTCCCGTTTCTGTCTGATATCCAGAATAACTCGCGGACACCATCGGGAAAGAAAAAGTGGTGGTTAATACCCTCAAAAAAGTTGAATACATCGATCCACTGTTCCGATTTCTCTTCCATAATCAGCCGGCGCTGGCCATTCCAGAGATCGAAAGAAAACAGTTTGATGTGATTCTGATCCCGGTTCAGGTGAACTACAGCAATTTTCTGCGGATCTGATGTCCAGTAAATACGAGGGATGTAACTGTCGGGTGATTCTCCGGTGTTAAGCCACTGACTGGCCCCGGTTCGTACATTCACTACCCCTATGCGTACCGTGGGATTCACATCACCCACTTTGGGATAGCGGATTTTAACATACTCTGCATGGCTTCCCGAAAAGTCAGTCATCTGAAAAACAGGCACCTTCGATTCATCTTCCTGCCAGAATGCGATGTAATTACTGTCGTGAGACCAGCTCCAGGCCTGTGCAAGACCGAATTCCTCCTCATAGACCCAGCCAAACCGGCCGTTGAAAACGTGTTCTGTGGCATCTGAAGTAAGCCTTGTTTCTCTGCCCGTATCAAAACTGTAGATGTACATGTCGCCATTGCGCTCAAAACCGATCATGGATCCGTCGGGGGAGAGTTCAGCCGTGCCTGCATCGCGGGCTACAAGCTGCAGTGTCTTGTTGTCGAGTGAATAAAAGTAGTAATCGGCTACGCCTGAATGACGGTAAACCGGACGAAAATTGGTTTCAAAAAGAAGATGCCTGGAATCACCAGCCCACTGGAACGACCGGTAGGCGAATGGCCTGTCGGAACCGGGAAATGTGATTCCGGATCCGTCAAAAATTAATTCATCCTCACCGGTTTCGGGATTTTGTGCTCTGATTTCACTGCGTCTATTTTCACTATTTGAGGTGATAAATGAGAAACGGTCTCCTTCATCAATCCAGTTCACGCTACGGGGACCGTTGCCCGCACGCAGCCCGCCAGACATCAAAGCTTCGCGAAGAGATGAATATGTAGCGGTTTGAACAGGTTCTGTAACCGTTTGTGTGTTGGCGGGAATGGCAGATAGCAGAACAAACGG
>JAIVHB010000034.1 GCA_020201275.1 Rhodothermaceae bacterium | reverse complement strand
GCGCACCATATCGGCTTCGCTTCCTGAAAATACATAATCGGTGGAGTAGTGCACCAGCATGGCGCCTGCACCTGAGGCGAGCGCTGCAAGGTGCCCGGCGGCATCGTAGTTGACCCTCTGCGCTGTTTCAGGCTCGTCTTCAGCGGCATCCACACCGGTGAAGGCCGCACAGTTGATGATCAGGCCGGGATGTGTTTCGCCAAGGGCGTCAGCCAGTTTCCGCGAATCGGTTATATCCAGATCGGCAGATGTATATACGTCTGTATCCATCCTCTTTTGACGGAGAAAGGAGCGCCAGTCTGAACCCAGCTGCCCGTCCGCTCCCAGTAACATCACCTTTGCGTTGTTCATCCGCCCTTTTCAAGTTGAATGCTCAGTTCGTTTGCCAGCCAGTAGGAGTCCGGCGTACCGGCATCGGTCCACCATCCGTCGAGGATGTCGTAAGACATGGAGCCCGACCGGATATAAAAATTGTTCACATCGGTAATCTCCAGCTCGCCCCTTTTGGATGGTTTGAGGTTCCTGATCAGGTCAAATACATGGCTGTCGTAGATGTAGATACCCGTTACACAGAAGGAGGATTTCGGCTCCTCCGGTTTTTCTTCAATGCCCACGATACGATCGCCCTCGATTTCGGCCACACCGAAACGGGTGGGATCGTCCACCTCCTTGAGCATGATTTTGGCGCCGGTACCGGTATACGTATCGGCCACAGGCCGGAGGTCGCTACTGAAAATGTTGTCGCCAAGGATTACCATCATACTGTCGCCGCCGGCAAAATTTTCGGCCAGCCCCAGCGCCTGGGCGATGCCGCCCGCGGTATCCTGCACTTTGTAGGTGAAGCGGCACCCGAAATCGTGGCCCGAACCCAGCAGGTTCACCACATCACCCATATGCTCGGTACCGGTAACAATGAGAATCTCCTCGATGCCAGCCCCGGTCAGTTTTTCGATGGGATGGTAGATCATGGGCTTGTTCCCCACCGGCAACAGGTGCTTGTTGGTCACCTTGGTGAGAGGATATAACCGTGAGCCAGTACCTCCGGCGAGTATGATGCCTTTCATGGATTCAATTTTTCTGTGATGATTCCGGTTTAGTACAGCCACATCCCCGCTGCCGCATCCCTCCTGATCAGAGCAGCATGGTGGTCGGATTTTCTAAAAAGTTGCGAACGCTGTTCATAAATTCGGCGGCGCTGGCCCCGTCAACCACCCGGTGGTCGCTGGAAAGGGTCACCTTCATGCGTTTGCCCGGCACAACCATGCCGTTCTCCACAACCGGCACGTCGCGGATGGTGCCCACGGCCAGGATGGCCGCATTCGGCGGATTGATGATGGCGGTAAACTCCTCGATCCCGAACATGCCGAGGTTGCTGATGGTGAAGGTGCTGCCTTCAAACTCGTCGGGCTGCAGTTTTTTGTCGCGGGCACGGCCGGCAAGGTCTTTGGTCTCCCTGGAGATCTGTGCCAGCCCCTTTTTGTCGGTATGTTTGATGACCGGGGTGATGAGGCCGTCGTCGATGGCCACGGCCACAGCCACGTGTACATCCCCGTGCTGAACGATCTTGTCGCCCATCCAGGAACTGTTGATGGCCGGATGCCTTCTGAGTGCAGCCGCGCAGGCTTTCACCACGAAATCGTTGAAGCTGATCTTCACCTCGCTGAGCTCGTTCAGGGCGCCACGGGCTTCGATGGCCCGCTTCATGTCGATGTCGATGGTTTCGTAGAAGTGCGGACTGGTAAATTTGCTTTCGGCCAGGCGTCGGGCGATGGCCTTGCGCATCTGGGAGACCTTCAGTTCTTTTGATTCGCCCGATGGGATCATATCGGCGGCCGGAGCGGCGGGTTTTGCTGATTTGGAAGATTTTGCCGCGTCCTTGTCGAATTCCTCGATGTCTTTCTTCACGATGCGCCCCTGCGGACCTGAACCTTTCACGTCGGAGAGGGAGATGCCCTGCTCTTCGGCCATTTTACGGGCCAGCGGTGAGACCTTCACGCGGTCGTCACCGGAATCCGTTTTTGCTTTGGCATCCTTCGTTTTTTCGTCGCCGTTCAGGTCGCCGAACAGGGGATCGAAATCCTTCTTCTCTTTGCCTTTTTTACCGTCATCAGACTTATCGCCGGATTTTTTGGCCGTTTTGCCGGCATCTTTATCCTTTCCATTATCCCCATCCTTTTTGCCGGACTCTTTGGCCTTTCCGTCATCCACATCTTCATCTTCATCCTCATCGTCTTCGCCGTCGTCCCCGGCCTTTTCGGCATCCTCATCCTTTTCCTCATCCTTTTTCGGCTTCTTCTCCGCTTTTTCCCCGCCGGATGCATCGCCGCCGTCTCCGTCGAGCAGATCGCTGATGTCTTCGCCCTCTTCTCCAATGATGGCCATGGCTTTGCCCAGGGGTACCGCATCGCCCTCTTTGGCGACGATTTTCAGCACAACCCCGTCGTCGTACACCTCCACATCCATGGTGGCTTTATCGGTTTCAACCTCGGCGATGATATCGCCCGATTTTACCTTATCGCCCTCTTTTACATTCCATTTGGAGATGACACCCTCTTCCATGGTGTCGCTGAGTTTCGGCATATCGATGACAATGGCCATAGTGTTCTGTTGCTTATGGGTTGGACTTTATTTCAATTCAATGTAATTCAAAGTGCTTCAATGTACTTCTTTGCGCGGATTCAATGTAGTTCAATACGCGGTTTCAAAGTACTTCAATGCTCAATTTTTGTACTTCAAAGCTCAGGATCAATGTACGACGTTTTAACCATTAAGACCGGTAAGTTACCGCATTTACCGCTTCAATAACCTGTTTCGGGCCAGGAAGCCAGAGGTCGAACAGGTTTTTTGCAAACGGGGCCGGCACATCGGGAACTGTTACGCGCTGAATGGGTGCATCCAGGTAGTCGAACGCATCACGCTGCAGCTGAAAACCCACCTCCGCGGCGATACCGCAGAAGGGATGTGTTTCATCGACAATCACGCACCGGTTCGTTTTTTTCACCGATTCGATCACGGTTTTCATGTCGAAGGGCTTGATGGTGCGCGGATCGACTATTTCGGCCTCAATACCATCTTTTGCCAGCTCTTTCGCGGCCTGCTGTGCCACATGATACATTTTGCCGTGGGCTACAATGGTCACATCGTTTCCTTCACGCTTCACTTTCGCCACGCCGAACGGGATGGTAAAGTCCTCCTCGTCGGAGACCTCACCCTTCAGGCCGTACATCTGCTCCGATTCGAGAAAGATGACGGGGTTATCGTCGCGGATTGCGGTTTTGAGCAGGCCTTTGGCATCGCCGGGTTCGGAGGGATAAACCACCTTCAGACCCGGTATGTGTCCGTAGAGTGCTTCATAGGCCACAGAGTGGGTGGCGCCGAGCTGACCGGCCGATGCATTCGGCCCACGGAACACGATGGGAATCATGATTTGCCCGCCGCTCATGTACCGCAGTTTGGCGGCATTGTTGATGATCTGGTCGATGCCCACTACGGCAAAGTTGAAGGTCATGAATTCGACAATCGGCCGCAGGCCGTTCATCGCCGCACCCACGCCAATGCCGGAAAAGCCGAGCTCGGATATGGGCGTATCGATGACCCGCCTGAACCCGAACTCTTCGAGCATACCCTGGCTAACCTTATAGGCGCCATCATATTCAGCTACTTCCTCGCCCATGAGGAAAACGGATTCGTCCCGGCGCATTTCTTCGACCATGGCGGCCCGGATCGCTTCTCTGAATTGTAGTTCTGCCATTTAAAATATTCCTTTATTCAAAATTCGGTTCTCACTTCACAAAGGGGAAATCGTTCTCCGCATACACATCATGGAAGAGTGCTTCCGGTTCGGGGAAGTCGCTCTCTTCAGCAAAATCGATGGCATCGAGCACTTCCTGATTGATACGGCTGGTTATCTCCTCGATCTCGTCGTCCTTAACAAGCTTTTTCTCCGAAACATAAGTTTTAAGGCGCTCGATCGGGTCGGTCTGCTTGAACTCATCGAGTTCCTCTTTGGTGCGGTAGTTGCCGGGATCGCTCATGGAGTGGCCGCGGTAGCGGTAGGTCCGCACCTCGAGAAACCAGGGATTCTGGTTTTTCCTGACATCCTTCGCCACCTCCGTAAACTTGTCGATGATGGTGAATACGTCCATGCCGTTTACTATATCGTTTTTCATGCCGTAGGCATCGGCGCGCTTGTGCAGGTCGCCCGCGCTGTGGCGCTCAACGGCCGTGCCCATGGAGTAACCGTTGTTTTCGACCACGAAAATGACGGGCAGCTTCCAGAGCTGGGCCATGTTGAAGGTTTCATTCAGTGAACCCTGATCAACGGCGCCGTCACCGAAAAAGCAGACGGCCACACGGTCATTGCCGTTGTACTTGTTGGCGAACGCCAGGCCGGCCCCCAGGGGAATGTGGGCGCCCACGATGGCATGACCGCCCCAGAAATGCTTCTCCAGCTTGAAATAGTGCATGGAACCGCCCTTGCCACTGGAAATTCCGGTTGCCTTGCCGAACAGTTCGGCCATACACTCATCGGATGATGCTCCGCGGGCCAGTGCAAAGCCGTGGTCGCGATAGGCGGTGATGAGGTCGTCGTCGTCGTTCAGGGCCTGAACAACGCCCGTGGAGATCGCCTCCTGACCAATATAGAGATGGAGAAAACCACCGAATTTACCCTTCTGGTACATCTGCGCAGCACGCTCCTCGAAGCGGCGCTGCCGGTACATCGATTCGTACAAGTTCAGCAGATCCTTCTTTTTCAGCCCTAGTTTATCGTGAGTTTTCGATGTCGGCTTGGGTAATTTGGTGCTTTGATAGACTACGCCCGTCGGCGTAAAGCCTTTTTCTTCGGCTTTTTTTGCCATAAATAAATACTTTCAGTTAGCAAATAGTGTGGTCCGATTATGCCGGTTTTTCAGGAGTGTGAATATACCCAAAATTTTTAAACGAAACAGGACTGCCCTTGCCGTTTCAACCAACCAACCGCAAGAGCGGCCGGTACCGTTCAGGCTGAACATCCATATCGCCTGTTTCCACTGGCTTGTGCATCACTTAAGCAGGCCCGAGATAATCTCACCGGTTTTGGAGAGCGCCTCGTCAAGTTTACCCGGTTCGCGTCCGCCTGCGGTTGCCAGATTGGGCTGACCGCCCCCGCCGCCGCCAACCAGCCTGGCGACCTGACCAACAATGGCCCCGGCTTTGAGGCCTTTGTCGCGGATGAGGTCTTCGGTAACGGTGGTTACGAGGTAGACTTTGCCCGAGGCATCGTCACGGGAACCGAGCACCATCACATGGCCCTCCGGTTTTTTCTTCAGGCTTTCGTAACCAAGCTGCTTGAGCTGGTTCATGTCGGCCCCCGGGATCTGGCCGGTAACCAGGGATATGCCGCCATTCAGCGTACCGGCTGAAGCAAGAAGTCTGTCGAGCTGCTGCATGGATGACTGCAGACGCATGCGTTCCACCTCTTTTTCGAGGGCTTTTTTCTCCTCGATCATTTTGCGGATGTCGCCGGCCATATCCGACGTCTGACCGATCTGCTCGCGTATCTGATGCAGGGTGGCCTTCTCTTCGCGCAGCAGCCGGTCGACCGCCCCGCCCGTGAGGGCTTCCACACGTCTGATGCCCGCTGCGGCACTGGCCTCATGCAGAAAACGGAAATAGCCGATCTCGCCGGAGGCCTGCACGTGGGTACCTCCGCAGAGCTCGACGGAAAAGGCCGGATCGAAGATGACCATGCGCACCTTCTCACCGTATTTCTCGCCAAACAACATCATGGCGCCACGCTCGCGGGCCTCATCGATGGGCACATCCCGCTCTTCAATGAAGGGGATGTTCTCCTGAATGCGTTCGTTCACCATCTTCTCGACCCGGTCGAGCTCCTGACTGGTCATCCCCTCGTAGTGGGAAAAGTCGAAGCGCAGACGTCCCGGCTCAACGAGCGAGCCCTTCTGCTGTACATGGTTGCCGAGCACGCGCCGGAGGGCGGCATGCATCAGGTGGGTGGCCGTATGGTTTTTCTGGATTTCGGTTCGGCGGTCGGCATCGACCATAGCCTGCCATCTGCCCGACGGGTCATCGGGGAGCCGATCCACGATATGAACAAACCGTCCATCGGCCTTGCGTACATCCAGCACGCGGATGTGCTCATCGCCATTGGTGATGATGCCGGTATCGGCGATCTGCCCGCCGCTCTCGGCGTAGAACGGGGTCTGATCGAGCAGAAGTGCGAATGAATCGCCCTGCTGGCGTATACTGTGGATGCGGGTGTCGGCCTGAAGGTTATCATAGCCAACAAAATCGGAGTCGTTCCCTTCAGTAACCGGTACCCAGTCGGCCTTGCCGGCCACATCGGCCGTGAAACGCCCGGCACTGCGCGCCCTCTCCTTCTGCTCCTGCATGCGCTTGTCGAAACCGGCCTCATCAACAGTGAGCCCTTTTTCGGAGGCCATCAGCCGGGTGAGATCGATGGGGAAGCCGTAGGTATCATGGAGCTTGAAGGCATCTTCGCCGCTGAGCTGTTTTTTGCCGCTGATCATGCTTTCAAAAAGCTGGATGCCCTGGCCGAGGGTACGAATGAAACCGGCCTCCTCGGCGCGGATCACGCCGGTAACATAGTCCTGCTGATGTTCCAGCTCCGGGAAAACATCGCGGAACTGGCCCGACAACACCGGAACCAGTTTGTACATGAAGGGCTCACGGAACCCGAGCTTGTCCCACCCGTAGCGCACAGCCCGGCGCAGGATGCGGCGGATCACATAGCCCCGGCCATCGTTCGACGGGGATGCACCGTCGGCGATCGCAAAGGTTACCGCACGGATGTGATCGGCAATCACCCGTTTTGCAATGTCCTTTTCGGGATCGGACCCGTAGCGTGTACCGGTCAGTTCCGACAGGCGGGAGATGACGGGGGTAAAAATATCGGTGTCGTAATTGGAGGTTTTCCCCTGGATGACGGCGGTAATCCGCTCAAAGCCCATACCGGTATCTACATGTTTGTCCGGCAATGATTTAAGTGCTCCATCCGATAAACGGTTGAACTGGATGAATACCAGGTTCCAGATCTCCATCACCCGCGGATCGCCGGTATTGACCAGCTCCGCACCCGGCTGTTTTTTGCGTTCCTCGTCGGGGCGAAGGTCGATGTGCACCTCCGAACAGGGTCCGCAGGGGCCGGTATCGCCCATCTCCCAGAAATTATCCTTTTTCCCGAAGGCGAGGATGTGGTCCGGATTGATAGAGGTTTCCGAAGCCCACAATCTGGCGGCCTCGTCATCAACGGGCAGGCCGTCGGATTCGTCGCCTTCAAAAACGGTAGCGTAGAGCCGGTCGGGTTGCAGCCCCCAGCGGTCCACCAGCAGTTCCCAGGCCCAGGCGATGGCTTCCTTCTTGAAATAGTCGCCGAACGACCAGTTGCCCAGCATCTCGAACAGGGTGTGGTGGTAGGTATCGTGGCCGACCTCCTCAAGGTCGTTGTGCTTTCCGCTAACACGGATGCACTTCTGGGTGTTGGCCACGCGCTTCCACACACGGCCCTCATCCGTTACTCCATCCTGCTCGCCGAGGAATACGGGTTTGAACGGGTTCATCCCCGCATTGATAAAGAGCAGCGTGGGGTCGTCTTTGGGCACCACGGGAACTGAATGCACGATGAGGTGCTCCTTCTCTCTGAAGAAGTCGAAGAATTCCTGCCGTATCTGACTGGCGCTTTTTTCGGCCATGGGGGATTGTTATATCTGTTAATTTCCGGTTATAGTAAAGCTTGTTAATATAGAGAAAAGAGAGGAAATCCGGCAGTCCCCTCCTGAAGTGATCATCATCATCCTCTTGCATCACGATATTTTTAGCGGCAATTTGCGGGCAAATCCGACATCGCTATGAAACCAAATGAAAAGACCATTCTTGGGCGCCGGGAGTTTATCGATTTCCCCGACCTCGGCCTCACCGGCATTGAGGCCAAGATCGATACAGGAGCATACACCTCGTCCATCCACTGCCACGACATCACCATCCATTCCGGTGCGGAGAGCAAGCTGGTTGCATTCAAACTGCTGGATCCCGACCATCCGGCCTATGAGCACAGGATTTTGCAGTTGCCCCTTGTCAAACAGAAAATCGTTCGCAGCTCATCGGGCGATGAGGAAAACCGGGCGATTATCCGGACGACCGTACGCATCGGCGGTCACTCGTTCCTTACCGATCTCTCGCTCACCGACCGGTCCGGAATGGATTATCCTGTTCTGCTGGGCCGCAAAGCGATCCGTAAACGATTTATCGTTGATGTGGCCAAAGTACACATTGCAGGGAACGACGTGGTGTAGCATTAATTTTTTTGAGTATTCCACAACCGTGCCTATCATACCTCCCAAATCGCATCACATTAATAATCGGTCTTAAGATACACACAGAAGCAGTTTCAATTCAGTATAACTATCATCGCTCATTAGATTAACAGCAAATGGGCTCAGAAGCTACCATAATGAACATCGTCATCCTCTCCCGGAATTCTCACCTTTACTCCACCAGCCGGTTGGTTGAAGCCGCCCAGCAGCGCGGGCATCATGTACGCGTAATCGACCCGCTGAAGTGCTATGTACTCATCGAAAAGTCGAAGCCCATGATTCATTACAACGGGGAACTGCTGGATGATATCGATGCGGTAATTCCCCGCATCGGGGCCTCTATCACCTTTTACGGCTGCGCCATCGTGCGGCAGTTCGAGATGATGCATGTTTTTTCGGCTGTGGAGTCGCAGGCCATTGTGCGTTCTCGCGACAAGCTGAGGAGTATGCAGATCCTGGCGAGGTCGGGTGTGGGCATGCCAAATACCGGATTTGCCCGGTTTGCCCGCGATAAAGACGATCTGATCAGGATGGTGGGCGGCCCGCCGCTGGTCATCAAGCTTCTCGAAGGCACCCAGGGTATCGGAGTGGTGCTGGCCGAGACCAAAAAGGCGGCCGAGTCGGTGCTCGACGCCTTCTACGGCCTCAAGGTGAACATGCTGGTACAGGAGTTCATCAAAGAGAGCAAGGGAAGCGACATCCGCGCCTTTGTTGTGGATGGCAAAGTGGTGGGATCCATGAAACGGACCGGCAAGGAGGGCGATTTCCGGTCGAACCTGCACCGCGGTGGCAATGCCGTACCGATAAATCTGACCCGGGCCGAAAAAGCGACTGCCCTCAAGGCTGTTAAAACGTTGGGACTGGCCGTGGCCGGGGTCGATATGCTGCAGAGTAACCGCGGCCCGCTCATAATGGAGGTGAACTCGTCGCCGGGCCTTCAGGGCATTGAGAACCGGGCCTTCAGGGCATTGAGAAAGCGACGGGTCTGGATGTGGCCGGTACCATCATTGAATACATCGAGCGGAATGTTGGCAAAAAGGGCACCTACAAAGATAAGATCGGGGTGTGAGATGGGCGATAAAATCACCGAATACATCGAGCGGATTGCCGGCAAAAAGGGCACCTGCTTAGATAAGACCTGGGTGTGTGATGAGCGATAATGAGATGAGCTATAAAATTAAGATCAACGGTATCTCCATCGGTCCGGGTGAACGCAAGCTGGTGAACCTGCGCATAGCCCGCCTCCCCACACATACCGATATTGATCTTCCGGTGCATGTATTCCGGGGCCTGAAAAAGGGGCCGGTACTGCTGCTCACAGCGGGGCTGCACGGCGATGAGGTGAACGGCATCGAAATTGTACGCCGGATGATATCCGACAACATGCTTAGGCCGGTGGCGGGGACCATCCTGGCCATGCCCATCGTGAATGTGTACGGATTTCTGCAGAACGCGCGCTATCTGCCCGACGGCAAAGACCTGAACAGGAGTTTCCCGGGGTCGCGGCAGGGATCTCTGGCCCGGCGTGTAGCCTGGAACCTGATGAACCATGTGGTTCCGCTGGCCGATGTTGGCGTCGATTTTCATACCGGAGGTGCCAGCCTTCACAACCATCCGCACATCCGCTGTGTGATGAGCATACCGCGAAACCGCGAACTGGCAAAGGCATTCGCCCCCGAGTGTGTGATGAATGCGAAGATGATCGACAAGTCGTTCCGCAAAGCTGCGCACAAAATCGGAAAGCATCACCATCCACCAGCGTGGCAGTGCCTGGCACCGGAACCGATAATAGCACCACTCATACCCATTTTTTCAGCGGCAGTTCGTGGATCAGGGCCCGCTATTCCGGCCTTTACCGGGGTAGCGTGAACGCGGGCGACTGGATCAAAAAAGGGCAGCTTCTGGGCTCCATCACCGATCCCTTCGGGGAATCTGATTTCAAGGTAACCGCCCCCTCCTCGGGCTTCGTGGTAAGTGTGAACCGCATGCCGGTTGTGAACATGGGCGACGCGATCATCCATGTGGCGCGAAAGTCGGGTGGCCAGCCTGTGGGTGATTAACCATTAGCTAATCCCTGATTAAAAATCCTTTCCAATCATGCCAGTAAACGATTTTCCTGGAAAAGCAGCGCTCTACCGCGCCGCCATCCCCCAGGCCCGCGAGGGACTGATCTACCTGAACCACTGCGCCGTGAGTCCGGTAACCGACGGGGTTCAGCAGGCTGTGCTTGAGGCACTTGAGCTGAGGCGTGATTCGCGAATCGACCGCTTCGAGCGCCAGCTGCAGGTGATTGCCGAAACCCGCGGGATGCTGGCAGAAATCACCGGATCGGGTAACCCCGACCGGGTTGCTTTTGTGCAGAATACGACCAGTGCCCTGAATACCGTGGCACTGGGTTTCCCCTGGCAGGCCGGCGACGAGGTACTGGTGGCCGACTGTGAGTTTTCAAGCAATGTGTACGCCTGGACAAACCTGAAACAACGGGGTGTGTATACCAATTTTATTCCGGCCCCGGACGGTAAGGTCACACCTGAGCGCATCCGCAATGCCATCACATCCAAAACAAGGATGGTGGCGGTCAGCTCTGTTCAGTATGTAACGGGGTTCAGGGCCGACATCGCGGCTATCGGTCGTATCTGCCGGGAGCACAACCTTTTCCTGGTTGTGGATGGCATTCAGGCGGCCGGGGCACTCCCGCAAAACGCATCGGAGTGGGGTGCCGACGCCTATTGCGGCGGGGCCCACAAATGGCTGATGGGGCCCCAGGGGATCGGCTATCTGTGCCTGTCCGACCGCCTTCACGACCTGCTCGGGCCTGTGATGCCCGGCTGGCTGAGCGTTCCCGACCCCTGGGACCTCTACAATTTCAATCAGCCCATCGAAGCTTCCGCACGTCGTTTCGAGGGAGGAACCTATAATACCGCCGGCATCTTCGGGTTGCACGCCGCCCTGACGATGCTGCTTGAAGTTGGCCCTGCCCTCAGTGAGACACACATCCTGAAACTGAGCGACAGGCTGACCAGAGGATTCGCCGCACTAGGCATCCCTGCTGCCATACCTGATGACAGTTACGATGCTGACCTGGCAAATGAAGACAGATCCGCCAACACCGGCAGCGGTTCATCAGACCAACCGAAACCTTTATCACGAATTCGCCCCGATACTACTCACAGCAGCAACCGGCGTTCCGGAATTACATCGTTCCGGCTGTCGACAGCGGCCAACGACAATGAAATCATTCAATTTTACCGTAATAACGGTATATTCCTATCTGTACGAAGCGGGATGCTGCGCATCGCACCCCACTTCTGGAACACAACCAATGAAATTGATGCGGTCGTCAGCATCACCGGTCGGATGCCCCGGTTAAATGAGCTGTTTGTGACCGCATAAAAAAGTGATTTTTGATAAGAATTTTTAAAATACTGCGGGAAATCAAGATCGTACTGTTTGCCACCATCAGCGAATGGATCAACGACAAGATGATGCTGCATGCGGCCGGACTGGCATTTTACACCATCTTCTCACTGGCCCCGATGATCATCATTATTGTGGCGGTATCGGGTTCGGTCTTCGGTGAGCAGGCAACGTCGGGTCAGCTTTCCGGCTTCATGGAAGATCTTATGGGGCGTGATCTGGCCGTGGCAATCGAGAACTTTGTGAGCAGTGTTTACCAGAAACAGTCGGGCGTGTGGGCTACCCTGCTTGGGGCCGGGGTGCTTATGTTTGCCGCGACCACGGTCATTACACAACTAAAGGAATCGCTGAACACCATCTGGAATGTTACGGGCAAAGAGGGTCAGGGCATCAAGATATTTCTGGTCGACCGTTTTCTCGCCCTGCTTTTCATCCTTATCCTGGCCAGCATCCTCGTTTTATTGGTTATTATGGATGCGGCCCTGAGTGTACTCGGCCCTTTGGTTGATGATGTGATACCCGGAGGGCTGGATATCTGGGCTAACCTGAATACCGTTCTTTCTCTCGCTACCACGACAATGCTGTTTGCCATTATCTACAAAATGCTGCCCGATATTAAAGTAAAATGGTCGGATGTACTGGTTGGCGCGTTTGTTACCGCCCTGCTCTTTTGGCTGGGTCGCTACCTTATCGGGCTTTATCTCGGCGCAGGAGCGGCCACCACGGCCTACGGTGCAGCGGGATCGTTCGTGATCTTCCTGATCTGGGTTTATTACAATGCCATGGTGGTATTTATCGGGGCCGAGTTCACCTACATCTACACCACACGGTACGGATCCACAATCGAGACACGCCGGTTTGTACAGTTCGTAACGGAGGAGATTCCTTCATGGGCGGTCCGGCGGCCGCTGAAACGGAACCTGTGATAGAGGGATATCAACGGACATTTATTGCGGTAATACGGTAAATTCCTGTTAAGAATGGGTACCGTCATTCAATCGTTTCGGGCATCAGAGTTTCGAGCAATCCGCGTTTTTACAACGTGAACCTCATGGTCAGTGCAGGCGACCAGTTCAGGCGGTTACCAATGTCCATAAATGCGAGGCTGTCAACAAAGATGAGCGCATCGCCAAGGCGGGCTGTTGAATGCCAGAGCAGAAAGGCATCGAAGGCCATCAAAAAAGCGCCCTGAAAGATGATCGCCGAGCCGAATTGACGGATGCGGCTGCTACTCCCCCACCGCGCCATGCTCGCGCCTACACCGATATAGGCTACATTCAGACCACTGTTCATGGCCAGAATCCGGTTGAAAAGCTGCTCGTCGCGAAGATAGTCGGCAATAGTTACCGATGCCGGATCGAAGGGCGGGCCGGAATAGAGCGAGAACGCCGCGATGCCCGCATTAACCAGGCCCCAGCCGGCGGTCATGTAGCCGAAATTGCGGTAATCCCGGGAACCGAGCGAGACCGCTGTACCGGCTGCCATATTGACCAGTCCCCAGCCCAGCAACACAGCCATGGCCGAGTACTGTTGCGACAAGCGGTGATGGTAGATCTGATCCGGGGTTCTGTCGGCATTCTGGCCGTAAGCCGGAGTAACACACATCAGCAGTACAGTTGAAATGAAAAGTACCGCCGTGAACAGATTGTATTTTGTTTTCATAGCACGTTTAACCCTGTAATAATTGACCCGCGTTCCCCGGAAGAAACTTTTACCGGCTGTTAACTTTATTATATTCACATCCGGATTATATTCACATCCAAATCACTCTCCAAATTTACCATAACCAACCTTCATGACCCCGGACTTCATACTTCTTTATCTGGCCGTTTCGGGAAGCACCGGGCTCAACGACAGGGATCTCGCCCGCCGTATCCGCAGCGGTGACCTCAAGGCATTTCGCCAATTTTTTGAGGATCACAAAGCCTTACTTACCGGTTTCCTCCGGAAAAGGCAGGTTCCCGACGATGTAGCGGGCGATATCATACAGAATGCATTTATCACCATCTGGGAACGGCGGACCGAAATCGATGAGAATAAGTCTCTGCGGGCCTATCTGTTCCGCATCAGCTATACCCGGGCACTGAACCATTTCCGCGATACCGCCAAGTTCACCGTCAGCCATGTCAACGACGAATCGCCCCTGCTGCATATACCAGGATCCGGCCAGACGGGACCTGAACAGCAGGCCGATTATGCCATAATCCGCGACGCCCTCGACCGTATCATTGCCGGGATGCCCGAAAAACGCAGCGCCGTTTTTGAACTCTGCTTCCTTCAGGAACTCACCTACCGCGAGGCGGCAGAGGTTCTGGATGTGAGCATAAAAACGGTGGAGAACCACATGGCGCTGGCCCTGAAAACGGTGAGGGAAGGCATGGAGAAATTCCGCTAGCTGCATTTTCAGCGCTAAAAAATATAGTCAACTCCGCTTGTGTGCGCTGTTCAGAAGCACATTGCTCCTATATCCGGCATCGGTTGAGCACTGATATCACAAACGGATGCGGCGCTATTAGTATGTTGGCAAAGATGACACTTGCAGGACGGCAGCTATTTCCCCTCTATGAACCGGGGCAGGTTCTCCAGTATATCCGCCGTCATCTTTTCGAGGTCAAATGCCGGCTTCCATCCCCAGTCTTCACGGGCAGCCGAATCATCGATGCTGTCGGGCCATGAGGATGCAATCTGCTGCCGGTAGTCAGGTTCATAGGCAATCTCAAACCCGGGCACCCGGGTTTCTATGGATGCCGCAATCTCTTCGGGGGTAAAGCTGATGGCCGAGATGTTATAACTGGTACGCACTGTGATCTTTTCTTCAGGCGCATCCATCAGGTCGATCGCAGCCTTTACAGCATCATCCATGTACATCATCGGCAGGGCACTGTCTTTTTCGAGAAAACAGATAAATTTTTCGTTCCGCCACCGGGCAGCGACTTGTAACCGATCAGGCCGGGATAGCGGAGGCTGCGCACATCCACCCCGAATTTGCGGTGAAAATAGGCGCACCACTGTTCCCCGGCAACCTTGCTGATACCATACACGGTGGTCGGATTCGTGGCGCTGTTGCCCGGTGTCCGCTTTTTTTGGGTATCCGGACCAAATACGGCGATGGAGCTTGGCCAGAAAACGCGCTCCAGCTTTTTGTCACGGGCCAGGTTCAGCACATTCAG
Source organism: Rhodothermaceae bacterium (assembly GCA_020201275.1). Lineage (GTDB taxonomy): Bacteria > Bacteroidota > Rhodothermia > Balneolales > Cyclonatronaceae > RECM01. Next base: position 10,684 of record JAIVHB010000034.1, on the reverse strand, counting down.
GAGCCCGTCCATGTTCAGTCTCCAGGCCAGGTCGATATTTTTTTCTGAGTTGGCCGACAGGATGGCAGCCAGGTGATAGACGATGCCAATCTGATACCGGTCGATCACACTTTCGAGGCGGGACTTGTCCATCACATCGATGTGTTCGTACGGCCCCTCGCCAATCAGGGCTACCGGCCCGTGAATATCTGAAGCCACCACATTATCGCTGCCATGGCTATTTCTCAATGCTGCTGTGAGTTCACTTCCCAATTGTCCGCAGGCACCGGTTACCAGAATCTTCGTCATGTTGTGATTTTTGGGATGAAATTAAATAACGCCCAGTTCCATGCCGACTACCGAAAACGCTTCAATGGCCCGGTCAAGGTGTTCCGGCTCATGAACCGCGGAGAGCTGCACCCGGATCCTGGCCTGGCCTTTCGGCACTACGGGATAATAGAATCCGATCACATAAATGCCCTTGTCGAGCAGTTTTTCGGCAAAATCCTGCGCCACTTTGGCATCGTACAGCATTACAGGTACGATGGGGTGTTCACCTGGTTTAATATCGAATCCGGCTGCCGTCATCTTTTTTCTGAAATAGCGTGTGTTTCGTTCGAGCTTGTCGCGCAATTCTGTGGTTTCAGCCAGCATGTTCAGCACTTCGATGGAGGCACCGGCTATGGATGGGGCCAGGGTATTGGAGAACAGATAGGGACGTGAGCGCTGGCGCAGCATATCCACAATCTCCTGATGGGCTGCTGTAAAACCGCCGGAAGCTCCGCCCAGCGCCTTTCCGAGCGTTCCGGTGATGATGTCGACGCGGCCCATCACATCGCGGTATTCGTGCACCCCGCGCCCGGTTTTACCCACAAAGCCGGTGGAATGGCACTCGTCGCTCATCACCATGGCGTCGTATTTTTCGGCGAGGTCACAGATTTTGTCGAGGCGGGCAATGGTGCCGTCCATAGAAAACACCCCGTCGGTCGCGATAATTTTTGTCCTGGCACCGGTAGCCTCTTTCAGCCTCTCTTCCAGTTCGGCCATATCGTTGTGCTTGTAAACAAACCGCTGGGCTTTGCACAGGCGTACACCGTCGATGATGGAAGCGTGGTTCAGCTGATCGGAGATGATCGCATCCTCCTTGCCGAGCAGTGGCTCAAACACCCCTCCGTTGGCATCGAACGCCGCGGCATAGAGAATGGCATCATCGGTACCCAGAAACTCCGCGAGTTTTGCCTCGAGTTCTTTGTGGATGGTCTGCGTTCCGCAGATAAACCGTACGGACGACATGCCGTATCCGTAGCTATCGATTGTCTTTTTTGCCGCTTCAACCACCCGCGGATGTGATGAGAGCCCAAGATAGTTGTTGGCACAAAAATTGATCACCTCATCACCGCCGGTTGTCCGTATTACTGCCCCCTGGGGCGTGGTGATCACGCGCTCTTCTTTGTAGAGACCATCTTTTCTGATCTGTTCGAGTTCGTTTCTTAAATCTTCTTTTAGCGTTGAATACATTTTATAATCGTTTTACCATCTGAATTTACTCCGCGGCACAATTTAACAAATTCAGGGCAGATTATAGTATGGCAACAGGTTGTGTTTTATTGCCGGTACCGCGCGAAATGGCCTGTGTTAACCGCTACAGCGATCGGTTCCGGACTGAATGTGCAACTTTTAAAAAAAATCCGGCTATCATTAGGGGTGTACCCTCCGGTCGGGTGTATCAGAGTCAGATCAACCGACACAAACCGATACACAACCAATACAACTAAACAGGTACAAACATGAAAACTATCAAAATCTATCATCACAGAGCATGGATGGCAGCTGTACTCACAGCTTTTCTCTTTACCGCCTGCGACACCGTGAACACCAGCGAGGAAAAGCTCACCGATGCAGACATCGCGGCTATCCAGAGTATTATCGGCGATGCCATATCTGACCAGGGGGAAGGCTTCATGTCGGAGATGTACGACATAACCAGCGACATCTCACAGACCGGCATGGAACAGACATACTCTGAAGGCGACGGGCAAACCGCCGACACTGAAACACGTCCGCGGATCGGCCTCAGAAGCCAGTACCAGGCAAATTACAACCCGGAGACCGGCTGGCACCAGATAGCTTTCCGGCGCAGCTATGAAGGCGAGGTATTTGAAAAATATATGGCGGCCCTTCTTCGCTACCGGTTTTCAACCGAGCTGGGACGTTACCTGGAGTGGCCGCGGCGGCATCAGGACTTCATCCACAAGGTTGAGTTTGAAGGACGCCGTGAAGGTTACCACATAGGCCCGTTCCGTAGCTCCGAATACCTGCGGCGCGGAACCTGGACGCTTGAAGGCTTCAACACGGGCGTGATGACACTTGCAGGGCGGCAGAACAACAGCGGAACAATGTCTGTTGTGCTTCGCGAGGGAGGCACTGCAGAGCGCGAGTTCGACCTCAGGTTTGAAGTGGTGGATGTAACCATCACCCAGCCTGATGAAGAGTCAGGTCAGCTCGAACAACACGTGACCGGTACCTTGAATTACCAGATCACACTTACCCAGACGAGAAACGGTGAATCAAGGGTTGTTCAGAATCGGGGCACGATCGAACTGAACGGAGACGGCTCGGCTCTTTTACGGCTGATGGGCCTTTCAAGGGTCGTCAGAATTGATCTCGCCACTGGCCAGGTCGAAGAGACACCATCAAGATAGCAACCAACACAGCGTACCGGAGCAGGCAGGCCGCCTGTTCCGGTTTTTGTTTTTTACCTGGTACAGTTCACACCCGGCCGGATACTGCCTGCCGGAACCACCATCAGGATAAGCGAATAGATCATCAATGAATACCCCGCTCAGCCATAACGACCCGGACCTGAGGCTTGCCAGGAAAATCGGCAGCCTTACCGACAGCGGTCTGCCACTGGCGGAGGAACTGCGGGGCCACAGCGCATGGATGGATACGCTCCTTTCGTATAAATCGGGTCAGTCGGTGGCCACATCGGTCATCACCTGGGAAGAACTCGCAGGCAGCCTCGAGGGTGCGGGAATGGGCACGGGCACGGGTACAGGCAAAGGCACAGACACAGGAACGGGCACAGACGCAGGCAAAGGCACACGAACGCGAACAGTCACAGGTGCAGGCACGAGCACAGGCATGGGAAAAGTCGGTCCAAAAACAGCAATACGTACCCTGTATCCCGCCCGGTACATTATTGCCGCGGCAGCCCTGATATTCATTGCCCTTTCACTCAGCATCTTCCTCTACACCACATCCACGACCACAACCCACCCGGTACTGGTCGAATCGACCACAACACGGGTTGAATTCACTGCACCCGACGGATCGGTGATCACCCTGCGGCCCAACACCAGGGTGCGGGAGCTGAGCCGGCAGGATCACCTGCTTGCCTACTCCATTGAGGGTGAGGCCTTTTTCGATGTGGTACACAATCCCGGACGTGAATTCCGTGTGGAAACCGGTAACGCAACGGTCCAGGTGCTCGGTACACGCTTTTCTGCGGGAAACATCGGCGGCCGGGCGATGGTATGGCTTGAGAGCGGATCGGTCAGGCTTACGTCACCGGGGGGCAGCTCGGCCGTTGTTCTGGAGCCCGGATTCAGGGCTACGGTTGATGCCGACGGGAATATCGGAGAACCCCAACCGGCTGCTGCCGATGAGGCGGCGGGATGGCTAAACAACCAAATCACTTTTACCAGCCGGTCTGTGGGCGAAATTATGACTGAACTGGAACACCATTTCAACATCCGTATCACAATCCCCGAGGCTCTGGCTGCCGACACCATCTCGGGCCGAATTATGCTCGATGACGCCGCAGGTGCCCTTGACGATGCAGGCACGGCCCTTGGCGGCAGGTTTGAAGAGAGAAACGACGGGACGTATGTTTTTATCACCTACTAAATCGGGGGGGCCGGAGGTGAGGGCCGGTGCGGCAGGCAAACGGCGTACTGGTTATGGCGGCTTCATCCTGCTTCTGTTTACAGCTTATTTTATGTTTACGCCTGGTTTACTCACTGCCCGGCAAGCGGAATCCACAAGCCTGCGGAGCCTCATCACTACAATCGAACAGCAGACGGAGTACCGTTTTCTTTTCCGGGATGCGCTGGTGGCCGGCAAGTACAGCAATGTGAATACCGGGGCCAGAGATGCTTTCACCGGTCTTGAAGATCAGCTCAAAACCCACCGCATTGGTATGAGGGTAGACACCCTGCGCAGGCAGATCATATTGTTTGAGATCACCCGCGGGCAGGCAGCTGGAGAAACATCCGTACTGAGGGGTCAGGTTATGGATGCCCGTTCGGGCGGACGACTGCCCTACGCCACCATCAGCTGGCATGAGGGTGATCGGCTGCGGGGCATCGCGGCCAACGAAGCGGGATATTTTCAGATCAGTACAACGGAGCCGGTTTCCGGCGGCATCACCCTCACCGCCACCTATCTGGGCTATGAGCCGGCCACTATCAAGGTCGATCCGTACCATTTTTCAGGCGAAATTTCCTTGCGGCTGCAACCGGCGGGGTACTACAGTACCGAGGTGATCATTACAGGCACCCAGGCGGGCACAGCCAGTGATACGCTATGGCGAAGTGTGGGCCGGTGGGGCGGCATGCCGGCAGTAGGCGATAAAAGCACGATCCGCTACCTCACCCCCCTGCCCTCCGTTTCAGTTACGGGTGCTCTCAGCGACGGTCTGATTGTGAGAGGCAGCAAATCTGACGGGTTCCAGCTGCTGCTCGACGGCATCCAGATTTTCAATCAGAACCACTTTTTCGGCCTGTTCGACGCGTTCAATGCCGATGCCCTGCAAACGGTCGGATTCTACTACGACATCGCCCCGGCCAGCCTTTCAGGCACGCCCGGTGGAACGCTTTCCGTGCTCACCCGTACCGGATCGCAGCAGCGGTTGCAGGCGCAGGCGGCCGTCTCCAATTCAACCATCAAGGGTACTATCGACGGCCCTTTCGCCTCCGGCAGCGGAAGCTGGCTCTTTGCCGGACGCACCTCGGTGATGGATAACATGGATTGGTTCAACGGCACCGACCTTGTAGCCTGGGGGCTGGATGTGGACAGAAAAACGAATCCCCTGCCCCAACAGTACGACAATCCGGAGTCGAGGGTGTTGTTTCCGGGGGGGACCCGGGCCATGTTTTACGATCTGCATGGCAAATTCTACTACGAATGGAGCGGCGGGCGGCGTCTCACCCTGAATGCGTACGCCGGCGGCGACAATACCCGGGCGGATGCCGAACGGCTTGTGCAAAATCGGGATGCCATCCTCCCGCGCAACCGGTTCAGCCTTGTGGATGTTCAGACGAAAAACCGATGGGGCAACGAGGCGGTAACCCTGCATTTTCAGACTCCGGCCGGCAGCCGCATGTATATGCACAATATGGCCGGATTCAGCCGGTACTTCGCATCATTCTCCAAAGAGGATTTTGTCTATCAGCGGGGAATACCAACCGAAAACGGTCAGCGTTCCTTCGTTGGTCCGTTCGAAAACGATAATGCCCTCACCGAGATCAAGGCCACCCAGTATGCCGACATCCTCACGACCGGCGCCGGTGCTTTAACGGCGGGGTATTCCCTGCACTACTGGCACCTCAGGTACGAAGAGGATTCCGCTTTTCAGTCGGCCTACACCAACGAGACCGAATCGGTTCTGTTCGATCTTTTCCTGCAGCACGACTGGAACGAGCTGCCCTGGTTGCAGACATGGTCGGGCATCAGAACCCATTATTACAGCAACGGCGATTACTTCTACCTTTCTCCGAGATTTCAGCTCCGGCTGTTCCCTAAACGGATGGTATCGGCGGGATTCGGTTACAGCCGCAATTACCAGTTTCTTCACAAACTCGGGCTTCAGAACATTCAGACGGCCGCCTTCTGGATACTCACCGACAAATTCAAGGAACCGACCATCGTTGATCAGCTCTCCGGAGGCATCTATCTCGACCCAGGGTTCGGCGCGGCGCTGCAGGCCGAGCTGTTCCACAAAACGCACCGGAACCTGCGCTACCATCAGATCAATAACCGGATGCTGCTCACCGGCATCACCAACCTCAATTACCCCTGGTTCATGAACAATGAAGCCACGGCCTCGGGGTTGGAACTGATGTACCGGCAGCAGGCCGGCCGGCTGGAATTCATGCACAGTTATACCCTGTCGGAGGTTACCTACCGCAACGATGTGATCAATAACGGGGAATCATTCAACCCCGAGTGGGACCGCAGGCATCAGTATACATTCAGTCTGAACCTGTCTCCCGGCCGTGGATTCCTGCTCCGCGGGCTCTGGACCTACGCTTCCGGAGCCGCGAATGTGCACGCCCTCACGGGTATCGACGAGCGCGACAGGCTGGACCCATACCACCGCCTCGACCTGGGTATCCGTTACGAGCACCATTTTCCCGGATTCGACCTGGAAGTAAACCTGGCGGCATACAATGTGTACAACCACGACAATACGTTGTACCGCGATCCGGTAATGGTGATCGACCGGTCGGAGCGCGTCATTCCGGTAGCCGAATTCATTTACCTGGATGTATATGATCTCGGGTTCCAGCCATCCTTTGAGGTCCGCTTCCGGTTTTAGATTGATCAGGAAGAGAAGGTGCACCACGAAAAAAAAGGCCGCTCTCGTGTGAAAGCAGCCTTTTAACACTTCGGGAGGTATTCGATTATTCCCTGACCCTGAATGATATAAACATCCTGGAATTCTGCCGCACGGCCTGCAGCAGTGCGACTTCACCTGCCGCAATACTTCCTGCCTGCTGGTTGAACTCCTGAACTGATCGTACCGCCCTGCGATTTACCGCAATGATGAGGTCACCTTCGCGCAAACCGCGGGCATATGCCTCACTATCAGGATCCACGGCAGTTACCAGCACGCCATTCAGACCGGGATTCAGATTGTACCTGCCCGCGTCGTCTCCTGAAAAATCCTTAACGGTAAAACCAAGGCGGCTTTCCTGGGTGGTTTGGTCGGCGCCTGCGAGAATATCTTCGGGCATCTCGGCAAGTGTAACATCAAGGTTGATGATATTCCCGTTTCTGTTCACCTTCATTTTGACGGCAGTTCCGGGCACTTTCGTTGCAATATTGGCCCGCATCTGATCGAAACTCTGTACCTTCTGGTCGTTCATCTCCAGAATGATGTCGCCGTCTTTCAGGCCTGCTTTATCGGCGGGACTTCCCTCCCGCACTTCATATACAAGTGCTCCCATGGCCGATTCCAGTCCGAAGCCCTGGGCCATGGTCTGGTCGAGGTTTGAGCCGGTTATGCCGAGGTAAGCCCGCACCACCTTGCCGGTTTCGATAATCGACTGCATCACCCTCTGGGCGATGTTCGACGGTATTGCAAAACCGATACCCTGAAATCCACCACTGCGGCTGGCAATCGCGGTGTTGATGCCGACCACTTCTCCGTCCAGGTTCAGCAGCGGTCCGCCTGAGTTACCGGGGTTGATGGCCGCATCGGTCTGGATAAAGTCCTCGAGGTCGATAAGCTGGATGTTGGCACGGCCCTTGGCGCTTACGATGCCCTGTGTTACAGTGTGGGCAAGGGATTCGCTGAGCGGGCTGCCCACCGCCATCACCCATTCGCCAATCCTGAGTTCATCGCTGTTTCCCAGCTTGAGCATGGGCATATTTCTGGCCTCCACTTTCAGAACGGCGATGTCGGTGCCGGGATCGGTGCCCACAATCTGAGCGGTGAATTCGCGGTTGTTCTGCGTTCGCACATAGACCGAGTCGGCGTTTTGAACCACATGGTTATTGGTGAGGATGTAGCCATCAGCACTCACAATGAACCCGGATCCCTGCCCGCTGCGACGGAACTCCCTCTCCTGAGGCTGCTGGGGCTGGCCCGGACCCGAAAAAGGATCAAAACCGAAGAATTCGTCGAAGAGCGAGCGTTGGGTACTCTGCCGGATAGTCTGGCTGGTAAATACGGTAACAACGGCCGGTGATGTGGCCTCAGCCAGTTCTACAAAAGCATTGTTAAAATCCCTGAGGGTGCGGATCGGTCGATCGGCGGCTTTGGGAACATCCTGCTGCACTACTGTGGATGTGTGTACTTGCGCCTGTTCGGGTTCACCTGTGTTTATTATGCCGAAATTGAAATTGATCAGATAAATTATGGCTGCGAAGAAGAGCGCCGCCATGAATTTCACCGAAAACTGATTCATCTGTTTCCTCCCGATAATGATCTTGTCTGGTTTTAATGGTTTACTGTTTTTTGTTGCATCAGATTCGAGGGTTTAACATTTCACATGGTTTATTTATTGTCCACTGTCGCAGGAAAATGGCATTTCCTTTAACTGTGGGTAGCAATGAGACAGTTTGAACTGCCACATACACAAAAATGCGGATGAAACCTGGCTGCTTCCCGCTACCGGCATCATCTTATACGGTTTTGTATTAACATATCATTACGCCGTTGACCTGTATATGCAAATGGCTTATACTCAACCCATGAATGATACCATCTTCCATCCGGCATTTTCCGGTATCTAGTATTTATCTGTACGCACAACTCCCGCAGAAGCCATATCAGCGAAATCTTCGCACATGCCGCATCGCTTGCTTTCGGGGCAGATCACGTTCAGGTTTTTTCCGGCGGCACCGAGGCTACGGCATTCAATCCCAATGCCATCGAAGCTCTCAGAAATGCCGGACTGCGGATCCAGGCGGAAACAGAGGGCAGCAACCCTCGCTACAGGGTAATGACGGGTGAATCCGATCCCGGCATAATCTGCTTTTCCAAAACCTACGAGCAGGTGAGCACCAACCTCGGTGATTTCGCAGCCATCATGACGTGCTCAGATGCCGACGAGGCCTGCCCGATCATCCCGGGGGCGGAAGTTCGCCTGCCTGTGCGCTACGAAGACCCGAAACAGTACGACGGCACCCCTGAGCAGGACCAGGCTTACGCCGATACGTGCCGGATTATCGCGCGACAGATGTTTTACGCTTTCTCGAAATCGCTGTAATTGCGCAGCTGTTTTGATCTGCTTACTGCCTGCTCATCAACAACCTCCAGCGCCGAATCTGATGCAGCCGGAAATACTTTTGCCACAAATAGAAAGGGAGCGCGGTATTACCGCACTCCCAATGTATTTCTGTCAACCTGTGGTGTCACTATTTGATAGCAATCTGCCTGCTGACCGATTTTTCGTCTTTTTTGATCGTGATGTTCAAAATTCCCTCATTCATTTTTGCATCGATAGAGGTGTTATCGATGTGTCTTGGCAGGGTGAATGAACGTTTGAACGTGCCGAAACGGCTTTCAACGAGGTGATAACGTTTGTTTTTCTCCTCTTTCTCGAACTTGCGCTCACCGGATACCGTGAGGGTATTGTCTTCGAGTTCGATTTTCAAAGTGTCGAGCATTTCACTGAATGACCTCGGCAGTACCGGGGATTCAACATCGTGGTCTCTGAATCTTACAAGTGTCATAGCGATCTCCTGTTATTTTGGTTGTCTGTTTGTGTTTCACTTACATATACGACAAACAGCGTGCCAACACGTAAAAAGGTACTCAGGTGTGTCAAAATTTCCAGTGTCTGACAAGGTGGACAGGCGAAGTGACAGAGCGCTTGAAATTTTGGCAAATCATTACGGCGCTTTGACATGGTTCCGGCGCCGCAATGACATGGATCTAATCTGGATTCAACATGCATCCGGCGTAGCTATTACATGGATCTAACCTGGATTCAACATGCATCCGGCGTAGCTATTACATGGATCTAACCTGGCTTCAACATGCACCCGGCGTAGCTATTACATGTCTGCAACACAGCTATGAAATGGCTCCATCGTAGCAATGACATGGTTTCTGTGAAAAAATGAGACAGATCCGGCGTGAAGGTGTACCCGGAGATCAGGTATGACCGTTCCGGTACTTCCACTCTTTGGCGATGAGGAAGGCCATTTCCAAACTCTGCTCATAGTTGAGCCGGGGGTCGCAGTAGCTTTTGTAGTTGCGCGACAATCCATTCTCATTCAGGCCCTTTGCCCCGCCCACGCATTCGGTAACGTTATCGCCGGTGAGCTCGAGGTGCACGCCGCCCAGAATGGTCCGCATCTCCCGGTGGATCATAAATGTCTGCTTGATCTCTTCGAGGATGTCTTCAAAATCGCGTGTTTTATAGTTCGTGCTGCTGGTAAAGGTATTGCCATGCATCGGATCACAGCTCCAGACCACATGGCGGCCGTTATCCTGAACAGCCCGGATCAGGTCGGGCAACTGGTCGGTGACCTTGTCGCGACCGTAGCGGGTGATGAGAACAATCTTGCCCTCTTCGTTATCGGGGTTCAGGCGCTCAAGAATCCTGATAATTTCATATACATCCACTTTACCGCCCACTTTGATCCCGACAGGATTGCGGATGCCGCGGAAATACTCAATATGGGCCTCTTCAGGATTACGTGTCCTGTTTCCGATCCATGGCAGGTGTGTTGTCAGGTTGTACCATCCCGGCGTATGCGGCACCTGCCGGGTCTGGGCCGACTCGTAATAGAGGTTTAGCGCTTCGTGCGAGGTGTACATATCGACCTGCTTCAGGGTAACGAGCTCGGTAGGAAGCAGTTTTTCCATGAAGTTGATGGCGTTCAGTATCGACCTCACCATCGACTCGTACTCCTTGTAGTACTTGTTTTTGAGCATGAAATCCAGCTCCCAGTACTCGGGGTGATG
>JAIVHB010000169.1 GCA_020201275.1 Rhodothermaceae bacterium | reverse complement strand
GCTGATAGTAAGCTTTGAATTAGGGAACAGGTGAACATGTGAACATTTGAACGGCGAAGTGGACTTGCGTCACGGCGAAGTGAACTTGCGTCATCCTGAGCGCAAGCTTTCGCTTTGCGAAAGCTGAAGTCGAAGGACTGCGCTCAGGTTGACGGGATCACCCACGTTATGGCGTTAAATCAGTAGATCTCATCCGGAAGGATGTCGTTGTGCGGCATAACACCGTCGCCTTTCAGGAAGGTATCGAACCAGCGCAGGGTGCGGATGTTGTAATCCAGCCGGGATGTTGCCCGTGTATTGCCGTGGCCCTCACCCGGGTAGAATACCAGGCGGACCGGCAGATCAGGCTTGCGTACCACCAGGTGGCGGTGCAGTTCCATCGACTGGCCCGGATGTACGCGGGTGTCATTTTTTCCGTGCGCGATGAGGAGGGGAGTCTGTGAACGGTCAACGTAGTAGATCGGGCTGCGTTTCAGGTTGTCCTCCCAGTAGTCCCAGATGCGTTTGCGGCTGTGTACAAGGTAGAGTTCCTCGGGGATGTCGCTGGTGCCCCATTTGGAGATGTTATTGCTGATGCCCACAAACATGACGCCCGCGGCGAAGCGGTCGCTGTAGTAGGTGCTCATCCATGCGGTGGCATAACCGCCGTAGGAGCCGCCGGTCACGCCAACACGGTCGCCGTCGACCAGGCCGCGTTCGATCAGGTAGTCGATACCGTCAACGATGTCGTCGAACTCTTTACCGCCCAGGTCGCCCTGGCTGCTTTCGGCGAATGCGAGTCCGCGTCCGGTGCTGCCACGGTAGTTCGGGTAGAAGACGAAATAGCCGCGGGCGGTGCCCATCTGCCCGGTCGAATTGTAACCGGTAAGCCATCCGTTGCCGTAGTGGGCTTCGGGTCCGCCGTGCACGATCACGATAAGCGGGTAGCGCTCACCTTCCTCGTAATCCAGCGGGTACATAAGCATGCCCTCGATCTCGAATTCACCGTCGCGAGCGGTGTATCGGATCACCTCCTGCCGGCCCAGTGTTACGTCCTCGAGCCAGGGGTTGTGGTTGGTGAGCCGTTCCGGTGTTGTTTCGCCCGGTTTCAGCACGAACACCTCGTTGGGATGCGCCGGTGTGTGCGCTCTGAAGGCGACTGTATTGTTGTCTGACCGGTCGAAGGAGGTCAGGATCGGCCCGCCGGCCTGTACGATGCGGGTCATGCCGGAACCGTCGGGACGGATGGTGCCGAAGGAGGAGGCTGTTCCCTCACTGGCGATAAAATGGATGGTATTGTCGTCGGTCCAGGCGATCTGCTCAAACTTGCCTTCGAAATCGGGCGCGATATTTACCGGTGTTCCGCCTTCGGCCGATACTACCATGATCCGCCCGTCGATGGGGTCGTTGATGCTGTTACCGGCCACCAGCGCGAGCTGCATTCCGTCGGGACTCCAGTGGATGCTGCCGATTTTACCGGCATTGTCGATTTTATGGGCGACCTCTTTGGTGCGGTAATCAACCACCATCACCTGCTGGAACATGTAGAAATCGTCGATGTTCGGTGTGGTAGCGGCCGAAACCGCAATTTTCGTTCGGTCAGGGCTCCACACGGCCATGTAAACGGATCCGTCGACGGCAATGTGATGGGGGTTGTGGTCTTCTACAGTCACATTCTGAATATAGACCTGACGCTTGGCCAGATTTTCCTCGAAAATTTCCGGCTTGTAGGGCAGCGGATTGGCCGCTTCAGGCAATTTTTCATTCGCCATATAGACGATATGGTTGCCGTCCATGGCCCAGTTGTAACCGAGGATGGAGGTCTCGTGGGCGTGCAGCTTCACGGGTTCACCTCCGGTAAGGGGGACCTCATAAAGGGCATTACCAGTGTCTTCGCCGCGCCTCGACAGGAACGCGATGGTTCCCAGCATGGGCCGGAAAGTAACGGAACTGATGTTGTTGGATGTTACAAGAGGAGTGGTTTCACCGGTTTCGACATGAATAAGGTGCAGCTCGGTGGCGTTGCGCTCATTTTCGGCGAGCGGGTCGGCCGGGATAGTACGTGTGAAGGCGATATACTGCCCGTCGGCAGAGACAACCGCACTTGTGGCAGACTGGATTTTGGCGACCTGAAGAGGAGTAAGACCCTCATTCTGGGCCAGGGATGTAGTTGGTGTCAGATGCAGCATCAGCAGCGCGATCAGCGCCAGAGATGCCGTACTGCGCATGGTATTAAATAACGTCATGGCTGTAGATTCTGGTTAAAAATAACTTCAATTGATTTTCAATCACGGCTGAAATATACGCCGGTTGAAGTGATCGTGCCACACAATTCGTAGTGAAGTCGTCGCTAAAGGTGTCCGATTGGGGTGTTAGTATGCTTTTGAACAAGAGAAAAATAAAACATTTGAACGGCGAAGTGTTTCTTTCGTCATACTGAGCGCAGCGGAACGGAGTGGAGCGTAGTCGAAGCATGTGAGCAGTGCCGCGCACTGCTCAGGCCCCATCAACGGAAATGGCATCCGGAAATTCAATTCAATCAACACCTTTCATCGCACTTCAGAACGGGGGATCGCTGCCGGCAGCCTGCTTACAAGTTCGTTGTTGATCAGGTTGGTAAACTCCGAAAATGATCGGATCGTGATGTCATTTTTTTTCTGACGGCCGATCAAAACCACCTCATCACCAGGCCTGGCCTGTGGAATGGATGTGATATCGACCATAAATACATTCATGTTCACCAGCCCGATAACCGGCGCCTTTTTCCCGTGAATCAGAACTTCTCCTTTGTTGGATAATGCCCTTGGATAACCGTTTGAATAGCCAATCGGCAAAACGGCAATCGTCATATCGTGTTCGGCCTGATAACTTGTGCCATAACCCACAAATTCGTCTTTTTTGATGTTCTTCACATGCATGATATCCGTTTTCCAGGTAAGTACCCGGGTCAGCGGAGAGTCCTTTACATTGCCAGTATGCTGCAAATGCAGATTGTAGATGTCCGGACTTGGCCATAATCCGAACTGAGATGTCCCGACACGGACCAGGTCCATCACCGTTTCCGGAAAAGCCAGTGCTGCCGCTGAACTTGCGGTATGCCGGAGTAATGGTTTTACGCCATTTTTTGTACTCCGTGCGTAGAGTTCACTGAATTTATTCAGCTGACGATTTACCCTGAACTGATTGGCCAAAGATTCAATTCCAGCGAAATGTGTACAAAAACCGGCATATGTAATACAGTCCCCATTCCGGCTGATAAAACGAACGGCTTTGCCGAGTTCAGCTTCAGGCAAACCGGTACGGTTTCCCCCCGTTTCGATCTCCAGATGGACTATTGCTTTCTTACCCATTTTCCGCGCCACATCCCTGGCCTTTTCCAGCCGCTGAAGGTCATAAACAAAAAATTCAACCTCATTTTCAATCACCCATTCCAGGTCGCTGTCGTAGAGAATACCCATAATCATGACATGGCTGCCGGCTTTTCGGGCAGATATTACCTCATACGCTTCGTAGCTTGAAGCTACTGAGAAATGGCGGATACCGCACTTCTCGGCCATTGGCACGAACGGGTCGATTCCGTGGCCGAATGCATTGGCTTTAACCACGGATGAAAAAATGACATCGGGTCCCGTTTTCTCCCGAATAAAACGGATGTTCTTGTTCAATGCCGAAAGGCTCAGTTCTATGCGGGACGAGTGACGTACCATTATTCCTGAATTTTCATTAATATTTCTGATTCGAATGCGGTCCGGGTCTGAACCGCCAGTGTTAAGCGGTTTGTGGCTAATCACCCACCTGAGTATAAGGTCAGGTTCTGAATACCGCCAATGTTAAACCGGCCCGTGGCTGACCATCACCAGTGTTGTGCGGCCTGTGGCAAATCTCCAACTGCGTCAGTCGGCCCGGTACTGAATTCCACCAGTGTTAAATGTGTACACCCGGTGCTTCTCCGGTCCATACGTAGGATTCACCCCAGGTATTTCTGGCGATTTCATATACTTTCTTTATCTCATCCGCATCGACCTTTTCCAGTGATCCCGGTTCACTTACATCACTTGGATTGAAATGAAATGCATACAGGCGGGATGCGAACTGGTGAAACGGAAGCGAAGATTCACCGGCAATTTCGCCATTTCCGGCAACCGTTGGGCTCATATTCTCCTGCCAACGCTGCCGGCCCTCGTTATTCGGATTCAGCATGTACACACGGGTAACACCCTTGTTTTTGCGAACTCTCAGAATGGAAACCGCATGAAAACCGATAAGCTTTCCGGTGGATGAGGTCAGGAAAATCCCTACCGGATTGGGGTAGGCAAGATTCTGACCTCCGTTAAAATCAGGATGATGTGTGGCATAGAATGTTCGCAGAAATGTTTCATAACCGCTGATCGTATTGGTGAGATCATTATAGGCTGAAATAAAGCCGGTTGGGATCCACTGCCCATACATCCCCGGATTCACCCATTTATGCGGGTCTTCGCCTCTTAGCGCTGCGCGTTTCATCATCTCGCTGTAGATTTTATCGAGATGCGGCACCAGTACGATGCTCACGGCATCCAGATTATAGTCGAGAACGGCAGCCAGGCCCGGTGCAAGTTCTTCAGAACGGATCAGATGCCCCTCGAACCGGAACGTAAGATTATTCGTTTTCGCGGCGGTTTCAACCATACCGAGCAACTTGCCCGGTGAATAACTGCTCCACAGGCTGATTCCGCGGGCCGACTGGCAGGTCGGGTTCCAGCCCTGTCCGATTCCGATCGGCTGGCCCAGAATTCCGAGGCACTCGGCCAGCAGGATCGATTTTTCATCGAGTACCGAACCGGGACGGCTTTTCCTGATTGCTGCTGCGATATCGGGGTGCAGAGTCACAGCCATTATTCTCTGCAGGCCGCTCAGCACAGGTTGACGTGAGAGCAAACCCCTTTCCAGAACACGCGCCAGGCCATAACACGACCGCGAGGTATCCTCATGGATTGTCCGGGTTATGAGGCCGGTAATAAAATCTTCATGTTTGTCCAGTTCTGCCCGGCCGGTGCTGTCGAGAACAAGCGCCTTTTTGAGTAATGCCGGTTCATTGGCAATCCTGTGGAGCAAAATGGCATGATAGGGCGAAGAAAGGCCGGTATCGCGCAGTGTAAAACCGAGCTCTTCACATTCGCGTGTCAATTGTGGCTTATCTGCCTTTTCCAGGAATTCCCTGTATTCGCCGGGCTCCAGTTCCCGGGCTTTCACGGATGGATAGTATACCGCGTAGACATAGTGCTGCAGGCGTCTGTCGATTTTGTTTGCAGGATCAAGCGTCACCTTTTCTTTCACCGTCCGGATGATCTCCAGTACGCGGTCGGTAACCACGGGCCGCTGCAGGCAAATAAGTTCGATCTCGGTTGCAAGACGCTCCTTAATGCCATCAACAGCGATATGATCGAGCATGAATGAAAACAGCAAATGCACTTTATTCCGTACGGATTCGTCTGCCATTCGTTTTTCATCGGATGCGTCGGGAAATACATGATCGATGTTATTCACCATCACATCCTCGATAAATTCCCTGGCCCGGGAGCTTCCGAATTTGTTTCCGGGCAGTTTTCCCTTTGCAATGGCCAGCATGCGCAGTTCGCTCATCAATTCATACATGGTATTGTGGCCGCCCGAACCGATGGTCCCTTCAACCAGCGAGGGTACAAGCCGGGCAGGATCTTCCCACATCGTATTTTTAAAGAAACCCGCGGCGTCGACCTGGCCGATATGGTCAAATAAAAAGCTCAATCCCTCTATGCTGTCGCTGAGAATATCGATACTGCTGAGCATTTTCGTAGTATGCTCCTTGTTCATGATCGGAGAGGCTTCATACAGGCGCGTCAGATTTTCGAGAAACGTTTTCTTTATTTGCCCTGGAATAGTTTTCGTGCTCACCATTTAAAATTTGTCACTTACAGATTACTGTTTATAGTTTTCGTTTTACTCCATTACATCAGCCTTCCTGCGCGCTGAAAGCCCGCCGGGTCAAACCTCACCACCCATAACCCGATCCGGATCTGGTATACCGGTCTGTGTTTAAACCGGCTGCATAATTACAAATGCGAATTTGCTATGTCTGATGTTCAAATGTCACACATTGGTCAGTTGCCGGTGAATATCTCTAAACATAAAAATCGATATCCTGGTAATGGGACAGCAGTTCTTTCATACGCTCGGGATTATCGCCCCTGAAAAAGATCGTACCGTAATGATTTCCGAAACCCTCCCTGTCGTCCGGCACTTTATGTTCCGAAGGCGGATAGAGGGTGTGAGTCTCGAAATAGTCATCTTCCTTGAGTTCATCAGGAATCTGCAATTTTGATATAAAACCGGCTTTCGGATAGATCATTACACTGCCGGCGATGATTGAGTTATTCTTTTCGGACGGGAAGAAGGCTTCAATTTCCTCTTCAGTTACCGATGGATCGCTGCACAGAACAAGGCCTTGTATAGGATCGAATCCGTAGGCTTTTTCGATAAGTTCAAAGATATGTCCGCCGGGGATCCGGGCCGCTACTTCGCCAAAACTCAGCGTATCATCTTCGGTGAGGAACCATTCGGGGTGAATCATACCATATTCGATACCGAATGCCTTCACGAGCCTCTCCATGGCATCACGGATTATCGGCCGTTTCGACTCGAGTTCTGGTCCTGCGGGTACGAAATTCGAATATCCGAGCTTAACATATTCGGTAATGTTCAGAAAACGAATTTTCCCATTGTGGATGAATGCTTCGCAGGAGAATTCCTTGCCCGGCAGATGACTCTCCACCATGCAGGGGAAGTCGGAGTCCTGAACTTTTTCATCAATATCCGATTTGGTTCGCAGAAGCCTGTGCCCGACGGTACCGGCCGCGGCAAATGGTTTCAGGTGTACCCATGAATCCTGCTCGCCGGGAAGTTGCAGATTGGCTTCATTCACCCGATCCATAAAATTGTGTACCTGATCGCGTGTATTCACTTCTTCGAACAGGCCAACACGAAGGCCGGCAAGCAGGGCCTTGCGTTTCATTATTCCCTTATGGCGAAAAAGCCAGGCACGGTTCAGCACCCTTTGGTCATCCCTGTAGAGTGAATTCAGGGCTCCGGCCCATTCAACGGTTTCCTCGTACAGCGGAACGGCAACATTAACACCAAATGGTTCCAGCAATTCCCTTAACTGCAAACTGTTCGATTTTTCATTCCATTCGCGAAAATTCCAACCCACAAAAGGAATATCATTCTCCTTTGCGTAATCAGTGAAGTCAGAAAAACTGACTACAACAAATGGTCTGTTCATTTTTTTCATGCTTTCAATGGCCGGAAGGCTCCAGCCCATCAGCGCTGTGCAATTCTTCATAAATACTTTCTTTTTTAATTACTATTACTGCCGGGCCCGGCTCAATCTATACAAGCAGGTAATCAGATACATTCAGATCGGTTTAGTTCAGATCAAATCAGATCCGTTCAATGCGGGACCGAGCCAACATCCGGTGCAATGTATCCGTCTCAGGCATATCCGGGGGGCGCAAGTGGTTTTACTGCGCATCCTCAACCCGTTTTCTGTTAATACGCTCTATTAACTAATGCAAACAGGGCCAATCATTTTTATACCGGTTTGCTGTCCTGTTGCGGCTGCCGGTTATCACTATAAGATAAGAAATGAATGTTTAAACGCTAATTCTTCCTGATCCTGAAGATCAACGGACCTCAGGAATGCCGTAGGCTGGTACAAAGGTGGCAGATTTTGAGGGGACCTTCGAAACAATCTCCCCGAACAGGTCGAAGGCTTCGGCGTCGTTGACCTCCGCGAGGTAGAACTCGCCTTCTTTCAGGGTCGACAGGTCGAAACCGGGGCGGGCGCCCTGCACGATGAACTCGTTATCCACTTCGGGTGTGTCAAATTCGGTGCGGCCGTACGCGGTTCCGTTTTCGATGCGGTCGAGCATGATTTTGAGGGTGGAGCCGGTGAGTTCGCGGTTTTTTTCCAAGGAAATGCGCTCCTGCAGCCCCATTACCTCCTTCACCCGGATCAGCTTCTCTTTTTTACTGATTTTGTCGCCGAGCGGAAAGGCGAACGTATCGTCTTCCTGGGAATAGGGGAAGACACCAAGGCGGTCGAATTTCAGGTCATCCAGGCATTCGAGCATGGACTCAAAATGGCCGCGGGTCTCCTCGGGGTAGCCCACAATTACGGTGGTGCGCAGGCGGATTCCGGGCACCTCGTCGCGGATCTGGCCGATCAGTTCACGCAGACGCTTTTCGGTAACGCCCCGCCGCATCGATTTCAGCACCTCCGTATTCGTGTGCTGAATGGGCATGTCGAGATAGTTGCAGATGTTCTCCCGCTCGCGGATCACCGGAAGGATCTGCACCGGGAATTTGGCGGGATAAGCGTAGAGCAGACGGATCCAGTCGAACCCCATATCGGACAGCCTGAGCAGCAGCTCGTCGAGTTTGCGTTCGTTGTACAGGTCGAGACCGTAATAGGTGAGGTCCTGTGCGATGAGAATAAGCTCGCGTACCCCGTGCGCCTGCAGCCGGGCCGCCTCGATCAGGATGTGATCCATACTTTTCGATTTGTGCCCGCCCCGCATGAGCGGGATGGCGCAGAAGGAGCAGGGATTGTCGCATCCCTCCGAAATTTTCAGGTAGGCATAGTGCCGGGGTGTGGTCACCTCGCGTTCGCCCAGAAGCTCGTGTTTGTACTCACCACCCAGCTCCCTGAGGATTTCATCCAGGTGATGTGCACCGAAATAGCGGTCCACTTCCGGGATTTCCCTTTGCAGATCATCGGAATACCGTTGCGACAGGCAGCCCATAACCAGCAGTTTTTTGATGTCGCCCCGTTTTTTCAGGTCCACACCCTGCAGGATCGAGTTGATCGACTCCTGTTTGGCCTCTTCGATGAACCCGCAGGTGTTCACCACCATCACATCGGCATTGTCGGGTGTATCCGAAATCAGGAACGCGTTGGCTTTGGCCTGGGCGATGAACACTTCGGAGTCGACCAGGTTTTTGGAGCAGCCGAGGGTATGTACGTAAATGCGGGGAACGCGGGTTTTCATAGGGGATGATTGGGTGAAATAATTTTGCCGAAACGGGTGGATTGGTTCTGATGGAAATGTATGATATGATTGTGCCGAAACGGGGTAAAAAATTGGATCTGACTGAACAAGTGAAATGGTTATGCCGAATGACTTCCAAGATATGCATTTTTGAGCTGATCGGACAGGCCGGACCGGTCGGGGAATACACTAATGAACCTATCCCTTTTAAGCGTTCCCCCGAGGCTTTTCAAAAGCGTGCTTCGACTTCGGGCTTCACCCTGCGCTCAGCATGACGTTTGGGGGCTCCACTTCAGCATGATTTTTGGGGGCTCCACTTCGCCGTTCAAATGTTCTCTTGTTCCTTACTTCCCT
>JAIVHB010000168.1 GCA_020201275.1 Rhodothermaceae bacterium | reverse complement strand
AGAGGTGGTGGAAGCGGGCAGGGTATGGTTTCGACCCTGACCCTGACCCTGACTCTAGCTCTAGCTCTGGCTCTGGCTGCGAGCCTGAATGCGTCCCTGACTCAGTTTACGGCCTCAAATCATATCCATTATTAAAAACAGATATTAATCGTGATCCCGGCCGTCCCCCGTTGAAAATTCTCTGCCTGCATGCCGGAAATCTGCCGATGGTAGGGCTTCAGGATGTGGTCGCCGTTTTGCTAAGCGGTAACCGGTACTTTGGCAAGTTCTCCCGGAATGATCCCTGGCTCATTGCCTCCTTTGTGGATGTGTGCAGGGAAAGGGGGCTGCCTGAAGTGTGTGGCTGCAGTACAGAGCTCGGCAGTTTTTCTGGATTGCGGGCCGACGCGGTACTTTTTACAGGATCAGACAAAACGGTTCCGGCGGTCATGGATGAACTCTTTAGACTGAAAGCCGTGAATACAAAGCCAAAAACCCGTTATCTGA
Source organism: Rhodothermaceae bacterium (assembly GCA_020201275.1). Taxonomy (GTDB): domain Bacteria; phylum Bacteroidota; class Rhodothermia; order Balneolales; family Cyclonatronaceae; genus RECM01. The sequence continues at coordinate 10,700 of JAIVHB010000168.1, read as the reverse complement.
TCCGTACGGCCCAGCTGTCGGTTGCCATTGTACGCAAAAAACAGTCTGCATGGGAGCTGCTTGAAGCGGTAACCCGTTACGATGGCCGTGGGTGCCGGTCGGTCGGTGTGGTGGTGAGCCCGTATTCGCTCGATAAGTATGCCGGAGCACTCCGCATGGCAGAAGCCTGCAGAAAAGAAAAAGTCAGCGTTCCTGAACCCGGTGCCGAAAGTGATGGAAATGACCATGTTCCAGAATCCGTTGCCGGGCGGTCAGCCGATACGAATAATGGCCCGAAAAAGTACCTGCATGCCTATGCGGTGGCGGCGGGTTTGCCTTCCCTGCAACTTTTTGACGGGCGATGGATGTTCATTGAATCTGATGATACGGGGCTCATACGCGAAGGGGTAGTGCTGTGGATCAAAGGAGGGGAAGAAGAACTGGGAAAAGTGCAGAATCGGTTGTCCGGCCGCATCCAGAGTGTGTTTACCGATGGGACAGAGATGGAAGGAGTTGAAGGTAAGGCCGGTGAGGCAGAAATTGCAGAGGGGACAGAGTTGGCAGATTTGGCAGGTGATGCAGAGTCGGCAGATGAGTCAGTTGAGGCCGCGCTGGCAGGTGATGATGATTTTGAAAGCCTGAACAAAGCTCAGCGCCCTGAATTTGACTGGAGCCCCGACGGTTTGGATACGCTGCAGTGGCTGGCCGGTTTTACAAAGCCTTTTTTTTTGCCGGGAAGCCGGGAAGCGGGATGTCGTAAATCGCATCCGGGGAAATCACAATCCTGACCCATCTTTTTTGTATTTTTCACGCTTGTCTAAATCGCCGTACCCAATACAAGCAACCAGATGTCCGAATACAATCCCGCCGCCATTGAGCCGAAATGGCAGAAATACTGGATCGAAAACAAGATTTTCAAAACAGACGATACCGACCGGTCCAAACCGAAATACTATGTGCTCGACATGTTTCCCTATCCAAGCAGTTCGGGCCTGCATGTGGGGCATCCCGAGGGATATACGGCCACTGATATCATAGCCCGTTACAAGCGGAAAAAGGGGTTTAATGTGCTGCATCCGATCGGCTGGGACGCTTTCGGGCTGCCGGCCGAGCAGTACGCGATCAAAACGGGCACACATCCGAAAATCACCACAAAGGAAAATATACAGCGGTTCAGGGAGCAGCTGCAGTCACTGGGCTTCAGCTACGACTGGGACCGCGAAGTTGATACCACCGATCCGGCCTACTACAAATGGACCCAGTGGATTTTTCTTCAGCTGTATAAACAGGGTTTGGCTTATCAGTCGAGCGTGGCGGTGAACCGCAAGCCGATGCGCCAATGGATGCTGCGCATAACCGCTTATGCCGAGCGGCTACTGGAAGATCTGGAAGAGGTCGACTGGCCCGATTCGATAAAAGAGATGCAGCGGAACTGGATCGGCCGGTCGATCGGGGCCGATATCGATTTCAGGGTTTCCGGGCATGATGAAACCATCCGTGTGTTCACTACCCGTCCCGACACGCTTTTCGGTGCCACCTACATGGTGCTTTCGCCTGAACACCCGCTCGTTGACGTATTAACCACGGCTGAAAAGAAATCCGCGGTTGTGGCCTACCGGGCCGAGGCGGCCAACAAATCGGAACTCGACCGCACCGACCTGAACAAAGACAAATCGGGAGTGTTCACCGGCGGCCATGCCGTGAATCCCTGTACAGGTAAGGAAATACCCGTATGGGTGGCCGACTATGTGCTGATGAGCTACGGTACCGGCGCCATTATGGCGGTGCCGGGCCACGATGAGCGCGACTGGGAATTTGCCGTCAAATACGATATACCCATCATTGAAGTGGTGAAGGGCGGGGATGTTTCCAAAGCCGCCTACACCGATTCGGATGACGGTATTGTGGTGAATTCAGCCAATGATGAGGTTTCGATCAATGATCTTCCAGTGGCTGAGGCCAAGGTGAAGATCACTGCCTGGCTCGAAAAGAAGGGACTGGGCGAGAAAACGGTGAACTACAAACTGCGCGACTGGCTCTTCTCCCGTCAGCGCTACTGGGGCGAGCCGTTTCCGGTCATTTTTGTGAACGGGGAGCCGAAACCAATGCGTGAGGAGGACCTTCCGGTTACCCTGCCCGAAGTGGAGCGCTACAAGCCATCGGGTACCGGCGAATCGCCCCTGGCCACGATCGAAGAGTGGGTGAATACGACCGATCCGGAGACCGGCGCCCCCGCACGCCGTGAAACCAACACCATGCCCCAGTGGGCCGGATCGTGCTGGTACTACCTGCGCTATATCGATCCGGACTATACCGAAGGCCCGGTGAGCCTCGAAAAAGAGCAGTACTGGATGCCGGTGGACCTCTACGTGGGTGGGGCCGAACACGCGGTGCTCCACCTGCTCTACGCCCGTTTCTGGCATAAGGTGCTGTATGATGTGGGTGTTGTATCGACCAAAGAGCCCTTCCAGCGGCTGGTGAACCAGGGCATGATCCTGGGCGAGCTTGAATTCACGGCCTGGAAGGATGCAGCCGGCAATTACGTTCCGGCCAATGCGCTGGAGCCCGGCATCGACTACCTGCCGGAGAAGCTCTCCGAAGATCAGGTCGAAAAAAAGGGGACTGATTTTGTGATCGCGGGAACCGGGATCGTTATCGATGCCCGCTCATTCAAAATGTCGAAATCGCGAGGCAACGTGATCAATCCGGATGTGGTGGTGGAGCAATACGGGGCCGATTCATTGCGTCTGTATGAGATGTTCATGGGCCCCCTGGAGCAGGTAAAGCCCTGGAGTATGAAAGGGGTGGAGGGTGTGTACCGCTTCCTGAAACGTGTGTGGCGCACGTTTGTGGATGAGGAAACCGGCAAAATCCGAAGCGGAATCGGGGATGCGGAACCGGACCGCGATCAGCTCAAAATCATGCATGAAACGATCAAAAAGGTCACCGAAGACATCGAGGGGCACCGTTTCAATACGGCCATATCTCAGCTCATGATCTTCAACAACGAGGCGATGAAGTGGGAGGTGAAGCCTGCCGGTCTTATGAAAACCTACATCCGACTGCTCGATCCGTTCGCCCCGCACATCGCTGAAGAGTTGTGGGAGATGCTCGGCGAAAAAAGTGTGCTGGCCTTCACGGAGTGGCCAGGCTACGAGGAGAAATATTTGCAGTCCGATTCGATGGTGATCGCCGTACAGGTGAACGGCAAGTTGAGGGCCAGCATTGAAATACCGTCGGATAAAGCCGGCGATAAGGCGTTCGTGCTGGCGCTGGCCCGTGACAATAGCCAGGTGCAGAAGTACATTGAGGGCGTTACGGTGGTTAAAGAGATTTTTGTACCGGGCAGGATTGTGAATATTGTGGTCAGGGTGTAGAGGGGGATATAGGGTGATTTGCCTATGGCGGGGTCTGGGGGCTTTTGAATAAAGCCCCCACGTGCTTCGACTTCACACAGCTGCGCTGTGTTGCGCTCAGCATGACGTTGTCTCACGTCTCATGTCTCACGTCTTACCTATTGCAATTAGGCTGTATTTTCATAACATTAGAATATCATTAAAAAAGGTTGGAAATGCCGGTTTCAGGAACAAAAGTATACGACAGGCATACATGTGTACGTAATACTATCTAAGGAAATATCCAATAAAACTATTGAAGGGTCGCATAGCGTGTGGTTTTCGATCCGTTTTTATAAACGTCAGCAATTACTATGAATCAGAAACATCCTCACGAGGATCTGCCCAGTTTAACGGAAATCAGAGAGATTCTGCAGTCAGGTAAGTGGTGGATCATCTCCATTTTTCTGTTCGCTACGGTCGCAACATATCTCTATGTTAGCACACTTACACCCGAGTATGAAGCGAGAAGCACCATTTTTGTTGACCTGAGCCAGCAGAATGAAATACCCGGGTTCGGAACCGGTGACCAGCGTTCCGCTGTGGCTATGAGTGACAGGCTTGCAGCAGACATCGCCATCGTACAGTTATCCAGCGACCTGGCCGAGCAGGTAGCCCGCAGGCTTATCAGCGTCGGTTTCAGCCCGTTTGATGGCGAACAGCTCCCGATTCTCATCGAGTATGTGGACCCGGATTCGTTGAGCAATTCACTGACCAAAAGTTTCAACCGTATAATCGGCTCTAACTCCGATGATCCGTCAAATTATGCGATGCTCGATGTGCCGCAGGTTGCACGCCGAATCCCCGGTCATATCACCATAACTCCAATCCGCGGCGTTCCGAACATGTTCGATATCATTGCGGTCAGTGCCAATCCCGGTGAAGCTTCCCTGCTGGCCAATATCTATGCGGAGGAATATGCAAGGTACGACCGTGAACGCAGCCGGGAGAAAATCAAGGCAACGCTGCAGTATCTTGAATCGCTTGAGAGTGAACAGCGCGCAAGCCTCCGTTCCTATGAAACCCAGATCCGGAAATTTCTGGAAACGGACTACAGCCTTGTAACGGATCCCGCCGGGCAGCGGGCGGCTGAACAGCTTTCAGATCTCTATCGTCAGATCGATGAAACTCAACATGAGATCAACACAAAAAGACGGCTGCTCGAAATCCTCAAAAAAGAGGAAGAAGATACCCGCCAGCTTCTTTCGGTAAGCCGCAGTTCAAACGTGGAGCAGCAAATAACGGTTATCCGTTCGAGGATCCTCGACATGCAGCTGCAGGCGGAAGATTTCTATATCGAACGGCCTGAGCTCCGGCAGTTCCCGGAACGCGATGCAAACCTGAACGCTATCGTAAGCCGCATTCAGAGTCTGGAGTCGAGCATTGAACGGCTCAATAAGGAAGTTTCCGATAATATTCAGCGCGGGGTTATGAGCCAGGAAAACCTCACTACCATGATGCAGCAGCTCCGGCAGGACTATAACCGTGAAGAGGCCAATCTGCAGGCGCTTGAAGAAAGGCTGGTATTCCTGCGGAACCAGTCGAATGAGTTTCAGGGCAATGTGTACAGTTCACTGGAAAAATCACACCGGCTGTCGGATATGGAGAGGGAGAAGCGGATCAACGAGGAGCTTTACCTGAGGCTTCTTTCCACGCTTCAGGAAACCCAGATCGCTGAAAGAGCTGAGCTTGGCCGGGTAAGGGTGGTCTCAGAGGCCCGTATACCGGGTGCACCGGTACGCCCCAACAAAATGTTGCTGATGGTACTGGGCATTGGGCTTGGCCTGGCACTTTCGATCGGTATCATATTTCTGAAACGCATGATGGACAATACCATCCACACTCCGGAAGAGCTGCGTCAAAAAGGCTTTAATGTGCTGTCGGCCGTCCCTAATATGGACGCGTATAAAGATCTGATCAAACCAGCCCACAAGCTGAAATCCGTAAACGGGCTTACAGCAGATCCCCACGTTGTGGTACTTCATGAACCGCTTTCGCCGGTGTCGGAGTCGTACCGCAGGCTTCGCACCAATCTGCTGTTCAGCAATGTGGATAAACCGGTAAAAAGTATTCTGGTAACCAGCTCCATCCCGGGCGAAGGCAAAAGTCTCACAGCAGTAAATCTTGCCGTAGTGATGGCCCAGGCCGGTAAACGTACCCTGCTGGTGGATGCCGATCTTCGCAAACCAACGGCAACGAATCTGCTGGGCCTGCCCTCAGAGCCCGGCCTGTCGGATACACTTTTCCGCACCGGCGGCTTTTCATTTGATGAATTCGCCACCCCGATCGATAATCTGTATGTGCTGCCGAGTGGCAAGGCTATTTCGAACCCCTCCGAGTTTCTGGGATCAAAACGGATGGATGAATTTATCAACGGTATATCAGCTGATTTCGATATTGTTATTTTCGACTCGCCGCCACTGCAGCTGGTAACCGATTCAAGTATTCTTGCCAACAAGGTGGATGCGACCATCCTTGTTACCCAGGGTGATGAAACCACCTGGCAGATACTGGAGAATACAAGACAATATCTGCAGGATGTAGGGGTATACGTGGCCGGTGTGGTTCTGAACAGGTTTAACTTCACATCGTCGTCCGGCTACAGCAGGTACGGTTATGGATTTACCTATGGCAGATCATACGGTGCTGCGGGTAATGGCAAAACCGGTGGCAACGGCAACAGCCGTGCTGGTAACGTTGCCCCAAGGCCGGCTGGTAGCGTAAAATCAAAACAGACCGTTTGACGCGTCCCCCTTTTGGTATATGATTATAATTAATGGTTGATTACACAATTATTTTGATGCCGCAAGCATCATATCTGCACATGGAGTGCAACCAACCGGCTTCTGCCACGCCGGTATTGCAGAAATAGAAGGATAAACCGGATGGGCCGGGAAATTATTATAAAAAAAAGTATGACAGTTATTGATATGAAACATGTAAACAGCCGCGGGATATTGCCGGCCGTCCTGCTCGGAATCCTTATTTTATTCTCGAGTGCCGGTCCGGCATCAGCCCAGATTCAGCAACGGATGGGCTTTCAGGCCGGTCAGGTGAACGTACCCGGCTACTACGACCTTACCCGCCCCGGGCAGGAAGCAGTTAACATCAATATCTGGGGTGCCGTACGTACCGCCGGGTATTATGTGGTACCGGCCGGAACCGACCTCTCCCAGGTGCTCTCTTTTTCGGGGGGGCCCGCAACGCTTGGTGAAAGGCGGCGCGACCGCCGGCCCGATATTACCGTCTCCATATCGCGGGAAATGAGTGAAGGCCGGAAGGTTGTGTATGTTGCCGATTTTAACTACCTGATCAATGAAACACAGGTCTACCCGGTGCTGGAAGACGGCGATATTGTCATTCTTGAAGGCGAACCCCTGCCGAGACGATGGGAGGCTAGGGATTATCTGTCGCTGGTATCTACAGGGGTTTCGGTTTTGCTTTTGGTAGATCGTTTTATCTATCCTATTGCACGTAACTGACCGGCATCCTGTTGAATAGTATTTAAGGAAATACATGTCTGACAAGGGCAGGAAAATTACCCGTCGTGATTTTTTAAACGGGATGGGTGTAACCATAACGGGACTTATGCTTTCGGCATCCCCGGCCCGCGTATTCGGTTTCACCCTTAAACCAGGGTTTGATTCCGCCACGGAGTATTATCCACCTTTAGTTACTGGCCTCAGGGGCAGTCACGACGGATCATGGGAGGCCGCCCACAAACTGGCCGAGAGCAAGGATCCCGGAGTATTTGGTGCACCGGCTGATACCGACACCCTGTACGATCTCGTTGTTGTTGGCGGGGGAATCAGCGGGCTTTCGGCTGCCCATTTCTATCGTAAAAAATTCGGCCCCGACGTTAAAATACTCATCCTCGATAACCATGACGATTTCGGCGGGCACGCCACCCGGGTGGAATTCAACCACAACGGGCAGACGTGGATGGGTTTTGGCGGCACCCAGTTCATCGAGGGGCCATCGCTGTTCAGCACCGAATCACATACACTGCTCAGGGATATCGGTATCGACCTGAACCGGTTTTCCAGCACAACCGACAGCACACTGTACGACAATATGGGGCTGTCGCGGGGCCATTTCTTCGACCGGGAACACTTCGGGCGCGACGTACTGCTGCGGCAGGGATCACTTTCCTGGACTGATTATGCCTCCCTGCTCCCCATGTCGGAGGCAGCACGGAAGGACCTTGTGCGCCTCTACACCGACCGCAGCACCAATTACCTGCCCGGACAGTCGTCCATCATGAAACAGCGCACCCTCGGGCAAATCAGCTACCATGAATACCTCAGAGACCATGTGAAGGTGCACGAAGAAGTGCTCACCTACATGCAAAAGAATACCCATGATACATTTGGCATCGGCATCGACGGGATACCGGCCATCAGGTGTTTCCGGCTTGGGAGGCCCGGATTCGGCGGGCTCGGCCTGAAACGGGGCAATTACAACAGCATAGGGGGGGAAGCCTCCGTTACCAATACCGATCCGAATATCTACCACTTTCCCGACGGATGTGCATCCATTTCACGGTTGCTGGTAAGGTCGCTCATTCCGGGTGTGGCACCGGGCAATACCATGGAGGATGTGGTAATGGCCCGGTTCAACTACAGCCGGCTCGATACAGATCAGACCAGTGTGCGGCTGAGGCTTAACAGCACGGTAATTAAAGTCGAATCTACCGGTAGATCAGATACCTCCGGTAGTGTTGATGTTACCTACGTGAAAGACGGAAAACCGTACAGGGTTAAGGGTAAACACACCGTAATGGCCTGCTGGAACCACGTGATACCATTTATCTGCCCCGAATTGCCCCCGGAGCAAAAAATCGCTTTATCGTACAGCGAAAAACTTCCGGTGATCTATGCCAAAGCCCTCATCCGGAACTGGAAGGCGTTCTACAAGATGGGTGTTGACCGCATCTACTGCCCGGGCAGCTATTTTGTAAACGTTCAGCTGGCCCGCCCGGTAAACATGGAGGGGTACAACTTTCCGTCTGACCCGGAGCAGCCCATGGTGGTCCATTTCAGCCGTTTCCCGGTCACTCCCGGGATGCCCCCCAAAGGGCAGTTCCGGATGGGAAAATACGAACTGCTCACCACACCGTTCGAAACCTTTGAAGAGAATATCAAAGACCAGCTTGGCCGCATGTTCGGACCGGTCGGCTTCGACGCATCGCGCGATATTGAAGCCATCACCGTAAGCCGCTGGCCGCACGGCTACACCTACGAATACGCCTACCTCGGCGAACCGGACTGGAAGTACGAAGACAAACCCTGCAATGTGGGCCGGAAACCATTCGGCAGAATCACCATTGCCAACTCCGATGCCGGCGGTAAAGCCTACGTAAATGTGGCTATCGACCAGGCTCACCGGGCCGTTGAGGAGCTTTCGGAATAACCACTATATGTAATATGAATTCTGTAGCCGTAATCATGTACCACTATGTGAGGGATCTGAGCCGTTCCCGCTATCCCGGTATAAGAGGTCTTGAGACCCGGGCATTTAAAGAACAGATTTTCAGGCTTAATCAGTATTATACATTTGTGGGCGTAGAGGAGATCCTTGAACAGCTTGATCATCCGGGCGATTCATTTCCTCAAAAGGCCGCACTTCTGACCTTTGATGATGGTTATATGGAGCACTTTACAGAGGTTTTTCCGCTGTTAAACAGTCTTGACATACCTGCTGCCTTTTTCCCGCCTGTATGTTCCACGATTGAAAGGAAAGCACTTGATGTTAACAAGATCCATTTTATTCTGGCTTCTGAAGACAATGCGGAGTACCTGCTGGAAAAGCTGACGAGGCTGATCATCCGGTACAAATCGGAATTTGATTTGCAGGATCCTGTGGAATATTACAACAGAATTCAGTTGTCCGAACATCCGTATGATCCCCTTCAGATTATCACCTTTAAAAGAGTGTTACAGCGTGAACTTCCGAAGCCTGCCAGAAAGAAAATCATTGATGAGCTTTTTTCTGAAATCGTGGGAATTGATGAGGACGTTTTTGTAGAAGAGCTGTACATGAAGGAACACCATATAAGGCTTATGCTCAAAAACGGGATGTTCTTTGGCGGGCATGGTTACAGCCATGACTGGCTCGGCAGCATGGATAAATCAATGCAGACATACGAAGTTGAACAAACCCGGGACTTTCTGAAGCATCTCGGTGCAGACACCGACGGATGGGTAATGAGTTACCCGTATGGCGATTTTAATGATTCGTTGGTCGGAATCCTGAAATCGCGAAATTGTTCGTTGGCGTTTACAGATAAGGGAGGTGAGGCAATACCCCACCCTGAAAACCGGTACAGGGTTACCAGAATTGATACAAATGAGCCGGATGATGTCTCCTGTGATGTGGGTTAAGAAATTATAAACTACTATCGTACGATTATTGGAAACTAAAGTGGTTTAAGTATATTAAATAGGGTTGTAAGTGCATCAGTATGGCGTAGATTGAGATAACCGCTGGTACAAAGGTACTGATGTTCAGAATTTCGGCGAATTTGAAACTGATCCTGGATCTATGAATCATCATCGCTATCACATTTTGCGTAAGTGACCGGTTATCATGATCGAGTACCTTAAATTATTATTCTTTCTTGTTAGTCCTGTCCGAAGTGTGCTTTCGGTCAAAGATGGGACGTCTCTCAACCATATTCCGTATAATCGCAACCGTGATAAGTGCCTCATACTTGGTAACGGGCCGTCTCTGAAAGAGGATCTGCCTGATATTATGAGAAAAAGAGACAAATATGATATCATGTGTGTGAACCATTTCCCCGTTTCAGACTTGTTTTTCGATATACAACCGGAGTACTTCATCATCACTGATCTTGCCTGGTGGTCATCCAAAGTGAATGATACCGACAGGAAGAAAAGAGACCTGGTATTTGACAAACTTCGTGATGTTACATGGCCAATGCAGGTACTGGTATCTGCCAATTCGGATCTGGTTTTTATTAAAAGCAAGATCAACAATGTGAATATCCGTATTGATAAGTCAAAATCAACCGGCCTTTTCCGGCCGTTTGACTACCGGGCTTTCAGATTATATGACACAGGTTACTTTACTCCACCGGTTGTAAACGTGCTGATTTTTGCGATTTTCTGTGCAATTAAAGCGGGTTACAGCAAAATTGAAGTTTACGGAGCTGACCTGTCATACCTGTTCCTGGTGGATGTTGATCAAAGCAGCAACGTGCTGTATATAAAGAATGAACACTTTTATGCATCAGGGGAAAAAGAGATCATGTATGAAACTGCAAAAAAGGATTCATCCGGTTTAAAAATGAGTACGTTTCTGCAG
>JAIVHB010000003.1:28900-30766 GCA_020201275.1 Rhodothermaceae bacterium | reverse complement strand
CCCTTCCATCTCATAGTCCATGAGTACACAATCGGGCAGTTCCGACGCGTAGGTACTCACCGCGTCGCTGCCATTCTTCGATTCGATGATCTCATGTCCGAATGGTTTTAAGATGCTCCGGATGAGATTTCGCGTATTTCGGTTATCATCTGCGATCAGTATTTTCATGATGACCCCAATCGGCAAAACCATGTAAATAGTTGAAATTAGTTTCTATATCACTTAGTGCATGGTCATATGACCACAGGAGATATGATCCTGTGGTACTCCAACCACGACAGATATATCTCATATGGTCAATTGAACCTATTTGAGCAGCATCATTTTCATGGATTTTGAGAATGTACCCGTACTGAGACGGTATATATACACTCCGCTCGCGAGTTGTGACGCATCAAAACGCGCTTCATGATATCCGGCTGCCTTGAGATCATTCACCAGTACCGATACACGCTGTCCAAGCATGTTGAACACTTCGAGCCGCACATCGGCCTGTTCCGGCAACTCAAATCCTATTGTCGTGGCCGGATTAAACGGGTTGGGGTATGACTGATGCAATAAAAATTGTTCTGGATGTTCCATCTGCTCAGTAATACTGGTAACAATACTTCCCGAGATGACGGGAGCCCATCCCATGTTATTATTATCATGTATCTCATTGTTGATTTGGTTCTCCGGATTAATCTGGACATATATTCTCGCATTGTTCAGTTCTGATAATCCATACTCTTCCGGAATTACCCATTCCACAAATACATTATGTGATTGTCGTGATGCGATAACGGTATCAACCAGAGTTTCTGCAATTAGTATACCATTGGAGACCGGATTACCGTAATAAAAATGCACCATAAACGGAGAGGAAACATCCTGTAATCCCAAATTGCGAATACGTGCACCAATAGTTAATGTATCACCGCCAGCTGGTTCAGGATCCGACATCGCTATATCCCGGGTTCGCTGTTCGTAGCCCGGATCATTCCCGGGAAATGGAATACCTTTATGCTCATCGTATCTCCATGGCAGACTAAAAGCAAGATCGGGAGCATTATAATGATCCCGCCAAAAATTGTTGCCTTGAGGAATGTCGACCTTGTAATCAAGTACGAGTGCACCGGAATTTGCCCAATATGCGTAGGGTTTCACATAATAGGTTCCGGCTATGCCGAAGTTCGATTGAACTTGACCGAAGTCGCTTCGTATTTCAAGTGACTCTTCTACGGATACTGATTGCGTAACTATTTCACCTCTGTTGTAGTGACCGCCTAATTCCAGCAAAAAACCTGCCTTCGCTCCGTATACATCGAATACGTTGCCCAGTTCAACCTCAAACGAAAACCCTGCCTCCCAGCTCTCTTCAACTTGTTCTTCCGAAAATATATTCTGAATTAATGATACGTGGCTATCACCTGTTGAACCAATTGTCTGTTCCTGAAATTCTACGATCAGGCTGCCCATGTCTGGTGTAGCATCTGCATCATACGATCGATAGGAAAGTATATTTCCAACTTCATGGTCAGGATGCAAATTGTTACCTAACCGTTGATCGTCCTTTGCTTCGATCCACAGAGGCCGGATGTTGCGCGGAACGGATACCATGTAATGACCGATCGGCGTCGGATCATCTCCATCATAGACAGGGTATTCGTATAAATCCAGATCATATGTACTGGTAAAAATCCAGTCATCACCGGCAGCCGTTCTGCCCGACGATATGGACATTGTTTCTCTTTGTGTGGCACTATGACTGAATTTTTCACCATATTTTGCTTCTGCTTTGAGTCTTGAGAGCGGAATATAAAGTTCAAGACTTGCAGAAACTCCCCAATCTTCATGATGTTCAATAGAAACAGTTTGAGCGTCTGT
>JAIVHB010000003.1:0-28735 GCA_020201275.1 Rhodothermaceae bacterium | reverse complement strand
CCGGGTTCCAACTCTCTGAAATTTGTCACTGTTACAATCTCGGCCCTGCCGCTTCCATCCATATCTCCGACGGCAAGAAAATAATCTTCATTACCCCCGGATGAAGCCGGTGCCCCCCTGGTTAACCTGTGTTCAGGGACAAGTTGATTGTGGATTGAATAAATATAGGTAGATCCTCCGGTTACTATAACAATTTCATCACGGAAGTCACCGTTCAGATCGCCGGCGGCCACATTTATGGGTGTTATTTCACTATCGTTTTGGGCGTTTATTGTAATACGGTTATCAGTATCTGTAACGATTGTATTCAGATTATCCTGTACGTCAATAATATATACATAGGTATCGTCATCGAATCCCTCTTGAGAAAAAGTGAATCCAAAAGCGATCTCCATAGATGGATCATTATCGAAATCGCCGACGGCGCCTGATACATTAATGGTTGGAATGTCAAAAGGACGATAGAATATTTCTTTAGATGCTTCCGGAATCAGTTCTCCTTGTTGATTTACTGAATAAATTTTAACGGTTAAGGCCCAGTTTTGACCCCCAAGTGGTTTAACAAACAGCAGCGCTATCTCATGAAATCCATTGCCGTTAAAATCGCCCGATACAATATCCCAGTTATCATGACGGGTACCATCATAAATAAATATTTCCTCATCATTTACAGCATCTCGCGGTTCCGGCATGAGACTCCCTGAATCAAACGAAAATAGCTGAAGATGAACCGTGCTGTCTGCACCCTGATATGCCAGAACAAATTCATCCGATCTGTTGGACCCAAAGAAATTACCCGTCACAAGATGAATTTTTCGGGATCCGAATGGTGCAAGTGGTCCCGGCATCGATAACCTGTATGCACTGGTCATGCTAAGAGTATTGGGATCTATTTCAGGAATCGTGACCGTTATAGTATTATCAGGTCCGGGCCATGCAGCCACGAAATTTTTATGTCTTTCACCAAGGAAATTACCGGTCGCCACGGCCATCTGCCGGTTACCGGTAACGAGCGAATCGGATAGAAATTCACCCGGTACAAGCCGCTGATCTGCCTCTGACAGTGTCATATCGAGATTATAAATACGTTGATGGCTGAAATGCTCACTGGAATTATCTCCCTGACTCCAGATCATAATCATTTCATTATTATCAATAAGATCTCGGACAGCTGAAAGCCTGTCTCCAGCGCTTGCATCCTGGGAAAATATGGGACTCGTGCAACACAATAGAAAAAGTAAAAGTAAGATTCCTGTTATATGTAGATATGAACTCATAATACATCCTCCCAAAAATTATTAACCATACAAGACTACTACCGGATTGAGCCGTGTTTATTTACTAATGATAGGTAACCCTGCAAAGGCTTAAGTACAATACAAGATCACCCGTATTTACGTACGTGGTACCATGTATTTTCGTCATAATAAGAGGGGTGAATATCCCGCCAGATCAGAGTGTTTTTTTATTCTCAATGGCGAATTTCAAGAGAGCGTACGCGCCGTGGAGGTCCATCTTGGTGCAGATGTTGCTGCGGTGTTTCTCGACGGTTTTCGGACTGATGAATAGTTCCGCTGCAATGGATTTCGTGGTTTTATGGTCGGCAATCAGCCTCAGGATTTTCAGTTCTGAGGGTGTAAGATCGTTAATAGCATTTGGTGAAGAACTGTGCGCCTGCCGGTCTCTGTTTTGTGGTGAACTGCGCCGGATCAGGTAGTCCGACAGAGATGGACTCAGATAATATTTCCCTTGCATCACTGCAGTAAGTGCATCCACAATGTCGGCAGTGGCATTTTCCTTCAGCACAAAACCATTGATACCCAGATCCATCGCCTTGTTGAACGTATCTTCGTCGCTGTGCATGGTCATAAAAATCAGGCGCACCGGCAGGTCTTCGTGATATACCTTTTCAGCGACCCCGAACCCGTCCAGTTCCGGCATCTCAATGTCGAGTATGGCCACATCGGGCGGGGACCGGCGTATAAACTGCAGAGCCGCCCTGCCATCACCCACTTCGTGAACAACACGGTAATCCGGTCTTGTATCAATCGTGTACCGGATACCGCTTCGTACAACGGGGTGATCATCTGCCAGAAGGATGGTAACGGGTTGTTTGGTCATTTTTTTTTCTCCATTACCGGTACAATCAGGTGCAGTGTGGTTCCACTTCCGGGACGGGAATGAATGGTTAAAGTACCTCCCACAAGACCGGCCCGCTGCCTCAGATTCTCAAGGCCAAGTCCGTCATGCTTTGCATCACTCAGCACCACGAATCCGGATCCGTCATCACGGATGGTTAATTGAACCGCACCACCCTTTTTTCTTACGGTTACCGAAGCGGTTTTGGCCTTCGAGTGTTTCACGATATTATTGATCGCCTCCTGTACCATACGGAATACATGGATCTCCGCCTCCGGTTTCAGGATGTTGTCTACAGGATCTATCTCCAGAGTAAATTGAATTTGGGTCGAATCGATCACATCCTCTATTGCCCGGGTTATTGCCCTTGTTAACCCGAAACGCTCCAGGTTAAACGGCCGCAGGTTGTAGGAGATTTTCCTCATCTCTTCCAGTGTTTCCGAGGCGGTCCGTGAGATCTCATCCAGTTGCTCGGCAATCACTGATTCAGTGGCCCCCTCCTGTTTGCCCAGCAGTGCCCTGTTCTTGATCACAATGATATTCTGGCCAAGGCTGTCGTGCAATTCGCCCGCAATACGCATGCGTTCCTTTTCCTGCGAATCGATGAGCCTCATGGTAAAATCCTGCTGGTGTTTTTGGCGTCGTTCAAGTGCCGAAACCCGACGGAAATAGATTACAGGCCCGACAGTGAGAAAGAGTACAGCCGCCAGCGTAAGGAACCACCAGGTCATCCAGAAAGGTGGATGTACATAAATGGGCAGGGTAGTGCCGGTTTCGTTCCAGATTCCATCTTCGTTCGCGGCAATTACACGGAAGGTGTACGTGCCGGGTGGAATCCGGCTGAAGTACGCACTGCGCCGGTCGCCGGCATCCACCCAGTCTGTGTGTAACCCCTCAAGCCTGTACCTGAACCTGACTTCAGCCGGTTTGATGAATGTTGGCGCGGCATAGGCTATTTCGACGTGGTTGTGAAGCCTGGGCAATTCCAGTCGTTCCACTGGCCGGAATGCAACGCCGGGTACTCCATCAACACGTGCAGAAAGTATATGAACGGGTAGTGGCATCATGTTAACTTTTATCGTGGATGGATTGATCATTGCGACACCGTCGTCGGTAGCGAACCAGAGTGTTCCGTCTTCTGCCTTCCAGCCAGATGGCTGCAGTGACATTCGCACGTTCTCATTTTTCATGCCGTCCGCCCGACCGAATAATCGTGCAGAGATCGAAAAAGTATGGCCATCCATAAACGCATTGAGTTCAGCCTTGTCGATCCTGGATATCCCCGATTTCCCGCCCAGCCATAGATATCCTGAATCATCTTCCAGAATGGTACTGATCATATCATAGGGCAAACCGTGTTCCGTGGTGATTACCGTTGGCCTGCCGTCGCGGATTCTGTGAAGCCCCCCGTACGTTCCCGCCCAGATATCGCCCTCATCATCAGCGTGAAGCGACACTACGATCAGATCAGAAAGACCAGCCTCATGGGTGTAATGCGTGAATGTTCCATCCTTGTACGCATTAAGCCCGAAGGATGTGCCAATCCATATGGTGCCGTCATTACCCCGGGTTATTGACCTGACGTCATTGTTTGTCAGTTCTTCAACCTTTGCTGTGAACCTCCTGGTTTCCCCGTTTCGTAATCGGTACAGACCGTTGTTGGTGCCTGCCCATACGGTTCCGCGTTGGTCGGAATAAACGACCCAGACTACCGCGTTTACCATTTCAGGAAGGCCGGCATCGGTCATTTTCCCATCCACCAGTTTCATCAGGCGCTTGGTCCGGGTGCCAGCCCAGACATCCCCATCCCTTTCTGCAAATACAGAGAATACATGCTTTTCGGTCGCTGATGGACCGGGTTCAAAGGTAGTAGCGTTACTTCCGGTCAGCCTTGTCAGTCCACCAGCCCCTCCGATCCACAGTTCGCCAGATATCCCTTCAGATACCGAATGCACCATTTCGTGCGGCAGGCCTTCAGACACAGAAAAAGTGGTAATCACCTCATCACGAAGGCGGATCAGGCCTGAGTTCACCGTACCCAGCCAGTTATTGCCTTCCCGGTCGTTATAAACATCATTAACATCCAGGCCGGCTATAGGGCCATTATGAAAATATTGTGATGTCGATTTTTCCGAAATCCGGTATACCCCGATTCCGACTCCTGCAACCCAGATATATCCTGTTTCATCTTTGATGACCGAATTCACGTGCACAGGTGCATCCGTCAGCTGTATATGCTCTGCGATCCCATCCCTGATGGCTGCAATACCCGAACTGGTGGTTGCCCACATAATTCCATCCTCATCACAGAACAGATCCAGCACATAGAGTGCAGGTAACATGTGGTTCGATGGGAATTCGGAGAACATGTCATTCGTGTGCTGGTAAATTCCATTCTGTGTACCAATCCACAGCACATTATCCCGCGAATATGCCAGTGAGAAAATATTCCGCCCAATCCCTGCGGCGGCCGGAATGGTGATAACGCTATCAGACTGTACCACACCCAGCCCCTCGCCATCTGTTCCGACCCAGATCTGACCCTTTGAATCTTCTGCGATGGAACTTACATAGTTCGAGGGTAGCCCATTTTCATCGGAAAACCGTAATAAGGTGTCTTTTTTAATAGCGTACAGCCCGCCCCCGAATGTTCCGAACCACAAATTGCCGGATTGGTCTTCGTGCAGGGATGAAACCCGGCTTGATAGCAGAACCGGATGTGTTTTACGGTCGATAGTCTCAAAAGTGAAGCCATCGAACCGGCTCAATCCGTTATCTGTGGCGATCCAGAGAAATCCGTCGCGGGTCTGCAGAATATCGTTGATCACGTTGTCTGGAAGGCCGTTTTCTACAGTCCACACCATAGAACTGTACTGATTCGGCTTTTTTTCCCGGGCATTTATTTTTTCCGGGGGCCTGTCTGCATACGCTGCAGGCTGTACCAAAATAGTTGATAAAGTACATACCAAAAGAAACCTGAATCCATGTATACCCATGGTTGTTTCCTCAAACTGAATATCCAATGATCGCGATGCCTCCGATTAACAGGTATCATTATCATCATAAACTGTGTAATTATCAAATCCTGCCTGGCCGAAATGGGCAATGGATCATAAGCGCTTTATGAGAACCAAACATTGAGAATAATAGTTAATACCCCCTTTTTCGAGAGCGATCCGGGCATTTTTTTGCCGCCATTTTCGTTATACTTCACATCCGGTTATGAAATTTACAACTACATATTTGAGTCGGTCCATACAACTTGTGATCCTGTTGCTGATCTTCACATGCCTGCCATTCGAGGTAGTTGCGCAACCGGCTGACGACACCTTCCGAATCGCCCGTCTGCAGTACCGTGGGGGCGGCGACTGGTACAACGATCCCTCAGCCCTCACCAATCTGCTCAGGTATACCCGCGAAACGCTTCCCATAGCCGTGAATGAACGCTATGATGATGTTGCCCTGGGCAGCAACGACCTGCACAACTATCCGTTTGTTTTCATGACGGGCCATGGAAATATCGATGTTAACCCTTCCGAGGCCGAAAACCTTCGCCGTTACCTCGATAATGGTGGCTTTCTCTACATCGACGACGACTACGGATTCGACCCCTATGTACGATCCATGCTTGAAACCGTATTTCCGGACGATGAGCTGATCGAGATTCCCCTCTCCCACCCTGTTTATAATATCGTATACAGCCTCCCGCAGGGTCTGCCAAAAATCCACGAGCACGACGGTAAAGCACCGCAGGGGTTCGGGCTGTTCCGCAACGGACGGATGGTGATTTTCTACACCTATGAAAGCAATCCCTCAGACGGATGGGCCTACGATGTACACAATCCCCCGGCCGACATACGCCGGGCGGCCCTTGAAACGGGTGTAAATATTCTTGTTTATGCCCTGATGTCCGAACGGTAATTCCTTTTTTCACATTTCTTTAAACAGAGAAACAACAGTATATTTCAGAGATTTTTTTACCATGGAACCCGACGAAATGATCATACCCATAGCATGCGACCACGGTGGTTTTGAAGCCAAACAGGCCCTGAAAAAATTCATCACCGAAATCGGACATCTCACCATAGATTTCGGCTCTCACAACGATGATTCTGTCGACTACCCCGATTATGCCATCCTCGTTGCCAAAGCGGTTGGCACGGGCGAGTACGAACGCGGTATTCTCATCTGCGGGTCCGGTCAGGGCATGTGCATGACGGCCAACAAGGTAGACAATGTTCGCGCAGCCCTGGCATGGAGTCCGGAAAGTGCGGCTCTTTCCGTTCAGCACAACAATGCCAATATTCTGTGCCTGCCAGGGCGCCTGCTGCCGGTTGAAGAACTGAAGGCTATCACTAAAGCCTGGCTGGACAGCAGTTTTGAAGGCGGCCGCCACGAACGGCGGGTCGGCAAGATACATCAACTCACGAATCACTAATTCAATTCAATTACGAATTCAATCGCTAATTCAATTTCAATCACTAATTCAATCACGGGATGAAAAAACTCAACGAACAGGATCCGGAAATTTTTGGCCTGATAGAAAAGGAGACTGAGCGGCAAAACTTCAATATAGAGCTCATCGCTTCAGAAAACTTCGCATCCAGAGCGGTGATTGAAGCCATGGGCTCGTGCCTGACCAACAAATACGCCGAAGGTCTGCCGGGCAAGCGTTACTACGGCGGATGTCAATACGTCGACATCATCGAAGATCTCGCACGCGACCGTGCCAAGGCTCTCTACAATGCCGATTGGGTGAATGTACAGCCTCATTCAGGGGCCCAGGCCAACGCGGCTGTATACCTCACATTTATGAAACCGGGCGACAAGCTGCTGGGCCTCGACCTTTCGCACGGAGGCCACCTCACACACGGGTCACCCGTCAATTTCAGCGGCATCACCTACGAAGCCCATTTTTACGGGGTCGGTAAGGAAACCGGCCGCATCGATATGGACCTTGTGCGCGACAAAGCCAGAAAACTGAAACCCCGCATGATTTCCATCGGTGCATCAGCCTACACCCGTGATTTTAACTACGAAGTATTCGCGGCCATCGCCGATGAGGTCGGCGCTTTTCTATGGATGGATATGGCACATACCGCCGGCCTGATTGCCGCCAAACTGTTGAACGATCCTCTTCCGTACTGCAATGTTGTGTCTACAACCACCCACAAAACCCTTCGCGGACCGCGCGGTGGCATGCTCCTGCTTGGGCGCGACCGTGAAAACACGCTCGGGGTTGTTGCCCCCAAATCGGGGCGGGTAAAAAACTGGAGCGAGCTGCTCGACAGTGCCGTATTCCCCGGAACACAGGGCGGGCCTCTTGAACACGTGATCGCAGCCAAAGCCGTGGCCTTTGGTGAAGCCCTGCAGCCCGATTTCATCACCTACCAGAAGCAGGTAATGGAAAATGCCAAATCCATGGGTGCAAAGTTCATGGAACTCGGCTACGATCTTGTGAGCGGCGGCACCGACAACCATTTGGTACTCATCGATCTGAGGAATAAAGGCCTCACCGGCAAAATTGCCGAGGAAGCCCTCGAAAGGGCCGAAATTACCGTCAATAAGAATATGGTACCCTTCGACACACAGAGTCCGTTCGTTACATCCGGTATCCGCATCGGAACCCCGGCCATGACCACGCGCGGACTTGGCAAGGCCGACTTTGAACATATTGTTCAGTTGATCGATACCGTTCTGCAAAATCCGGATAGTGAAGATGTTCAGGCTAAAGTGGCTGGTGAGGTAAGGGCCATGTGCGAGCGCTTTCCGCTGTATGATTTCGTAACAGCCTGACCGTGTAATTTACCATGCCCAAGCATGAGAGCGAAAGTCCACTAAAACACATATGAGTACAGAAACAGCAGGCAGACAGATTATGGGCGACACCCCGCCAGAGGCGAAGGCCCCCTTGTCGAGGGTGGATGAGATGTCGTTCCTGGATCATCTCGAAGAGCTCCGCTGGAGGATCATCAAAGGCATGGTGGGCGTGCTTTTAGGTGTGATTGTCGCATTTACCTTTTCAAAATTCTTCATCGACGAGATACTGCTCGGCCCGGCCTACAGCGACTTCTTCATGTACACCCTGTTCGGCTATGATGCGGTTGATCTGGTTTTTCAGAACAGAACCCTCCCCGGTCAGTTCTTCACCTACTGGGGTACGCTTCTTGTTGTGGGATTCATCATGGGAGCCCCCATACTCATCTATCAGATGTGGCTTTTCGTGGAGCCGGCGCTGGAGAGGGGGGAAAAATCCAAAACCCGTTTCGTTGCCTTCTTTATAAGTGCGCTCTTCCTTACGGGAGTTGCATTCGGGTACCTCATCCTTACCCCGTTTGCACTGCAGTTTTTCACCCAGTTCCAGATCTCCGATGCCGTACGTAACGACTTCGACATCAATGCTTATTTTTCATCACTTACCCTGTGGGTAATTGCCTGCGGGATCATATTTCAGCTTCCCATGGTCAGCTTCGGGCTGTCGAAAATCGGCCTGCTCACACCCGAGTTTCTCATCAAGCACAGAAAGGTGGCTATCGTAGTCTGTTTTATCCTGGCTGCTTTCATAACGCCGCCCGATCCTGTATCCCAGTTCCTTGTCGCCATTCCGCTGCTGGTGCTGTATCAATTCAGCATCTACATCAGCCGGATAACTGTTCGTCGGCGCAACCGTGAAATCTGGGGTAAAAACGGCCCTCCGGGCGAAAAATAGCCGGATCTGCTTCACCCCTGGCACCCTCTGCCACCCTTTGGCAAACACTGCCACCAAAAACTGAATGAACGCTGACCACAGCCTATCAACTCTTATTTCCGATGCCCAATAAACTGATCAACGAATCATCGCCCTACCTGCTGCAGCACGCCCATAATCCGGTTAACTGGTATCCCTGGGGGGATGAAGCCATTGGCAGGGCCCGCGACGAAAAGAAATTAATATTTTTAAGCATAGGATATTCCAGCTGCCACTGGTGCCATGTAATGGAGCGGGAATCGTTCGAGGATGAAAAGACCGCGCATTTCCTGAATGAACACTACATCGCCATCAAGGTGGACCGGGAAGAGCGGCCCGACATCGATGCCGTGTACATGGAGGCGGTACAGATTATGGGGCAGCAGGGCGGATGGCCGCTGAATGTATGGCTTACCCCGGAACTGGATCCGGTATTTGGCGGCACCTATTTTCCGAAAACCACCATGCACGGCCGGCCATCCTTCATGGATGTACTGCAGAGACTCATTCAGGTATTCGATTCTGAAAATCCAGAGATCAAAGACCGCATCACCCGTATTCGTTCGGCCCTCGGGCAGGACCTTTACGCCCACATCGAAACATCTCCGCTCTCCGACGAAATTTTCCAGCAGGCGGCCGGTGTTCTGAAAACGAATTATGACCCGGTTGATGGCGGTTTTTCTCCGGCACCCAAATTCCCGATGGCCATGAGCATCGAATTCCTGATCAAGATGGGTGCGGCCTCACCCGACCGGGCCCGCACCGATATGGCACTAAACTCGCTCAGGAAGATGATCAGCGGCGGTATTTACGACCAGATCGGGGGCGGTTTCCACCGATACAGCACCGATACACGCTGGCTTGTGCCCCATTTTGAGAAAATGCTCTACGACCAGGCCCTGCTGCTGTCGGCCCTGGTCGATGCAGCCCTCACGGACGATGATCCGCTCTTTGCTGAAACCATTGCCGGCACCATCAGCTATCTGAAGCGCGAGATGATGGATGGAACAGGCGCTTTCTACTCGGCACTCGATGCCGATACCGAGGGTGTGGAAGGGCGCTTCTATGTGTGGGACTGGAGTGAGCTTGAAGAGTTGCTAACCGCGGCTCAACTCGGCTATGTACGCGAATTTCTGGGGGCATCGGAAACAGGTAACTGGGAGGGGGTGAACATCCTCACCCGAAAATCGCAGGTAATACCTGCTGAAATGCACGAAACTGCAGAAATCGTTCGAAAAAAGCTGCTGGATGAACGCGATAAAAGGGTACGGCCTGGCCTCGACGACAAGGTGATCACATCCTGGAATGCCATGCTGCTGAAATCGCTCTGTAAGGCGGCGCGCGCTTTTAATAACGGGGAATGGAGGCAGGATGCCCTGCGGCTTGCCGGGTTTTTAACCGGTGAAATGATCACGGCAGACGGCCTGATGCGCATATGGAAGAACGGCAGGGTGAGTCAGCCCGGCTTCCTCGACGACCATGCCCTGCTCGCCGAAGCGCTCACCTTTGCCTTCGAACTTTCGGGTGATGAAACCCTGCTCGGCCATGCATCCGATCTCTGCAACATCCTGACCGGATCATTCTACGACACCGGCAATAAGGGCTTTTACTATACGGCTTCCGGTCAGGATGAACTTCCGGTAAGAACACGAAATATTTTCGACAACGCCGAGCCCTCGGGCACATCAGCCGCCATATCGGCCCTGTGGCGTACCGGAATGCTCACCGGCGAAACCCGGTTCACCTCCATTGCGGCTGAAGCAGCCGGCCAGTTGGGCAACATCGCATCTAAACACGCTTCCGCATTCGGCTACCTGCTCAATACGGCCATTACAATTCACCATCACAGCCGGGAAATCGTAATTTCAGGACCCCCTTCAGAAGAAATCCGGGATGCCCTCTCCGGAACATACCTCCCATTTTCCCTGATCGTGGAAGGCCCCTCCTTCGAAAACTCACCCCTTCCCACCCTCAAAGGCAAAAAACCCATAAAAGACCGTACCGCCATCTACATCTGCCAGGATTTCACCTGCCAGCAACCCACCCTCGACCCGAGAGATCTTCCTGCGAGAGTCCGCAGGACCTCGCAGAGCTGATCTCTTCCGGCATGCCAATGCCGGAGTAGCGTGCATCTGCCGCTGATTTTCCGAACCCATGTAACCTCATTCCAGTGCTCAATGTGCAATTAAACATGGCAGCATTTTCTCATGGTGCTGCATGTGACGCATTAAAGAGCCACTATTCAAGGACCTCCGCTTCGCTCCGGACTCTTGAATGAGGCTCTTTAATGAGGCTCTTTTTCTGAATTTTCGTATCTTGGTTGATACTAGCGCGGTGAATGCCGCGTTTTTTAGTTCACAATCCAGCACAGACGTTCTTTATGACCAGCAAGCACTACCCTATTTTCATTTTAACCGCACTCCTGTTACTGTCGGGACTGTTCACGGCCTGCAGCGACGGTTTCACTTTCCGGCCGCCTGATTTCAGCCTTGCACCCGAACCTTACGATATCAGCAACATTACCCCTGTTACCACACCTGAGGGGCTTGCCATCTATCTTGTACAGCCGGGAGAGGCTTATCTGGGTCCTGTTACCGAACGCGACAGGGTACTTGTACGCTATACCCTTCGCCTGGATGATGGAACAATTGAAGACAGCAGCTACCGGGATCGCAATCCTGATCCCGTCCAGTTCAGCCTTGGTGATGTCATCAGAGGTTTCCGCGAAGGTATGGTGGGGATGCTTGAAGGCGAAAAACGCGTGATTATTGTACCACCACTCCTCGGTTACGGCAACCAGCCCGGCCATCGACTTGGATCACAGGTTCTGCGCTACGATGTGGAACTGGTGGCTATAATCGATTAACCCTTACCCGGAAATAATATTAACCAATCCGGGATATCAGAAAGTGATGGTATCGGCTTTGCACGTTCATAGTGCTGACCGGGTAGTGCAGTACCAGGTACATGCTGGCTGTGAAAAATTAGCGATTCAGATGCCTGATAATTTTGAAAATAAATCTGCATCAAGGGACTGGTAAATCTCAGGCTATCCAATATTGGTACCCTTTTGAGTATACAGAATGAATGAACTTGACTTTTATAGTTGAAATCATTCTTTTTAGCCCTGGCCCTACACCTCACACTGACCGTTATTCCGATGATACATAGCCGAACTATTTTACTACTGCTGATCTTCTATTGCTGCCTTGCCTGTTCAAGAGCATCCAATCCTAACATCGACCGGGGAGCATCATACTATTATGAGGATGGTTTTCCTGAAATTCGGGTATTAGCCATCGGTTATTTGAGCCCGACCGATCAGGCGTATATCAATATCACATCAGATATCGTATATAGCAGCCTGATCTATCGTACTGTAGACGATCTGAATTTGGCAACGATTACTGTCACAACAATGATTACGGGAAAAGACGAAGGCAGTACGTTTACAAATACAAACCGTGAGACCCTGGATCTTGAAAGGCAGGATGACAGTTACACAAGAAGTCTGGAAGTATATACCTTTGAGAATGATATTTACGTGCCATCGGGCAACTATCACATTGCCGTTACCGTAACGGATGAAACAACAGGAAAGCAAACGCTGAGAGAAACGGAAGCCTTTATACCCGATCCCGGATATGAAGGTATTCATCTGACATCTGTCAGGTTACTTGGCAAGGATCTGGGTCTCGAAAACCCGAAATATTCGACCATTACCACATATGATGTGCCTGCACGGCATGATAGTCTTCTTTTCACCTATCAGCTTATGAATAACAGGCAGGATAACCCGCTTATTATCACATCAAGATTATTGAAATTCGATTCCGACACAATCTCCGCCTTACCAATGAACCATAATAATTACTCGGCATCGAGCCTGCCATATAAAGGCATTGAATATTCACAATACGAGGTACTGCAGCAAATACCCAGGGTGATTGATCCGTCAGGTATTGTCGATATTGACTTTCAGACACCTCTTCTTGCGGAAGGCAACTACCGTTTCGAGATTTTCTCTGACAATCTCGACAAAGATCAATTCTACAGAGCCCGTGATTTCAGTATAAAACCGGATAATTATCCCACTCTTCGTACACCACGCGAACTTGCGGAACCTCTTGTGTATCTGATGGATCGCAGGGATCATGAAAGGCTTATGTCGATCTCAGATCCGGATTCTCTGAAAGCTGCAATGGACCGGTTCTGGATCACCAATATTAACAACTCTGCAATTGCCAGATCGGTTATTCAAAAATATTACGAACGCGTTGAGGAAGCCAACAAGCAATTCTCGAATTATAAAGAAGGCTGGAAGACAGACCTTGGAATGATCTATATATTATTCGGGCAGCCCTGGTATGTTGAAAGCAGACTCAAGCTTATGTACTGGTCCTACTCCTATGACAGAACAGATCCCCGTTTGAATTTTTATTTTGAGGCCCCGAAAATCAGGAATGAATTCTTCCCCTTCGATCATTATCTCCTGATCCGTCACCGCGACTATTATAATGTTCAGTATCAGCAGGTACAGTTATGGCTTTCAGGGCAAATTCTTACAACGAATATATAGGCAGATTCCGAGTTCTGTCTTTCAACCCCTTGTGTATCGGTGACAAGATATCAAACGTCATGCTGAGCGCAGGTCGGAGACCGAAGTCGAAGCACGTCGTGGGATGCAATACCGCGACAATTATGGAACATAGTGCTGCCCGTTTGAGGGCAAAATTAGGGGCTGCCAGTAACATTCTCCCAAATCAGTTCACTGTTCTATTGTTCACATGTTCTACTGTTCCCTAATTCAAAGCATGCTAACAGCAGCATCGTTGTAAAAAAAAAGAGGCTGCCTTTAGATGACAGCCTCTTCTGATTTTCAGTTGTTCTGAAAACGTTTATCGTTAATTCACATCCCACCACAACCGGGTATCACCGGTATCGGGGCCTTGCGAAGAAATGGCGCTATCATAATTGGATTCATTCAGTTGTGCTTCAGTAGTAGGATAGGCATGACGAACTGGGATCAGGCCGCTGTTATTCAATGCAAACGGGTGCGGATCCAGATTCGGCTCCCCAAGTCGTCTCCATTCTGCCCAGGCTTCATAACCAAGCGGAAATAAAGCGATCCATTTCTGGAAGCCAATTTTTTCCCTCCACTGAGCTGTTGAATAAACCACTTCGGCTTGTGCCATATAGCTCGAGAGATTGGCATCATCGTATACATCCCACTGGCGCCACGATGCCTCTATTCCGTCATTGTAGAATTGCTGGGCGCTTCCTGTTACCCATCCGCGCTCCACAGCTTCAGCGAGCGAAAAATGCAGTTCGGCAAGAGTGATGATCGGAAGATTGGCATCCTGCTCACCAACACCGGGACCACCGGCACCAATTGCCGAACCTGGAAATGAAATCGCAGCATTCGGTATATCCCCGGCATTCTCGGCACCGTATGGCATCCCAACGATTTCAGCAAAGGTGGTAGTACCGTCGCCGTCATCAAGATTGGCTGCAGGATTGGCATATTTGGTTATCCTGTAATCCTGGAGGGGGATCAGGGCATCCGTCATCACATCAGAAATCGCATAGTCAGTCCGGGTTCTGAACCGGTTGTACCATGGATTTTCATTGGAAGCTTCTGCCAGATAGGGGTACATCACATCTTCTGTGATCATTCCAGCATTATAGGCGTTGCTGAATTCAGCAGCTGCAACGGTTGGAGCAGCATCCGATAATCTTATGGCAACCCGCATACGCAGGCTGTTCGCGAAACGGGCCCACTGCTGCATATCCCCGCTAAAAAGGATATCGCCGCGTACACCGGGTCCGCCGTCCATCTGAGACACGGCTTCTTTGAGCTCATTGATCATATCCAGATAAATGGCCTCCTGCGTGTCATAGGCAGGACTCAGATTGGCATTTCCCTGCAATGCAGCC
Source organism: Rhodothermaceae bacterium (assembly GCA_020201275.1). Taxonomy (GTDB): domain Bacteria; phylum Bacteroidota; class Rhodothermia; order Balneolales; family Cyclonatronaceae; genus RECM01. The sequence goes on along the minus strand of JAIVHB010000003.1, from coordinate 13,932 downwards.
GTATAAGGTATCATACCCCAGCGGTCTGTCATCATTTGGAAAAAATACACTCTAAGGATTCGCGCGACGGCAAGCTGGTTATTATTGCTTCCCCCGCTCAACGCATCCGACCGTGTTTCATCATTGGTATTTAAATCAATGATGGTCTGCAGATCCTGAAGCGGACCGGTATACCATGCATTGAAATCAAAGGTAGTACTTTGATATTGTGAATCTTCGGTATACTGGGTTTCAGCCAAATACTGAACATACAGCACACCGGTAAAAGCGCCTATCACATCACTCATACTCCTTTGGGCACTTGTCAGCAGGAGTTCAGTCTTTACGACAGACGGATTATTCGGGTCTACGTTCAGATTCCCAAAATCGTCACAACCTGTAGTCAGGGTCACGATCAGCACTGCTATCGCAGATACCTTTATCAGTGACATCCTTATTTTTTTTGATAGAATTCTCATAATGTATTCGCTTTCAATTAAAATCCGAGGTTGATGTTGAAGCCAATCGTGCGGGTTCCGGGCAGGGTTCCACCTTCCCAGAATGAAAATCCGCCTGTATTGTTTTGAATGATCGATGGATCCACACCAGAAGTGCTGGAATAAAGCATCAGGGCATTCTGAATATCTATCGAAACACTTGCACGCTTGATCGGAATATTGGCTAACAGGCCGGCTGACAGATTATACGTCAGTTTCACTTCTCTCAGCTTCAAATAGCTGGCATCAAACAACCAGGCTTCTTTATTAAGAAACATGGCGGGAAAATGCAGGCTTGCCTGACGCAAATATTCTACAGGATTACCATCCACATCCACACCGGCTACATAAACTCCGCCTGAACTCGGATGTGCACCGGACAGCGGAATTGAACTTACGGCATTTCCGTTGGAATCAAGTACAGGGTCGCGAAGCGGGTTACCGAGCGTATTGTTACCGACAGTCATTTCGCCAAGGCCGGAGTAAGCGTTGAACATCTTGGTAATTGAATAGAACTGTCCGCCTTTCTGGAACTCAAAGAAGGTACCCAGGCTGAAGTTTTTGTAAGAAACATCTAAACGGAAACCGCCTGTCCAGTCCGGTAATATGCTGCCCAGTTCTTTATTAGTCTGAATTGCATAGGTACCGTTTGGATTAACAATTCTTTCTCCGGTTCCTTCATGGATCGTGTAACCGCCGTAACCACCGGTGGTAATCAGCTGTCCCCACTCTTCGCCTTCGTTGGCATAGAGTGCAACCCCGAAGAATGCGGATTCAAGAACCCTTGTCGAAAGTCCCTCGGCCAGTTCAACGACTTCAGATTTGCTTGTCGCCCAGTTGAGACCAAAATCAACATTCCAGTCGGTCGTCTGAAAAGCAGTGGCTCCTAACTGTACTTCCCAGCCTTTGGTTTCAAACTTTCCGGCGTTGATCGTTGCCTGGCTGAAACCACTGGAACCCGGAACCTGCAACTGAAGAATCTCGTTTTCACGGGTTGAGATATAGTAACTCACATCCGTTCTGAGACGACCGTCCAGGAATCTGAGGTCGGCGCCGAACTCATAATCTGTTGAGATGGCAGCTTTCAGGGCAGAGTTCGGAAGTGTATTTGGTACGGTCTGGGCCGGATTATTTCCATAGGGATCGGCATTACTGAACGTCTGATAGATCTGATACGGAGCGATATCATCGCCCACCTGTGCAATAGAAGCACGCAGCTTTCCAAAACTCAGAATATTCTGGTTTCTGAAAAAATCGAGCTCGGTAAACACCAGACTGGTCGAGAATCCATAGTACAGATAGGAATTCTGGCCATCAGGCAGGGCAGAAGACCAGTCATTTCTGAGGGATGCCTCAACATAGATCATATCACGGAATCCGACTGTGGATGTACCGTAGATACTGCGAACTTTCTTGTCCGAACTGAAATTCGAAACACCCGGGCGATCGATGGATGCCGCGATATTGAAGTAGTTCGGTGTAGACAATCCTCCCACGGTCTGCTGAACGAGTGAACGGTATCTTTCATTTCGCTGATTCGCACCTACATAACCGGAAACAGAAACGTCCTGGAAATTCTGCTCATAACGCAGACCACCCTCCATATTGATTTCACGACGGGATCTCTGGGCTACGTAATACCAGTCTTCTTCAAGACCACCGGAAGCTACCCGGTCTTCAACGATGAAATCATAGGTATCCAGATGAATCTTTCCAATCGCTTCGAAGTTCGGGTTTATGTTATAAGACATTGTATAATTCCCGAAAATCCTGTCCCGGTCATCCGTTGCGACATTCTCGTTAACTGAGAAAAACGGGCTGTCCCAGTACAGTGGTCGCACATCTGTATGAGAGCGGATATTCCAGGATGTAGGCACACCATCCGCTGTCCGGTACTGGCGTAGCTTCGACATATCTACCTGACGCTGGAACCATTGGTTGAATGACTGAACCGGGGATCCCTGAAGCGGTGAATAGCCCTGGGTTGGACGGCCTTTGCCCTGGGTATTTGTATAGTTAACCGATACCCGGGAGGTAAACTTGTTGGAATGACTCAAAGCGCCGTTGAACGAAAGTGATGTACGGTCCAGGCTCGAATTTGGCTGCACACCTGTTTGGGTCAGATTATTTAAAGAGATCCGGAAAGATGAGTTTTCCGCTCCGCCGGAAATGGACAGGGCATTCGATACCCTAACACCGGTATCAAAAAAGTCGCGGACATTATTTGGCTGTGCAGTCATGGGGATGGTTGTACCGTAATCATTCTGGCCGTCCCCTGTAAAATCATGATTAAACCACGACCACCACGGGCGGTACATGGTTGTACCATCAATTTTTGGTCCCCAGCTTTCGTCGGCTGCATAATTCAGCCCGAGATACGTCTGCCCGTCTACGGGGTCCGTATATTCCAGATAGCTCTGAGTGTAGCCACCGGCATATTCATTCTGATACTCCGGCAAAATGTACACATTGTCAAAATAGGTACTGTTGGAAAAATCGACCTGAATAGGCTGATTCGGACCCATTCTGCCACTTTTGGTTGTAATCATGATTACACCGTTCGAAGCTCTGTTCCCGTAGAGGGCCGATGCCGCGGCGCCCTTCAGAACAGTGATCGATTCGATATTTTCCATATTCAGGTCAGAAGCCATATTACCGAAATCACGGCCTCGTTGCGCATAGCCCAGAGTAAATGACTGATTGGAAATTGGTGTGCCATCAACAACAAACAACGGCTGGCCATCCGATAAACCGTTTGCACCACGCAGCCTGATTTTCTCAGATCCGCCGATGTTGGCTCCCGAGGTACCGATTACCTGTGCTCCGGCTACTTTACCCGCAAGGGCGCCAACAATGTTACCCTGCTGTGTACGTGAAACCTCGTCTCCACTGATACTCTGTACGGCATATCCGACAGATTTTTCAGCACGCGATATTCCGAATGCAGTTACAACCACATCATCAAGTCCTACTACATCGGGCTCGAGGGCTAAGTTGGTAACAACTGCCGACGTACCCACTTCTACCTGGATCTGTTGGCGCATGTATCCGACATAAGTGGCTGTTAAGGTGTAGGAACCCGACGGAACGTCGATTAATTCATACTGACCTTCCACATCTGTGGCGGTACCACGTTGTATGCTTAGAATCATTACGTTTACACCCGGGAGAGTTTCTCCGGTTCTGGCATCTGTAACAACACCTCTGATCACACCCTGCGCAACAGCGGAGGAAACCAGAAATAATGAACAGACTAACAACAACAGTATTTTTTTATGCATAGTTAACCTCTGTTTTTGGTTTAGTTGTTATGTTTACTTAGTCATTATTAGATGACACAAGACATTATTAGATCACACACTTTTTTTATGCTCAACATTCTAAGCACTTACTCATATCCCTTCATTTAAACTGACGCAATTAAAATAGATTATTTATGAAAGCATTACAACAATTATAAAATCCCGCAATACTGTTGTTTCTTTTACTGACTTTTCTCCTTCTTTCAGCCTGTTTGTCGTCAACCTTCTTCCCGCATTACGCCAATAAAAACAAGCGGACACGTGAGAAAATAATACGTTAGAGAATACTGTGCATTAGAAATGTTTGCCTGATCACAGATTTCGGCCGGCGGCCTTCACGAATCCCCGTTCACTACTATACGTTTTATCCTGGGGCTGATTCCGCATACAATTTCATAGGGTATTGTTCCAAGCGTTTTGGCCCACACCCCTGCATGGGCGGATTCCGTATCGAGCAGTAATACAGTTGAATTTCCAATCCCGGCCGGAACCCCCGAATACAACATAATATAGTCCATGGTAACTGTTCCTGTCTGTTGAACCGGTTTCGCATTAAGCATAACATTAAATCTTCCGCTAAGCAGGCGTGGAATTCCATCGGCATATCCAACAGGAACCGTTATCAAAAAGCCGTCGTCAGGTGCAGCCCAGCGTGCTCCATAACTTACACTTTGCCCCTTTTTTAAAGCCCGGCATTGCACTACTGTTGCCTCCCAGCTCAGCGCAGGTTTCAATTCTTTTTCGGCAGTCGTTCCGGGCGAATACCCGTACATGCTGATACCATGCCGCACCATATCGAAATGACTTGCCGGGTAGTAACAGATTCCGCCACTATTGGCCATATGTGTAAGAAAATGTTCCGGAAACTGCGCCCTGACCGACCTGAATAATTCAAGCTGTTCCAACACCTTCCCGGATTCCGGCTCGTCGGCAGTTGCAAAATGGCTCATAATACCCTCAACCTGAAGATGATCCGCTTTGGAGACAGCATCCCGAACTTCAGCAACCTGTTCCGGCAATAATCCCAGCCGGCCCATGCCTGTATCGAATTCAAGGTGGTAGCGGGTACCCGGGTGCAAAATGCCGAGCTGCCGCAAATCGCTCACTACAGCAGTAAGATTGTACCGTTCGTAGATCGAAGCATTGTGCACCCCCGGAACACCGAACACCAGGATGGGTTTGGATATGCGGGCATCCCTCAGCTCCATAGCCTCCTCTACCGACGCTACACCGTACCAGTCAACCAGATCCTCCGTAATTTGCGACACATTAACAGCTCCATGACCGTACGCGTCGGCCTTCACCACGGCCATTTTCAATACACCCGCTCCGGTTTTGCCGGCCAATACTTCGATATTGTTCCTTATATGGTCAGCATGTACCACAACCCGGGTACTGTTATAGGCCTTTTCCACCATACTATATTCTTATCATGTTAAAAAAATATCCTGATTTCTGTGATGCTCAAGCAGCCAAAACCTTAACTCATTCGCATTGCAGATACCTTTGAGAATACCGTTATTGAAAACGGGAATGTATTCGGCCTTGAAATGCACTTCCTTCATGAATGAAGTTTCATCCGTAATTTCAACATAATCGCCCAGCATCGGACTGCGGTGCAGGTGTGCAAGATCTGAGATTCCAGATGATTTGGAGGGTATATCGGATCCGTATATTACTGCAGTAAAGCGCTCAAAGGCCATAACCGGCACTATACTCCTCTCGAGAAAACTGTCTTCTCGTAATTTTAAACGCTCTACGATTTGCTCCGGACCCAGATCCGGATCAATATTCAGCACCAGGTCCTGCAGGCCCGGCATCAGGATGAGCTCATCCCTGCCGGTATAGGCCGTATAGGCCAGATAAAGTGCCAGTAGACCTATCCATACCGACCACTCATTATCGAACAGCATGTAATCTACAATTCCTCCCAGTAAGATCAGACCTATTATAATGGCGCCCGTGCGGTACATCTTCACCGACGAGCGGTAATAGTTATCGGTGAACTTCCAGTACAGGGCTCTCAGGCTTCTGCCGCCATCCAGCGGGTATACGGGGATCATGTTGAACAGGGCCAGCAACACGTTCACGTAGAGGATGAACTGAATTACATGATACTCCACAAAGAAATAGGGTTTCACCAGCAGCATCAGCGGCCATAGCAGCAGGGCGAATATCAGCGATGCCATCGGCCCCGATAACGAAATCAGAAGCTCGTCCGACGGGCGCAGCGGCCTGTGCCGCAATTCGGCCATGCCACCGAACAGAAAAAGGTGTATACGCTCTATCGGCACATTCAGTTTGCGTGCTGCAATGGCATGCCCCAGCTCATGAATAATGATGGAAAAGATGAGCAGCAGGGTTGATGTGACGCCAATCACCCAGTATACACGGGGCGGTTCAAAGTCGATCAGCTGAGGGTAGTAACGCTCGCTCAGCAGCCATGCAAGTACCACCATAACAACGGGCAGCAGAGGATCGATTGTAAATCGAAGGCCTCCGACAACAAGCGGTTTTCCTTTAAAAAATCTGACCATAGTCTGCAGAAGGTAAAGAGACCCGGCGTAATTTTCTTCCCGTTTCTACCGAAATGTAAATATACCGCCTTTTTTCTTTTTCAGGTCTTTCATTACCACATGAGCGGCATTGTACCCGGCCGCGGCAAACACCCCGCCGCCAGGGTGGCAGGAAGCACTCGAAAGGTAGAGGTTTTTGATGGGGGTGCGGTAGCCGCTCATCTCGGGTGTGGGCCGGAACATGAACATCTGGTCGAAGGTCATCTCTACGTGCATCACATTGCCCTTCAGCAGACCGTGTTTGCGCTCAATATCAAGCGGGGTCTGTATGTACCAGTCAATCAGTTTGTCTTTCATGTTCGGGGCATAGCGTACAACCTCATCGTAGATTTTCTGCGCCTCGCGTTCCCGTATGTCGTCCCACTTCAGTCCACCCGCCAGTTCATAGGGATGCCATTGTGCCCATACAAACAGGGTGTGCGCATCTTTCGGGCAAAGGGTCGGATCGATTTTGGAGAAGGTCATGGCCAATGCCGCGGGCCGCTCGGGCGGCATCTTTTTCATGTAGTCGCCAATAGCGTTGTTCATATGCTGCACAGACGGGCAGATGAGCTGCAGCCCGTTGTGGATTTCAGGATCATCGGGGCAGGACTCATAGATCGGAAGCTCCTCGACCGCACACCGTATCACCATGCCGAATCCGTTGCCAACATCGATGTTCTTCACCTGCCGCAGGGTGCCTGGCTTCAGGTGCTCGGGTCCAACCAGTTTGAGCATGGTCGTCTGCACATGGGCGTTCGAGATAACCACATCCCCGGTAATTTCCTCGCCGGATTCGAGGCGTACGCCATAGGCCTCGCCATTGCCGATCAGTATGTCGGCCACCGGCACATTGCTGCGCACAACACCGCCATGGGCTTCCAGCATGGCTTTCATGGCCTGGGTGAGCATACCGCTGCCGCCTTTGGGCCGTTTGCCCCCGCTGTGGTGCAGCATGGCCTGCCAGCCAACAAAATCGCCGGTAGCGCTCTGCCCGGGGGTCGGTCCGCTCTGGGCGGCAAACCACAACAACGCCGTCTTCAGGTGGGGGTTGGTGAAATATTCATCCACCACGCGGCCGTAACTGGAAAAAATCCGCTGAAAACCAATCGCCTGCTCCCCTTTTTCAAACATACCGCCATTGGAAATCTGACCCTTCATTGAGGTCATAAACATATTGCCCATCGTCGGCGGCTTCATGAATACTTCGAGTACACCCAGGTTGATCCGCTCCCAGAATTTGATGAACTCCTTATAATTTTCCACATCCTCCGGTGCAACCGATGCGATCGAGTCGAGGGTCCGCTTCATATCGCGGTAAAAATGGATGACCCCCTTGCCACCCGGTACCGGGTACGACATGAACGGATCCATTTCGATGTATTCCAGTCCGTACTTCTCAAGTTCCAGCTCCTTTACAACAGGGGTCTGGTGGATCATGAAATGCGCCGACGATCCCACATCGATCCTGAAACCGCCCGGATATTTATCCGATTCGAACATGGTTTCGGTACATACGGCCCCGCCGATCGTATCGCGCCGCTCAAGTACACATACACTGTAACCGGCACGTGCAAGGTAACACGCCGCCGTCATGCCGTTATGGCCCGATCCGACCACTACCACATCATACTGGTTTTTCATACCGCTCATTCTTTTATCAATTGTAGTTCAAACGATTAACAAACACGAAGCGGCAATGAAACATTCACCGCTGTTTGGACGAATACTAACAGGTAAATCTTCGCTGTAATCGTGGTATATTTACCGCACCTCAATGCCAATTTAACCCCAAAAAATTTAATGAAAATGGGTTTTTTTAAAACAATGTTTGCCTCCGCGGCCGGTTTCCTGGTCGCTTTTTTTCTTTTATTCACTTTTCTTTTTATCGCCATTCTGAGCAGTTCCGGCGAACCTGAGCCGTATGTAAGAAATGACAGTATCCTCAGGATTGAACTCAGAGGCAGCCTGCCCGAGCGGCCCTCCGATAATCCATTCGATGAAATTTTTTCACCAGGCAAGGTGCCTGTTACCCTGGCATCCCTGAAGAACAACCTGGAAAAAGCCGCAGCCGACGAGCGCATCAATGGTATCTGGATGGAAGTGGAGTTTCTGAGCGCTTCCTGGCCGGTACTCGAGGAGCTGCGTTCCTCTATGCTGCAATTCAGGGAGTCGGGCAAGTTCATCTACGCCTCCACCCGCGATATGGGTATGAACGAGCAGGCCCTCTATATCGCCACGGCGGCCGACTCGGTATTTGCGATGAACGATACCTTTATCATGAACAGCGGATTCTACGTTCAGGGCACCTTTTTCGCCGACATGTTCGAGCGATACGGCATCGACGCAGAGGTGGTGTCCGGTGGGGAATTCAAGACGGCGGGTGATTCCTATATCAGAACCGATTTTTCCGAACAGGACAATATTCAGCTATCCGCCATCCTCGACAGTTTCACATCCACGTATACCGGCGCCCTGAGCGATTTTACCGGAAAAAGCACGGCCGAGATCAACGCGATCATGAGCCGGCCGCCCCGCATTACCACCCGTTACGCCCTTCAAGACGGACTGATAAACGGTGTGATGTACCCCTTTGAGGTCGAAGATCTCATCAAAAACAGGCTTGGAGTTGAAGAAGATCGTGATCTGGAAACCATCAGCTTTGAGCGCTACAGTAAGGTTACACGCCGCTCGGCCGGGCTCGAAAGAAGAGCGGCAACCGATAAAATTGCTCTGATCCACGCTTCAGGCATCATTATTCCGGTCGACGAATCGATGATTCCCGGCACGGGGGACCCGGTTATAACAGCCGGCTCTTTCATCAAAACCCTTAATGAAGCCCTCGACGATGATGATGTGAAAGCGATCGTTATCCGCATCAACAGCCCGGGTGGAAGCGGAACCACATCCGACCTGATCTGGGCCGAGATCCGCCGGGTTGCAGAAAAGAAACCGGTGATCGCCTCCATGGGAAGCGTTGCGGCATCGGGAGGTTACTACATCGCCATGGCCGCCGATACCATTGTCGCCCAGCCAACCACCGTTACGGGTTCCATCGGTGTTATTTCGGCCGTGCTCAAGTTCGGCCGCCTGATGGATGAACAGCTCGGCATCACGTTCGATGAGGTCAAATCACATGAATACGCCGACTGGTTCAGCCCAACCCGTGCGTTTACACCGGAAGAATATCAGGCGCTCGAACAGTTGAACAGCGATTTTTATGACGTCTTTACCGGCAAGGTAGCCCTGAGCAGAAATATGCCGATCGAGGATGTTCTTGAGGTTGCCGGAGGCCGTGTATGGTCGGGTAGTGATGCCCTGAATGCCGGTCTTGTGGATGTAATGGGTGGAACGGATACCGCACTCGACATCGCCGCTCAAAAGGCGGGACTCGACGCATACAGTGTTGAGACGTACCCCAAACCCCAGACACTGTTCGAGATGTTCACCGGATCGGCTGAGACCCAGGTCAGAACATGGATGACAAGCATGACACCATTTCCGGTGCAGAAAGCCATGGATCACGCCGAGATGCTTAACCTGCTTCAGAGAACGGAAGTACTGACCATCATGCCTTATCAGATTGATATCAGATAAGGCCTGGTTTGTAACTACAGATTTGCTATAGTTTAACCTGAAATGCCCGTGTAAAGATTAGTACAAAAAAGTAGCAGGCCGGTACTCGACGGCCTGCTAAACATTCTGTTAGGCATAATACTGCCTGGTCTGCCTGGTGCGGATGGGTCCTATTGGTTCATCGATATTAAAAACTCCTGATTGTTCCTTGTGCCCCGCATCTTGTCGAGCAGGAATTCCACCGATTCGTTGGGCGACATGCTCGAGAGGAACCTTCTGAGCAGCACGACACGCTCGCGTTCGGTATCAGGAACAATGAGTTCCTCTTTCCGGGTGCCGCTTTTGAACACATCGATGGCAGGATAGATCCGTCGTTCCGAAATACGACGGTCCAGCACAATTTCCATGTTACCGGTACCCTTGAATTCCTCGAATATCACATCGTCCATGCGGGATCCGGTATCGACAAGGGCTGTGGCGATGATCGAAAGGCTACCTCCGTGTTCAATATTCCGTGCCAGGCTGAACAGCTTCCGCGGTTTTTTCAGGGCTTCTGAGTCTACACCGCCGGTCATGGTGCGGCCCTTGTTACCGGCCATTACGTTATAGGCCCGGGCAAGACGTGTGATGGAGTCCATCAGCAGTAATACATCATTGCCGCCTTCTACAAGGCGTTTTACCTTCTCAAAAACGATCTCGGCGAGGCCTACATGGTTTTCTGGCTTCTGGTCGAAGGTAGATGCCAGCACTTCAGCGTTAGCTACGTTGCGTTCCATCTCGGTCACTTCTTCGGGACGTTCGTCTACAAGCAGAATGATCACCTTGGTCTCGGGGTGGTTGATGTTAACCGCATTGGCAATCTTGCGAAGAATGGTCGTCTTACCGGTTTTGGGCTGGGCCACGATTATTCCCCTCTGCCCTTTCCCCATGGGTGCAAAAAGATCGATGATGCGTGTAGTATACTCGGCCGGCGTGGTTTCCAGCTTGAAACGCTGTTCAGGATAAACGGGAAGCAGATCATCAAAATCGACCCGTGAATCCATATCGCGCGGGATCTGACCGTTAACACCGTCAACCCTTAGCAGCGCGAAATAGCGCTCACCCACCTTTGGCGGCCGGATTACACCTACAACGGTATCACCCTGTTTCAGGCAGAAGCGCTTGATCTGCGATGGTGATACATAAATATCGTCGGGGCTGGCCGAATAGTGATAGTTGGCCGAACGCATGAAACCATAGCCGTCGGGAAGTATTTCAAGGGTTCCCTCATTCAGAAGGAATCCGCCCAGTTTGGGTTCAATTTCACGGAGCCGTTCTTGCAGGGTACCGGCATCCGACTCAGGAAGGGCATCCTGCATGTTTTTCTTCTGGGGCTGCTGTTGCCTCTGTTGGCGTGAATCACCCTCTGCATAGTCATCCTGCGGTTGCGGCTGACCCCGTTTCGCCGATCCTTTCCGTGATGGGTGATCCGGCTGCTGCCGGCGTTCCTCATCAACAGCATAGGCTTGCCACCCTGCGTGGTTTCTGCTTCCTGGCCGGTCTCCGCTTCCTGGCCGAACCGGCGTTCTTTTCCTGAAACTGAAGGCGCTTCGTCAGGCCTGCGTTCCGGCATTACTGTTCTTCCGGGGTCGGCCTTTTCCGGTTCAACTGTCTTCCGGGGCCTGCCACGGCGCCGGCCAGGTTGCTGAACGGGAGCACCCTTAAATACGGGGTCGTCGGGGTCGATCAGCTCTTCATCAGAAGGAAAAACATCTCCCGTTGGGAACAGGCTTGCCTGCCGCGTATCCGGTGAATCCTTTTTCGTTTTTTTCCTGTACTTTTCGAGTTCCGGCTTATTCCGGTGTTCGCCATCATAATTCTCTGTATCGCCGGGATTACCTTCTCCCGGAGTACTACCTGCCGTATCGCCCGCCGTTTCACCAGATAGTTTACCCGGCTTGGAACTGTGATCCCGGAGATCAGCTGCGTATCGCCGGGAATCCGGACCACGATGATTACCTTCCGATTGCCCTTCTGCATGCTGATCCCGCCGCATAGTATCCGATTGAACGGATTCACGTATTCGGTCGATCAGTGCTTGCTTTTTAAGGCCGGTAACAGGCTTTACACCCAGTTGTCGGGCAATTTCCTGTATTTCTTTTAGAGTTTTGACTTGCAGGGTTTCAATGTGATCCACCCCGGAAGAACCCCGGCGGCTGTCTGACATAAATTTTATACTTCGTTATCTACTTTGTGCAGGTGATACTTAAAAAATCAAATAAGCGGGCAATATGAGCCGGACTGGAGTGATGAAGCGGATACCCCTGGAGATTTAATACCGGAGGGGGAAAAAAAGAGAATCAGCGTGATTCAAGACTGGCTAACCATCTCTTAACAACAGGGTAAAAATAAAAACTTCCCGAAAAAATTACTAACTCTTCCCTGTTTAAATGCAAAAGCGGACCAGTTGTTTCCCTGAACACGGAATTGATGGATACGGCATCAGGAATATGCTGCAAAATTCTGTTAAAATCTGCCGATCGTTCACCTTCCATCCGGTAGTAATATACCGATTTAAACGCTCTGTAAAAATCCAATACTTCATCGGAAGCTTTGTCTGCGTTAAGTGCAATCACCGCAGTGGCGTTTTCTGCCCCGCCCAGATCATCAACCAGCCTCTTAAGGTGGATGAGGGCTTCCATATTGTGTCCGCCGTCATAATACCAGTTCATAGCGGGATGAAGCTTTTCATACCGGCCGGGTAAGCCTGTGGATGCAGCCGTGCCGGCAATCCCGCTGAGCAGAGCATACCTGTCAACAGGAAATACAGGTGAAAGGGTGTGTGCAACCGAAACCGTTACCGCAATGTTCAGACGCTGAACGGCGCCCGGAATATCGCATGGAACATCCATTACGCCGAATTCGGGATGATCAATACGGGTGACCTCATTCCTGTATTCAGGTTTCATCCACGCAGACCGGATGAGCGGTGAACGGTTCTGCGCGGCCAGACCTTCAATGACCTGCATGGCTTCAACGGGCAAATCACCCGTAACGACCGGTACCCCTTGTTTGATGATGCCGCCCTTTTCACGGGCTACATGGGCAATAGTTGGCCCGAGAATGTCGGTATGATCGAGGCCAATACTTGTAATGACCGAACAGACTGGCGTGATCACATTCGTGGCATCCAGCCGCCCCCCGAGCCCGGTCTCAATTATGGCCACGTCAACCTTACGGTACCTGAAATACCAGAAGGCCATGGCAGCCGACAGTTCAAAAAAAGTAAGCGGACAGCGCCTGATGAGCCCCTCATGCTCATCAAAGAAAAGCTGCATGTGCTCATCCGCTATGGGAATACCATTAATGCGGATGCGCTCGTTGAAACGGAGCAGATGTGGAGAGGTGAACAGCCCGGTGGTATAGCCGGCCTTCATATAAACAGCATGAAGCATATGGGCTGTAGTACCCTTGCCGTTGGTACCCGCAATATGCACGGATCGGAACGAGTTCTCCGGGTTCCCCATGCCGGCACAAAATTCCCTTATCGCTTCCAGGCTGAAATTGGCCGCGGATGCGCCTGCCGTCTGAAACCTGGGCAGTGAATCAAGATAGCGGGTTACCCGATTATCATTTTTGTCCATGAATTAAAACAGTATATTTCGCGCGTTCTTCTGAACTGTGAACACCTGCTTCGTGCCCTTGACCGCAAAAGGTAAGCACTGTGGCAGACCTGAACAACGATTCCCCGCATGTACCGGCAACTTTTAAAACCGCTGCTTTTCACACTGGATGCCGAAACGGCCCACGATCTCATCTTCCGGGCCGCCGGGGAAGTGCAACGGGTAGATGCTTTTCTTGCACTTACCGGTTTTCTCTGGGGCAAAATCCCCGGGCAGCTGCATCAGCACATATGGGGACTCGATTTTCCGGGCCCGGTGGGACTGGCTGCGGGCTTCGACAAAAACGCCCGGCTGCCGGTATTGCTGAGCCGCTGCGGATTCGGTTTTCTTGAGATTGGCAGCATTACGGCCAGGCCATCAG
>JAIVHB010000115.1:2662-5002 GCA_020201275.1 Rhodothermaceae bacterium | reverse complement strand
ATCGACTACGTTCAGCCGTTCGCTGTGGTAGGAACTGTTCACTGGCGGATTGAACGTAAACGGACCAAAGCCATACTGACCGAGCCGGAACGACCGGACATCGGCGTTTGGATCCAGGTCCTGACGTATGGTCACGATCTGTGCCGGGGCGGTAGCCAGTTCGGGATCGTTTTCAAAGCGGATGGTGTACTGCAACGGTTTTTGGATACCCACCCATTTTTCCTCGCCGTGCCCCTCCGGGCCGATGATGTCGTTGGGGTCGTATGAACTTTTCACTTCGGTCTCATCGGAATCACCGAAATTCAGATTCGAATTTATGAGATCGCTGGCACTGCCAATCACATCATCCCTGGCATTTCTTGCATCGAGCATTGCACCAATGGTACCGCCAACCATTGCTCCAAGGGCAACACCCGTCGCCAAAAGTGCCGTTGCCGGATTTACCATAAGCCCGGCTACAATCAGATACCCTGCAGCCCCTCCAAGAATACCCCCGGCAAAACCGAATGCCGGCATTCCATAACCGCCAAATCCACCTAATAAATCATGAAGCCCGCTCTCAGGGTCATTCATGAGTTCAGATCCGGCTGCAGATGCCAGATCTGCATAGGCGGCACGCATGGCATAGGCCATAATTTGGAAACCCACCGAGCTGTCGATATCATCGGGCGATCCGGTTCGTGTGAATTCCGATTCGGGCATGGGAACGAGATGGGCCCCGTGTGAAATAGAACCCGCCGTTAAATCGTGTAGAATTTCTATTTGAAAGGTAAACTCTGCTCCGGGTGGTATTTCGTAGATCCACAGCGGCATTACAATAGCTGCACGGTTCTCGCCCTCTTCGAATTGCACAAACATGGGAATATCTTCCAGATCAGGAGTTTCGAACAACCTCGGAAAATTATCCTTCATTTCGATTCGGATCGACCTCTGTATTTGTTCCGAGGCTGAAATCTTGCCCGATACCACAATTATTATGGGCCTTTGCCACGCCCGGGCTCCCAGCAGCAGAAAATAATCGGTTGCATTACTGGTTCCGTCGTTCCCCACAGTAACCTCTACAACAAAGCCCTGCTTGCTGGCTACCATAGAGGGATACGACAAACGGGTATAGGGTGCTGCCCCCACACCGTCAACCACATCAAATCCATTGGGAAGGATCGTTTCTTCCCCGTCGGGAGCAACGATCACGACGTTGCGCGGACCAACCTCTTCACCATCCAGAAGCATTCGTGCTGCCAGTTCCGTGCTGTTGATCACATACGTATCCCGCGCTGCCAGTCGCCGGCCACCGGCATCTTCCAGGAAGAGTGTGCTGCCCTCCTGAAATTTGGCCCCCGACACATATACGGTGACCACTCCGGTATTCCCGCCGTAGTCGGGTGTTATCTCCTCGATCACATAATCGAGGATGCGGACTGATACGGTGAACTGCACAGCCTCACCGGCGTCCTCCACGTATGCCATCAGGTACCAGGTTCCACCTTTTGCTCCGGGCAGCCTGATCTCCTGGTTGAGCATGAAGGGTTCGGCCGACGAGTAATCGAAGTCACTTTGGGTCGGGGCCTTTTCGCGGCTGAGGTACAAGGCCGCCGATCCGGGTGCCTCCGAGACGGTTTGGAGTGTGAACACGACATCGGCACCGTCGGGAATCTCAAAACGATAGAGGTTTTTTTCAGTTTCACCGATAGAAACCAGTGTCGGTGAACCCTGTATCAGTTCCGGAACAGAAACCGTCACTTTTTCGCCGGAAATCGCTGAATTGTTCTCAAGGTCCGTTTCACGCACGGTCTTCCGCAAATTGGTGCGCACTGCAAACCGGTAATCACCATCCACAACGGGCGGCATTGGAGCGATAATGTTACCCTGGCTGTCGGTTTCAAAGAGGATATCAAAACTCACATCGGCACTGATTACCATATCGGCACCCGGAGCCAGGTCGATATCCCTGTCCACAATGCCGAGTACCGGGGCTGCCGGATTGAACACGGAGTCGGGGAGGATGTAAACGGCCTCCCTGATCCGGGCTTTGGCCGGATGCAGCCCCTGATTAATCAGTGTCCAGGATACGGTAACCGGTTCGCCGGGTATGTACTGCCCGTCTACCGTAACATCTGTAATCACCAGGTCGGTTTCAGGAGGCATGGTAACCGATACCGGATGAAGAACCAGATTGTTGTCTTCCCCCTCATGCTCGTAGATATCGTTGCGGATGTCTGTTCCAAAAATCAGATTGTATGCACCCGATATGTATGCAGGGATTTCCACCTCCAGTTCCTGCTCATACGTTGAGCCGGCTTCCGGCGATCCCTCATATTCGACCGTGCCCAGCAGTATGGC
>JAIVHB010000115.1:0-2624 GCA_020201275.1 Rhodothermaceae bacterium | reverse complement strand
GCCTCCGATACGATCACATTATTTGAGGGATCCGTATCCCCGTTCAGCGAATCTTTTTCGGTGGCAACAATAACATAATAATCACCGCTCACACCATCCGGAATAGTGGCCTGAATCGTGCGTTCATAGCTTTCACCGGCCGGAAGTTCCCCTTTACGCACTATCCTGCCAACAGGAACGGCCTGGTCAGAATCGAACGGGATGTCGTTAACCGCCGCCAGGTAGATCACCTCATCCCACTGCGGCGCCTGTGTCGCCCCGCTGCCCGCATTTTTTATCGTCCAGCCGAATGAGGCCGGCTGCCCAGAGGTGGCAGTGGCCGGTATGGTCAGCTGTTCGATCGCCAGGTCTGGCGGTGGGTAGGCCGACACCTCTGCCGGCCCGCTTCGTCCGAGATTATCGGATGCATCAGGATATTCAAACACGGTGCTGTCGGCATTCACAAGCACGTACAGATAATGGGTACCCAGCAGGTCATGCGGCAGGCGAACAAGATGGGTGAAGGTCTGGGTTTCACCGATGCCTGCAGGCCTCGGCTGGTTAACCTTGTCCAGAAGAATGGCTTCTTCCGCATTCCACTCGGGAGAGGATGAGACGTAGATATTATCGGTCCGGGTACCCACTGACGCTTTTTCGCCACCGTTGGTTACCTGCCAGGTTACACCGATCCGCTCTCCAGCGGTTACCACCGGCGGCATCTCTACCCCGGAGGCAGAAAGGTCCGGGTACAGGCTCCGTTGTATGGCTATGGGCTCGCTCAGGGCGATGTTATTGTCGCTGAACGTATATTCAAAAACATCTGAAAAACGGTCGGTATACACGTGCGCATACCATGTGCCGTCAATGCCATCAGGCAGGTCTACTTCCATACTGCCCGGATATGCGGCATCAGGGATTAACGGCGATTCCGGGTTATAACTCTGTACTCCGAGAGCGAAGGCTTCATTTAAATCCAGTTCCGGTGATGCCGACAGGAACACGGCATCGGTCCAGCCTGCGCTCCTGGTTGCGCCGGGGCCCTGGTTTTCAACCTCCCAGGCTACTGTGATGCGTTCTCCTGACATGGCCGATACCGGCAGCGGTGTAAGAACGGGTACCAGGTCGGGCGGTGGGGTGAGAACGATATTTACCGCCTCTCCCAGCCAGTTGTTGAACTCCTGGTTTAACTCGAATACACGCCCCCTGTAAAAACGTTTCCCGCCCGACCGGTCCAGGTCCGTGTATACGAACAGGAAATAATCACCAATGGCATCATCCGGCAGCTTAAACCGGGATGAAACGGTATACGATTCGCCGGGTTGTAGTGCCCCCTCGCGCTTAAGCCACCCGATCTCCGTGTCGTTGATCCTGATTAGTTCCTCATCGTTGGTGAAGTTAAAATCGAGTTCGGAACCGGCCGCCAGTATAATATGATCGAACCATTCGGCAGCCTCAGCCGGACCCGAGCCCATATTCTCAACGGTCCATTGAACCGATATGCTGTCGCCCGAGAAAACATTGGGAGAGGTTACCAGCGATACCACCTGCAAATCGGCATAGGGCGACAATGTTATTTCGACCGTACCCGGCCCGCTGATGTTGTTTTCTTCATCAAGTTCCTGCTGGGTGTTATCGCCGTCGGTTTCAACAAACAGGTGCCATGTTCCGCTGAGGCCGTCAGGCAGCCGTACTTTTGCCGAGTTGTTATAACTGCCGCCATCGGTCAGGTAGGTCACATTCTCGAATCGCCCGAGCAGGATCGATTCATTCCGGTTAAAGGTTAAACTCTGGGAAATATACACCCGGTCGTACCAGGCCGGCACATTCGTAGGCCGCGCCCCGGAGTTGGTGACCGTCCAGCCCAGCTCAATTTCACGCCCCGAAAAGACCGATACCGGCGCCGTGATGGTTGTTACCGACAGATCGGGCAGCAACTCCCCCAGGTTGTTCAGGGATGTGCTGCCGATGGTCCAACGGCCTGCGATCTCCATTAAACCGGTTGAGGTGAGTGTCTGATTGTTCTGATCTACAGAGGTGGTGAGTACTTCCCATTCGGACGCTCCTTCCGGCATAAACAGCAATCTGAGATCCTCCGGTTTGTGTACATCCCCGGCAATCAGATCATAGATCATGACCGCCGTTGCACTGAAACCGGCCGCTTGCGGTGAGCGATGAATTTCCCACAAAATATTATTTGCCATTATCGCAACACCCTCCGGCAGACTCCCGCCCGGATCTTTCATGAATCTTCGAGTATTCACGATGGTGCCACGGTCCAGATTCTGCAATTGCAGCCTGACTTTGGTGTTTCCCAACGAGGACAACCCTGTGGATCCAGACTGAAACGGCCGGAGCCACTGCGCTTCATAACCGGTATCGAAAACGGACAGAGGCAGATTGTCGAATTGCACTGCGGGCAGTTCCAACGGCTCTGATGTGGGTACCGACAACTGACGGACGACCCCGTTCGGGGCATCCAGATCAGAAATCCAGTCATCATTTACATCGTAGCCATCCCCGTTCAGATCAATGCTAAATACATAATCCGCATTCACACCCACCGGTTGCGGCACCCGCACGGCGAGGCTGGAATCGATACCGGTTTCATAGAGCATGTACCTGCCGGCCAGTTCACCTCCATCAAT
>JAIVHB010000114.1:4431-5381 GCA_020201275.1 Rhodothermaceae bacterium | reverse complement strand
ATCTGTACCTGGGTTGCTCATCGTTATGGCAGGCTTTACATACGATGTTATATTTGCCGGCATTCCATATCATGACCCAACACCTGAACTTCAGGACCGATATGATTTTCATAGTTCCATTGCGGGTCTGTTCTACAAAACAGGAGGAATCGTTCTGCTGGTTGGGATTGTGGTTATACCGATCATTTGGAAAAAGACAAAGAGGAAATCAGGCAGGCTGATAGCGGGGACGAGTGTGTAATAAACTAATGCGCAAAACAAAAACCGCTATTCACTATTTTACGTGAGTTTACTGTTAAAACTTTTATGCATTTTGCAATTAAAATAACACCATTAAAACAAATTTTTAAAGGAACCTCCCGTAATGCCATCTCACACCAACCCGCGACGTGCGAACCAGATACAGGAAGCCAGTTTCGATCCGCGCCTTAAAACCTATAGCTATGTAACGGGAATATTGTTTTTCGTTATAACCATTGTCGGCATTGTGCTGCTTCCCTTCTGGCTGATCTTCGGGAAAATGTACATCGACAGATATTTCGACAGCCTGTACTGTGAACTTACCACGAGGGCGCTCCATTTTAAGAAAGGGGTTATTTTTCAGACTGAACGAACCGTTCCGCTCGACAAAATTCAGGATCTTACCTTCAAGGAGGGCCCGTTACTGCGTTATCTTGGTTTGAGCAGTCTGAAAGTCGAGACAGCCGGGCAAAGCGCCCAGGGAGGCGCGGATATGACCCTGACCGGTATCATCGACTCACGTCGATTCCGCGAGCTGGTACTCGATCAGCGGGATGAAATTACCGGGCATGATACTGGTATATCCGGGAAAATTACCCCGCCTGGTGCCATATCGGCCACCCCGGCAGCAGAGCGGGATGAGCTGATGGAAGTACTGCGCGACATCCGGAATACGCTGCAAAAAATCGAACAAAAAACCGGCAAATGAC
>JAIVHB010000114.1:0-4359 GCA_020201275.1 Rhodothermaceae bacterium | reverse complement strand
ATTCCCTTAAAAGTGTTTCCAGCACCCGGTCTTCCGCAATCCATGGGATTGCGTAGAGGCGATCTGCGTGTTCTTTATCCATTTTTTCAAGCAGTGGAATTTCGGCCGCTGCTCTCTGCCTGAGAAGGGGATCGTTCACGATGGTGGCCGACATACTTTGATTTGCCACCCATGCCCAGGGCTCAATTCCGGATCTTCTCAGATCGTCCTGGAGCTTGGCGGCCTCTGTTATCGGAGTGGTCTCGGGGAGTGAAACGATGATCAGTTTTGCATAGTCGGGATCCTGCAGGTGCATGTACGGCGTTTTCAGTTTTTCGGCATCCAAATGGGTATTTCTGAGCACGTCCCGGTGGTAGCTGCCCGTGGTATCGAGCAGCAGCAGGGTATGGCCGGTTGGCGCCGTGTCTACAACCACGAACTTCCGCTTCGCCTGGTGTATTGCTTTTGAAAAGGCTTGGAATACCGCAACTTCTTCGGTGCATGGCGACTCGAGATCCTCCTTCAGCAGCTTCAGCTCTTCTTCCGTTTTATTATTGCCTTTCTGCTTCAGCACCTTTTCAATGTAGGCTTTCTTCTCGGCATGCGGATCAATTCGGTCTATTTCCAGGTTTCCCGGTAATGTCATTTCCCCGATGAAATCCATCAGGTGTGCGGCCGGGTCGGTAGTGGTAAGATGAACCGCGTAACCTTTCTGAGCGAGACGAAGTGCGATGGCTGCTGCAATCGTCGTTTTACCCACGCCACCCTTACCCATGGTCATTACCAGGCCGTGGTCTTTGTTGTCAATGATATCTTCTATCATCTTCTCAAACCCGGGGAAATCACTCTCATGATGTTCCGTCAGAATGGTTCCGCTGTCCTGTTTAATCGCCTCCCTGTCCAGCGGTTCAAACACTGTTCTCAGTTTTTCGATACCGAGCAGATTGTAAGGCCGCAGCGGAAAGACGACCTGCTTCATGCCCTTGAGGCGTTCCGGCATATTCTGCAGCGTTTCATCCGCCATTTTCTTCATTTTTTGAGCAAACGGATCGGATGCATCCACCGGTTCAAAATAGCCGTTAATCAACAGCAACTGGTTTGCCAGCCCCATCTCCATCAGCTCCCGTCCGGAGCGGTCTGCCTCCCGAAGGGCCGAAGTGTCGGGGCGGGTAACAAGATAAATCGTGGTTGCATCTTTATCCTTCAGCCTGTCCACCACTTTCTGATAGCGCGCCTGGCTGGTTTTTAAAGCGGAGGATGGGCCGATGCAGGAAGCACCGTCCGGATTCGATTCGATGAATTCACTCCAGGCGGCAGGCAGTTCGAGCAGACGCAGGGTGTGGCCGGTAGGAGCAGTGTCAAAGATGATGACATCGTAGGGCTGCTCTTCGCCGTCTCCCGCTACGTAACGGGCAAACTCATCAAAGGCGGCAATCTCTGTGGTACACGCGCCCGAAAGCTCCTCCCTGATTTTGTTGATTTCGGCTTCGGGGAGAATGCCCTCCATGGGTGATGTAACACGGTTCCGGTACTCCTCGGCCGATTGCTCCGGATCAATATTCACCGCATGCAGATTTGCCACTCCATCAATCGGTGTGATCTTTTCGGTGATGTTGGTTTCAAGTACTTCTTTTAAATTCGAGGCGGGATCGGTGCAGATCAGAAGAACTTTTTTCCCGCTGTCGGCTAAAGCTATAGCTGTGGCGCAGGCCAGCGAGGTTTTTCCCACTCCGCCCTTGCCGGTGATCAGGAGAACTTTTTTCCCGCTGTCGGCCAAAGCTATAGCTGTGGCGCAGGCCAGCGAGGTTTTTCCCACCCCGCCCTTGCCGGTGAAGAAAAGATAGGGTGTAATTTCAGGTAACATGGTGATTATGATCTTAAGTAAAAATTAACAACACCCGCCTCCTGGCGCGCATCCGTTCGTGGGCCGTGGCTCAACACCTAATAATTTATTGGAGAGTTCCACTATTTGTGAAATTGGTACCTGACGTATATTCAGACCGGTTTGCATGGCTTGAGTCATTTCCTGGTTTGTTAAACCAGCCTTTCTGCCTCTTACAAAATGTGACTTTAAACACGTCTCACATCCGGCAGCAATAGATGCACCTATCGCTACTAAAATATCTACCTTATCGCTGTAAAAAGGCTCTGCGGATTGAGCTTCTGTTGTCTGTGCATCCTGTGAACCATTTGATGTGTTAAGGCCGATCCAGCTCATTAATGTCGTCCGGTCAGGATAACCACCTTCCGAAACGATTTCGCCATTAACTAAAATGATGGGAAGTACATCCGATCCCTCATTCTGAAGCCTGGTCAGAACCGGGGTGCAGGCTTTAAAGGCTTCCGGTTCCTGCCCTAAATTGTATCGCATCACTTCAACACCCTGCGACTTAAGCCATTTTACGTCGTTTGCGAAATCTGCGAGTGAATCATCAACGTCGGGGCCGCACACGCCGGTGCTGCAGCACATGGCGGGATCGTAGACTTCAATCACTGTTTTTGTCTCGGTTTGATTACTCATTTTATAATTCGTTTTGGGTTAGTTTAATTAATCGTAAAATTACGATGAATAGTTCAGATATCCAACCTGATATTTCAGGTATCACGGGATTTATTTACCTCTCCGTATTTAATAACAAGGGCGAGCTGTCCGGCGTGATAGGCCGTATGCGTCATAATTCGTCCCAATGCTTCCGCTTTGGTTATCGTACCAAACTCAGCTGTTGTCACCTTTTCACTCCAGTCGTCTACGGCGCTGATTGCAGCCCCAAGTTCATCTTCAGCACGTTGAATGATGTCCAGCAACTGTTGAAGGTCGGTGAACTGCCCCCGGTCTCTTGCCATGGAGCCGATCGTCTGTGCCTTTATGTTCAGCGCTTTTTCGAAGACATTTTTAGCAAATAACAGCTCAACTTCTGCGATGTGCCTGAGCAGCCATCCGGCGGTATTTGACTCGGGACGGACCTGTTTTAAAAGATCAGCCTCTTCTATGTTACCGAGTTGGTTAGTGAGGCGGCTGCGCCCCATAATCCACATCTCTTTTTGCATAGTAGTTGACATTTTATCCTCCATTGCGCAGCATATCAGCAAATGGGTTGGGCAGCGGACTATCCTCCACAGCTTTTGCTGCTTTTTCAACATCGTATTCGACACGAATGAATTCGACGTTTAACACATCGGGCCGGGTCAAATCCAGGTCGCCATCCCACTCCAGCATTACGTAACAGGCGCGCGGGTCGCCATCCTTGGGTTTTCCCACGGAACCGATATTGATCGCGTGCCGGAACGTTCCGTCGCTGTCTTCCAGCTTTTTATGATAGGGTTGGTGGGTATGGCCGAACGCCATGATATGTGCATTGGATGTCTCCATTATACGGATCATACTTGCGTCGGTGCGGTCTTCAAAAAGGTATTCATTGATTTTTCGCGGACTTCCATGTACAAGCAACAGATGGTATGGATCTGTATTCACCCCAAACTCAATTCTGATATGTGCCGGCAGTGATCGCAGGTAAGCTCGGTTTTCCCCTGATATAATGTTGTTTGTGTAGGTGATCGATTCAACGCCCCTGGCTTCATCTTCTTCTGTTTTATAGGCGCATCCACAATTGTCACTTTTAAGCCCGACACCCTGGTCATAATTGCCGGCAATGACCGGAATACCTTTTTCCCTGATCGTTTGAACTACTTCGTTAGGAAATGGGGCGTAACCTACCAGATCTCCCAGGCAATAAACAGCATCAGGGTTCCGACTGTAAATATCTTCAAGAACAGGGATTAGAGCATCGATATTTGCGTGAATATCACTAAAGAGTGCAATTTTCATAAGCTTACAGCTGGTTTTATCAACTTCTTAAATGGTTGGATAAATGATGATCTGGTTCATTCCCATCATCGGGATGTTCCGTCTCAGTTATTCTCCTTTTTTTCGGCGTACACGGTTATGCTGAAAATGCCGGCGCCCGACAGGCGAAATTCAAGCAGGGCTTCCGGCGACAGATACGCTGCTAAAAGGGCATCAGGAAGGGCAATCACCTTCTTTTTCTGGATGGTCACTGACGAAAACCCGGCTTCCCGGATGATGTTCAGATAGTCGTCCATCGCGATCGCCCCGGAAATACATCCGGCATAGAGTTCGGCATCCCGGACGACGGCTTCGGGCAGATCCCCGTTGAGCACCACATCCGAAATGCTGAAATGTCCGCCGGGCTTCAGAATCCGGAAAGTCTCGGAAAAGGCCTTCACTTTATCGGGTACCAGGTTCATAACGCAGTTGCTCACTACCACATCGGCCGTGGCATCGGGCAGGGGGATGTTCTCGATGTCGCCCTGTAGAAATTCCACATTTATAAAGCCGATCTTCTCCGCGTTCTGCCGGGC
>JAIVHB010000002.1 GCA_020201275.1 Rhodothermaceae bacterium | reverse complement strand
TCACCAACCGGGCTCACAGGCTTTTTTTCTGTTGTTTGATACCGCCGGGATTCGTTCCTTTACAATTCTGATACAGTATTCTGTATTAATACGAATCAAAATCCTGCGATAACCATCCCCATTCCGCGTACTCACCAACCCTCCATTCCATGAACACTTCGCGTTACACCGGGCTCATTTTGCTGATGTTATTCTTTATAACCACCGGTTCCGGGCTGTTTGCCCAGGATAACAGCGGGATCCGGGGTCTTCAGCCCTCCGATTACCATCATTTCCAGTTTGTGAGCGATACGCAGATTTCGCCCGACGGCAGCCGGGTCGCCTTTGTCCGCTCGGTGGTATCCGACGACCGCCGCTCGCGTGATAGCAACATCTGGATGGTGGATGCCACCGGCAACAGCGAACCGGTGCAGTACACAGCCGGTACCTCCGACCGCTCACCACGGTGGTCGCACGATGGCCGGCAACTTGCTTTTCTGGCCAACCGCGACGGCAACACCAAAGTATGGGTGATGCCCACAGACGGCGGCGAAGCCCGTCCGCTCATAGCCGCCGAGCACAATATCGGCAGCTTCGAATGGTCGCCCGACGGCAGTAAAATTCTCGTACAGATCAGGTCTGAACAAAAAACGAAAACAGCCGGCAGTGAAAACGAAACTGGTGATGCCATCGGCAGCCAGTCGGGCACCCAGACAGAAAACGGCAGCGCTTCCGCAGCAAACAGTGCGAAAAAAGCGCCGGAACCCGATATTCACGTCATCACCACATCCCTTTACAAAGCCAACGGCACGGGAATACTGGGCCAGGAACGGAACCACATCCACGTCTTTGATGTGGCCGCCGACACTCTCCGGCAGCTCACCTCATCATCGGCCTGGAATGCCGGGGGTGCAACATGGTCGGCCGATGGCACCACCATCGTATTCCACGCCGATACCACGGGGAATGAGTACGAAGGCGGCTATTTGATGGATATTTTCGCAATCCCTGCCGACAGCGGTGCCATAACACGCATCACTCCGGGCGGGGCGCGGTCGACCTCTGCGGCCTGGTCGCCCGATGGCAAAACCATCGCGTTCAGTTACACCGAAGGGCGGTACAAACGCAACTGGATCTATCTGACCGGGCCCTACGGCACCGGATTACGGAATGCCGCACCCACCCTCGATCTGATCCCCTCGAACCTGACCTGGCAACCCGACAGCCGTCACCTGCTGTTTCAGGCCGGCGACCGTGGCAGCCAGGGCCTCTACCGGGTCGACACCCGCAGCGGCTCCATCGCCACTGTGATGCACGGGGCCTTTTCGATCAGCGGTGTTACGCAGTCCCGCGACGGGCGTTTGGTCACATTCACCCGGGAGGATGAACAAAACCTGGCTGAAGTTTATGTGGCCCGTTCAGACGGCTCACGGGAAACGCAGCTCACACGTTTCAACGAAGCCCTGCTCGACACCATCGCCCTGCAGCCTGTTGAGCCGTTCTGGTTCACGAATGAGGCGGGCATGCGTGTTCATGGCTTCCTTATGAAGCCCGTGGGATGGAACGAGAATAGTACCTGGCCTCTCATTCTGAACATCAAGGGCGGCCCCGGCGGCATGTGGGGCCATCAGTGGTTCCATGAAAACCAGATGATGGCCGCCAACGGCTATGCCGTCTTTTTCACCAATTACCGGGGCAGCCACGGCTACGGTTTCGACCATCAGAGTGCGGTACACCGCGATTATGGCGGGGCCGATTACCGCGACAACATGGCCGGACTCGACAGCGTGCTGGCCCGCAACCCCTGGATCGACCGCGACCGGCTGTACATCACAGGCGGCAGCCACGGGGGTTTCCTCACCAGCTGGATTATTTCACAACACCCGGGAATGTTCCGTGCAGCCGTAACCCAGCGCACGGTAACCAACTGGATCTCGGAGGCCGGTACCCAGGCATACACTCCCCAGGCCATGCAGGAAGAATTCGGAGGCACGATCTGGGAGAATTACGACTACTACTGGGACCGCTCCCCTCTCAAATACGCCGACAGAATCACTACACCCACACTCATCATCCACAGCGACCGGGATCAGACCACACCTATCGGCCAGGGCGAGGAGTTTTACTATGCTCTCAAAATAAACGGCGTCGAGACCGAAATGGTGGTATTTCGTGGCGAAAACCACGGCCTGTCGCGCGGAGGAAAGCCGGTAAATCTGGTAGAAAGGCTCGACCGGATCCTGGAGTGGTTCGGCAGGTATCCTTAGTACACATAAATGCAGCCGGAAATAATGCAGCCGGAAGTTTTATTCTCTTTCGATTGAAATCAGACCGCTGCAAATCGGATTGCTGCATACCGGATTGCTGCATACCGGATTACTTCAGACCGGATGGACTAAAACGCGATTATCCGAATGCCCTGTTTCTGCAATCAGTAGCTTTTGATAATCTGTGTATCGGGATAATAGTGCCCCAGAATGGCGATAAAATCCCTGCCCTGCAGGGCCTGGGCCACTGCCCCCGACTGGCACATCCCGACACCATGCCCCCATCCGGCACCGTTCAGGTTCCAGGTATCACCATCTCGGTCTGCAACAAATGCCGAGCTGCGCAGAGGTGGCATAAACAGCTGCCTGATCGCCAGCTCCCCCGTTACTTCAAAACTATCGCGCTCAAAATCGAACCGGGCTTCGAAAATCCTGCCCGACGGGCCGCGTTTCAGCGGTACGATTTTTAACAGAAGACCGCAATCAGAACGGCATTGGCCTGAATTGGTGATGCCATCGTGAGCATTTTGAGAAACCATTTTGCTGATCTCATCTCCTGTAAACGTTCTCTGCCATCTGAAATTTGCACGGCTCCATTCGGGCAGCCCGGGCTCAAGATCAGGATTGCAGAACACCTCCGGTTCCGAGCTTATCCACTCTCTCAGACTCTCCTCAGTGCCGAGGTCCAGCAGCACCCGCTCATCCGAATCCGTGAGTGCGCTGTGATAGGTAAGCGGATCGGGGCGATCGGGCCACACATTGACGATGAGCTCGGAGTGACCACCGCAGTTCGACGCGTAGTAAGCGTTCACCGGCTGTCCGTTCTCGCTCAGAATCAGGGATGCCGTTTCATCCACGGCGCGGTCGGATGCATCCGTACGCCGGATGTTGCCGCTGAAAACCTGACTCTCCACATCGGATGTGAGATCGTAGCCGGGACCGCTGTAGATTCCGGTAGTCAGCGCTCGTACCGCCTCCGACCGCGCGGCCACAGCCTGGGCCTTGAGTGCTTCAGGAGGCGAATCCCCACCAATCTCATACGGTACAACCCCTTTCAGGTAGCGTTCCAGCGGCAGTTCCACGACTACCTGCAACCGGTCACCGTCTGTGGAATGGATGCGGATCACACCTTCGTATTCCCGGTCTTCCTTCCCCTCCCACCACCAGCCCACACCATAGGGCACATCCCGGATGAGCAGGGTAGTAGAGTCATGGACTCCCTCAAAGGTCAACATCTCCGGTTGGGTATTGCCACGGCTTTCCAACAGGTTGATCCTTATAAAGCCAGAAACGGCCGATAGATCCAGTGGGCCATCACCCGGGCCCCAGGTTTCCGTATGACCTTCGAATGTCAGCTTCCAGTCATTATGCGGAATGAGCGTAATGCTTTCGGTGGTATCAAGTATAAGAACCCGGATGACCGGTTCATCCGGAAATACGGGATCGGCACCTGAGCGGGCATCATTTTCGGTTTGCCCGCCACAGCTCCAGCTTCCGGCTGCAGCTGCCAGCAGAACCAGTATGAAATGGTATACAGTTTGACTGTTTAGCATGGAATGTTTTAAAGATGTGAGAATGAATAATGGTCAGGAATATTGGTGAATAATACCTGATTAATATACGCACATGGGGGCGCGCGGTGGAAGAAGTATGCGAGGACCTCCGCTGCGACCTTCGACTTCGCCCTTCGACTGCGCCCTTCGACTGCGCTCCGCTGCGCTCAGGACTGCGCTCAGGACTGCGCTCAGGCCATGCTCCGGACTCTCGCAGGTTGTTCATGTTGCTTAATAAACTTTTACCATGATCCATACGCCTTTTTGAAACGAAATCGTTAGTTTTACGTTTGTATGCGGCAACTACGGATATACCACTTTTTTTTAAACTGATCCTGTTTCATGAAGAAATCGACGATAGGCATCATCGCCGGCTCCCTGATCTTATTTACACTTGTCCTCTACTTTGCCACGGGTACAGACAGCGTTCAGGCTGATATACTTGTGAGGCCGTCAACCGGGCCGTTTGTGGTTACCGTAAACACCTCAGGCGAGTTGCGTGCCAAAAATTCGATCGAAATTACCGGTCCGCGCCAGGCACGGAATGTGGGTATCTGGCAGCTGGCCATCGAACGGATTGTACCGGAGGGCACGGTTGTGAAGGCCGGGGAATTTGTGGCCGAACTCGACCGTACCGAGATCGCCAGCCGCATACAGGATGTGGAGATCAACCTGGAACGGCTGCGCTCGCAGGTTGAACAGGCCATGCTCGATACCACCCTTACCCTTTCCGGTGCCCGCGACGAGCTCATCAACCTCCGCTATGCGATGGAGGAGCGCCAGCTTGTGATGGAGCAGTCGAAATTCGAGGCCCCGTCGGTGCAGCGCCAGGCCGAGATCGACTATGAACGCGCCGTCCGTAACTACAACCAGGCAACCAACAACTACGCGACCCGTGCCCAACAGGCTGAAGCGCGCATGAGGGAGGTGGAGGCCGAGTTCAACAAGGAGGAGAACGGCTACCGGATGCTCATGAGTGTACTCGAGCAGTTCACCATCAACGCCCCTGAAAACGGGATGGTGATCTACGGGCGCGATAACCAGGGACGCCGGCGCGGCCCCGGCTCATCGATCAGCGGCTGGAACCCGGTCGTGGCAACGCTACCGGACCTTACGGTCATGGAATCGCTCACCTATGTGAACGAAATCGATATTCAGAAGGTACTGCGCGGCCAGGCGGTTCATATAGGACTGGATGCCGACCCCGACAAACGCCTCACGGGCGAAATCCTTTCGGTAGCCAACATCGGTGAACAGCGTCCGAACTCCGATGCCAAGGTGTTCGAGGTGGTGGTGCAGATCAACGAGAGCGACACGACCCTCCGCCCGGCCATGACCACCAGCAATAACATTGTAGTGAACACTCTCGAAAATGCCCTTTACATCCCCCTTGAGGCTGTACACACCGCCGACAATATCAGCTTTGTATACAAACGCACCGGCACCCGGACGGTCCGGCAGCAGGTAATGCTGGGCCTGATGAACGAGAATGAGGTCACTATTGCCGAAGGGCTCACCGAAGACGACATGGTGTACCTTTCCACTCCGGCAAATCCGGGTGACCTCAGTTTAATCTATCTGGACGGGTATCTCGCCGAAGACCAGCCAAACAGTGATTAAGCACTTCACCTACAACTTTCTGATCGCTGTTGAGGCGATTGGTCAGAACAAATTCAGGGCTATGCTGACGTCTCTGGGCATCATCTTTGGTGTTGCCTCCGTCATCTCCATGCTGGCTATCGGGTCGGGGGCGCAGATGGAGATCATTGAACAGATCAAGCTGCTTGGTGCCAATAACATTATCATTCAGCCGGTTTCCGAGCAGTTTGAGGGGGTTATTGATGAAGAAGACCAGAACAGCCAGCGGGCCGAACGGATCCGGTATTCGCCCGGGCTCACCCTCGAAGATGCAGAAAGCATTATCAGGATCATCCCCCGGATCGAATACACCAGCCCCGAAATTGAGATCGAGACGGCCTTCATCCGTTCGGGCCTGCGGAGGAGCGGCAAACTGGTGGGTGTGACCAACCGTTTTTTCGAAAGCCAGGACTACCGTGTGGCCGAGGGATCCTACTTTCTTGACAACCACCTTGAAAACAGTGCTGCCGTTGCCATTATCGGGCATGGCATCAAGGCCCGTTTTTTCGCCGGTGAGGAGGCCTTAGGCGTATCCGAGCAGAACCTGCAGACGCTGGGCATACGCGACTACAACATGGATATCTACACACCTGTTACCACGGCTCTTTTGCGCTACCGGAACCGGGCACACGTGTCTGTAATGGATGTTCAGGAGGCGGCTGCCAACAGAAATGAGACACAGCAGCGCGGAAACTACCATCAGCTCGACCGGCTTGTGATCCGCGTAACCGATACCGACTATATGGGTTCCATTGCCGGCGTAGTGAGCAGGATGCTTGAGCGCAGGCACAATAATGTGGTCGATTTCCAGGTCATCATTCCCGATCAGCTGCTTGAACAGGAGCAGCGTACACGTAACATTTTCAACATCGTACTGGCGGCCATCGCCTCCATATCGCTCATTGTGGGTGGTATCGGTATTATGAATATCATGCTGGCATCGGTGCTCGAACGCACTCGGGAGATCGGCGTGCGGATGTCGCTTGGGGCCACACGCAAAGATGTGGTTCTGCAATTCCTGTTCGAAGCCGTGGCCATCGGACTTACCGGGGGCATCATCGGAATACTGCTAGGTGTGGGAATCAGTTACGGAATTGAGTACTTCACCGGCATCATCACTATCATTTCGCCGTGGGCGGTGGTCATTTCTTTTGTGGTTTCTGTCTCCATCGGACTCATCTTCGGGATCTACCCGGCCCGCCAGGCTGCATCCAAAGACCCGGCAATCAGTTTACGCTATGAATAATCGTCTGATCAACAGAATACCGGTCAGGTTCAAAATCAGCCGGGCACTGCTGCCGGCACTTGCACTGTCGGCCGCCGTGATACTCCATTCCCTGCCCGTTTTGGCCCAGACATCTGCCGGAACCAATACCCGGGCGTTCGACGAGGAGACCATCACCCTCACCCTCGACGATGCCATCCGGATCGCCCAGCGGCAGAGCCCGGCTGCTCAGATCGCCATGAACCGCTACCAGCAGCGGAGCTGGGATTTCCGGGCCTTCCGGGCAGAGCTCTACCCGCGGCTGGTGCTGCAGGGCAACGTGCCGGGAATAAACCGTACCATCAACCCTATTACCCAGGGCGACGGTACCGTGGAGTTCCGCTCCCAGAACCAGCTGAGATCGTCGGTGAACCTGGCCGTGAACCAGGGCATCCCGCTAACCGGCGGCAATTTGTTCGTACAGTCGGGCATCAACCGGGTCGACCTGATACTCGATAATGCATCAAATACCATTTTTTACCAGTCCAGCCCGCTTGTTGTGGGCCTGAACCAGCCGCTTTTCCAGTTTAACAATCAGCGCTGGAACATCCGCACCGAAAGTATCCGTGAGGAGATCACCGACAAACAGTTCCACGAATCGATGGAGGAGGTGGCCATCGAGAATGCCCGGCGCTTCTTCGAGGTCTACATTGCGAAGATGAACGTGGAGAACGCCCGGCTGAACGTGGCTATTAACGATACTATCTACACCATCTCGGGCGGACGTTTTCAGGTCGGGCGGATCGCCGAGAACGAGCTGCTGCAGAGCGAGCTGGCCCTGCTGAATGCCGAAACGTCGCTCGCCAACGCGCAGCTTGAGTACGACCGGGCCGTGCGCAACCTGAAGCTGCACCTGAACCTGCCACAGGATGTACCGCTCGAGGTAATCCCGCCGCTGGATGTGCCGCAGCTTGCCATCGATGTCGATTTTGCCGTAGCCGAAGCCCTTAAGAACCGGAGCGACCGTTTTGCTTTTGATCTGCAGGAGATGGAGGCCGACCGCGAGATATCGCGCGCACGGCATGCCAGCCGGCTGAGCGCGAACATGTCGGCAACATTCGGTCTGAACCAGCGGGCCGACAACGTTCCGGATGTATACCGGGAGCTGCTCGACCAGCAGACATTCAATGTGACCTTCCAGATTCCGATTGTGCAGTGGGGGCGGGCCTCATCAGAGCTGAAGGCGGCCGAGGCTCAGCGCCGCGAGGTGGAAACCTCCATCGACCTGCAGCGCCGCAGCCTTGAGCAGGATATCTACTTCCAGACGCTCCGTTTTCTGCAGCTTCAGACGCAGGTGGCGCTGGCCGCCAAGGCCGACACCATCGCCGACCGCCGGTTTGAAGTGGCCCGGAACCGCTATCTGATCGGCAACATCGATATCACCAACTTCCTCATCGCGCAGGCCGAGAAAGACAACGCCCGGTTCGCCTACATCAGCACCCTGAGCGATTACTGGGTTTCATACTATCAGTTCAGGAGGCTTACGATGTATGATTTCGAACGGAACGAGGAGATCGGGTACAGCCGGCCGGAGTTGAGGTGAAACTATTTTACGAGTGTCATCTTTCGGGTTTCTGTGAATTTACCGGCTATTAATCTGTAAAAACCTCTTGCTTTTTTGATGTATTCCGGATAATTATTAACCTTAAGAACTATATATATTATCACATAAGGAAATACCCTCCGAACAGCCATGAGGTTGCATCACGTAATCCATTACTTTCCTCTGCAAACTTCCAGATAATTTTTCTTTCTGCAGCATTCTTCATTCCAACCAAACCCGTACTGCGATGAAAACAAAAAGCCAGCACCACTACTTTTCGACCAGTCTTATCTTTACGGCCCTGTTTATGTTTACTGTAATCGCCTGTACATCGCAGGAAACGGCACCGCAGGAAACGACTCCACAGGAAGCAGCATCACAGGAAACGCCCCTGTTTTCGGAGGATGCATTACCCGAAGTGATCGCCGACGGATTCCGCTTTACCGAAGGGCCGTTCTGGCACCCCGACGGATATCTGATTTTCAGCGACATCCCGGCTGATATCGTTTTCCGCTGGACTGAGGATGAGGGGACATCCGTTTTTCTTGAGCCCTCCGGCAATTCGAATGGTATCACTTTGGATCCCGACGGGCATATCGTTTTGGCGCAACATGCGGGCCGGGTATCGCGGCTGGATTCAGACCTGGTTCCTGTTACCGTGGTCGCTCAGTATGAGGGGATGCGGCTGAACAGCCCGAACGATCTGGTATACCACTCAAACGGCACCCTGTTCTTCACCGATCCGAATTTTGGTGTGAGTGAAGAAGATCAGGAACTCGATTTCACCGGTGTATTCCGGTTAACCACGGATGGCGAGCTAAGTGTAATCTACACCGAATTTGCCCTTCCCAACGGTATCACCCTCTCCCCCGACGAGACGAAACTCTATTTCAACGACACGGCAACCGGTAACATCGTCCGGATGGATGTGGATTCAGCCGGCCGCGCGAGCGAGGCCGTCCTGTTTGCTTCTGTTGGTGAGCGGGGATCTACCGGGGCCGCAGACGGTATGAAAACCGATACTGAAGGCCGGGTCTATTCCACCGGTCCGGGCGGGCTGTATGTATTTAGCGCCGAGGGCGAGGAACTGCAGATGGTATCCTTTGAACAGTCCATCACCAATCTCGCCTGGGGCGGGCCGGGCAGGAACGAACTGTACATCACATCCCGCGACAGGGTATACCGGTTGAAAACCAACGTTTTGGGCAGCGGAAACTGGTAGGCCGGATTTACGTTACCACAACAGCTGTATCATGTATACCACGTATACAATTATCAGAATCCCGCCTTCGAAACGGTCAATTTTAAAGCCGGTCCTTGCAAGCGGTATAAGCAGCACACTCAGCACGATCATGAGACCCACATCATAAACGGCCACCCCCGACCCCTCGATCGGGCTGATGAGAGTGGTGATTCCCAGTACAGCCAGAAGGTTAAAAATGCTGGAACCAACCACATTGCCGATGGCGATATCAGACTCCTTGCGAACAGCAGCCACCACGGTGGTAGCCAGTTCGGGAAGGCTGGTTCCGAAGGCGACAATGCTCAGTCCGATTACGGCTTCACCCAGGCCGAATTCGCGTCCGAGCGTGGAAGCCCCTTCGATAAACAGGGATGCACCAGGAACAAGCAGACCGATGCCGAGGACCACGAAAAAGGCGGATACCAGTGGTTTGGCGTCCTTGGTGGCTATCACATCCTCAAATTGGGTTTCGATAAAGGGTGTGTTACCCTGTTTGGCCACGGTGATAGAATATAAAATATGCAGGATGAGTAATGCGATCAGAACCATCCCCTCCGTTCTGTAGAGAGTGTCGTCATACAGCATCACACCGACCACTAAACTGATCACAATGAGAATGGGGATGTCGCGCTGAATCAGGATCACACTGGTGCGTACCGGATGGATGAGTGCCGCTATGCCAAGAACGAGCGCAATATTGCAGATATTCGATCCGACCACATTACCTACCACTATGCCGCTTTGACCGGAAAGCGCCGCTTCAATAGTAGCAACCATCTCCGGTGCGCTGGTACCAAATGCAACAATGGTCATGCCGATAATTAATGGCGACAGGCCGAATCGAAAAGCGAGTGAGCTGCTTCCCTTTACAAGTCTGTCGGCCCCGAAATAGAGAAGGGCGATCCCGGCAATCAGTTGGATGGATGCAATGAGCATAAATTATATTTACTATCTGTTGAAGCGTGAAGATAGCAAACCTGAAGGGATTTTTTGCCACTCCCCGTCTGTTTCTACACCCTGATCTCAGGGAGACCCGATCTATATCCTGTGTATGTTTCTACAACCTGATCTCCGGGAGACCCGATTCTATATCCTGTCTGCGCGGTTCAAGCCATTCGGGCAGAAACAGCTCTTTACCCATATCCTCATCGCGATCTGCCACCGATCTGTAACCCGGGCCATCGGTTGCAATCTCGAACAATACGCCGCCGGGTGACCGGAAATAGACCGATTTGAACACATGACGGTCGATCACTGTAGTGGGTTGAAGACCGTGGTCAATCACCTTGCGCCGCATTTCCAGCTCCTCTTCCTCATCCTTCGCACGGAATGCAACGTGATGAATGATTCCCCGCCCGTTTTTTCCATAACCGGCTTTTTCCGCTTTTTCCAGGATTACCGAATGGCCAATCTCACTGCCGCTTTTCAGCAGGGTAAGATTTTTCTCCGCATCCGTCTTTTTGAAACCGAACACCTCTTCGAGTAGTGCAGTGGTTTCATCGGTTTCGACAATTCTCATGGTCGTTCCCCAAAACCCCCTTATGCCATGCTCTGCGGGTACGGTTGCATCTTTCCATGCATCCACAGCATCGGCCGCCGGATCGAATACAAGTTCCAGCATCATGTTGTCGGGATCCCGGAAACGGATCACATCCAGCCCGAACCTCTTTTCCGGACCATCGAATTCAATCCCCTCATCGGCAAGGCGTTTTTTCCAGTACCCGCCCGATGTTGATGGTACAGCAAAGGACACAGCAACCGCTTCACCGGTTCCCGGCACGCCCTGATGGGCCATCGGCCAGGGGAAAAAGGTGATACTCGAGCCGGGTTTGCCAGCACCGTTCGCATAGAACAGATGATAGGTGCCCGGATCGTCCTGGTTAACCGACTTCAGCACCATCCTGAGTCCCAGTTTTTTTACATAGAAATCGTAGTTGACCTGAGCGTCGCCCGATAATATGGTGATGTGATGAATTCCTTTTTGATGATCAGCCATGATGTTCTCTTTCTCGCTGTTCGGGTTGATGTGTACAATAAACAAATTCCGGCAGACTTCTGAAAACTGCCCAATGCTCGCGCCGGATTTAATCAGGAATGACCCGGCAGGACCATTTTAGTTACTGGTCCGCCGGGCCACGGAGTCAATAATCGCGGACTTATTTTCAGTTCTGAACGAACTGTACGTTCATGATCAGTTTCACATTGTCGGCAACCACAAGGTTACCGGCCTCGGTTACAGCACTCCATGAGAGGCCGTACTCTTTACGGTTGATCGTTCCTGTTACTTCAAATCCGGCTTTTGTCTGTCCGTAAGGATCGACAACCGTACCGCCGTAAACCACATCGAGGGTAATTTTTTTGGTGATGTCGCGAATGGTAAGGTTACCGGCCAGTTTGTAGGTATCATCGCCTGTTTTTTCAAATGAAGCAGACTCAAATATGAGTTTCGGGAATTTTTCGGCGTTGAAGAAATCGTCGGATTTCAGGTGTCCGTCGCGCTGCTCGTTGTTGGTGGTAATGCTGTTGATGTCGGCCTCGAAGCGCACCTCTGCACCGGCGAAGTCATCACCTTCGGCTTCTACAGTGCCGTCGAATGTGTTGAAGCTACCGGTTACGGTCGATATTACAAGGTGTTTCACTTTGAATTGAACTTCAGAGTGTGTGGGGTCGATTTTCCAGAGTGTTTTGGTCAGGGTACTCATTGTGGTCGCTTTCTGATCTTATTATGATTGTTAATTTGGTGTTTGAACATTTTATGTTTAAACATATATATAATTCTGATCGTTCGCAAGTGGGATGTTTTTTTTCTCAGGATGTACGTGCTCCGTTTCAGAGTCTGCAGAGAAATGATTTTAAAGGCGTTTTTCAGAAACAGAAAAAGTGCTATATTTGGAGTCTCAGAAAATTTCGCGCACGTAGCTCAGCTGGATAGAGCGTCTGACTACGGATCAGAAGGTCGGGGGTTCGAATCCTCCCGTGCGTACACCTATATAACCAAGGGCTTACGGGTCGAAAACTCGTGAGCCTTTCTTTTTTATTCACGTCATCAATGCGGTTTCCTGCACATCAATAAGGGTTTTGCACTGCACAATCAAGCCTGTACTGACAGTTGGTTTGCCACCATCAGCTTCGCAAACAACAGGTCTCAGATAACACCTTTTCCCTTTTCAATTTTTAACCTTTGTGATTACATTAGGGGATGAAAAACAACAGCCTTACATCCCTGTCGAACAGCGAACTGATGAAAAAGTACGACACACTGCGAACCATTCAATGGGTTGTGATCGGCGTGTTCACTGTAATCCTGCTTGGATGGGTTTTTGGTGGCTATTGGGCCGATAATCTCGCAATATTCATCATTCAGGTTGTTATGGCTTTCACGATCATTTTTCTGATGCAAATTCCCCTGAACAACTACAGAAAGGAAATTGTAAGCAGAAGCAGTTTAGCCAATGATCACGGATGAAAAGCAGACTTCAACCACGTGCCGGTGTTGACGTATTCATCTCAATTCTCCTCATCCTGGTTATATCAGTATATCCGGGGTTAGTGCAGTCCCAGCCCGTCGAAGAACTCCGCGCGGTTAAAATCACCAATGTCGACAGCCAGGTGCTTTTTTCAGATGAGGGCATCGCCGCGGCCATGGACTTCCTTGCCGAAACCGGCATCAACGCCGTGCTGCCGGTGGTACAGAACGCCGGCTGGACCCAGTACCCCAGCGGGGTGATGGAGCGGGAGTTCGGCATACCAATCGATCCACGGTTTGCCGGCCGTGATCCGCTGGGCGTGCTGGTAAGGGAGGCCCGCCGCGTGGGCATCGAGGTTTACCCCTGGTTTGAGTATGGATTTGCCAGTATCTATTCGGGCGGCACTCCTCCCCATGGCGGCCACATCATCGCGAAAAACCCGCACTGGGCCACGTTCGACCGCAACGGGAACCACTGCACCAAGAACGGCTTCGACTGGATGAACGGCATCCATCCCGAAGTGCAGGATCACATTATTGCGCTGGCCATGGAGATCATCGACAACTACGACATTGACGGCATCGAGTTCTCCGACCGCATGCCGGCCATGCCCGTCGAGTGCGGCTACGACGACTATACCACCACTCTATACCGGAGTGAACACGACGGGGCCGATCCGCCCTTCAACTTTCGGAACCCTGCATGGCGCACCTGGAGGGCCGGCAAACTGAACGATTTCTACAGCCGTGTTCGCGATTCGGTGAAAACACGGGATCCGGAGCTGTTTGTGGCTTCGAGTCCAAGCGTGTATCCTTGGGCGTTCAGCGAATACCTGCAGGATCCTCCGTCGTGGATCAGCAACGGCACGATCGATCACTGGATTCCGCAGTTCTACCGGCAGAACCTGGCAGCGTATCAGATAGAAGTTGACCGTGCCGTTGAGCAGGCCGGCGACCACCTCGACATCCTCATAGCCGGGATACTGATGAATGTGGGTTCCTACACCGTACCTGTCGATTCCCTGCGGCTTTTCATGGAATCGAACAGGGTAGCCGGTATCCGGGGCGAGGGATTTTTCTTCTATGAGGGGCTTCGAAAAAACAGTAACGAGCTTGCTGCTTTCCTGAAGGAGGAGTTCTACACCCATTCGGCGCTTATCCCGGGCCGTAAAAGTTTCGAACGGCGGCCCGCGGCGGCCATCAGCAGGCCCGAGTCCCCGGGCACTGATGTTACAGGCACCTGGTTAACCTCAAACAACCCCGGCTTTGACGGCACCGTTTGGGTTTTTGATCCCGAGGGGTCTTCAAACGGCTCTATCACTTACGCTCTGGATGTTCCGGAGGAGGCCTGGTACGATCTCTATGTCTGGACCACCCCGGGAGAAAACTTCACCGATACGCTTCAATTTTCCCCTGGAACTGTCGACGGGAACAGGCTTCGGTTTACCACTGAGACCGGTGACGGGGGTACGCTTAAGATACCTGTGGGCAACGGAGGATGGCAGCACGCGGGCACCCTCTATATTGACAGCAGTACGGATGATACCACTGTGTCGATCCTTTCGTCGGGTACAGACGGAAAACCGGCCGCGGCCGATGCGGTCATGGCCGCAGTAAACCGCAAATTATCGCCGGGCACGGCGGTTTCGATCGAACAAGAGCGGATAGCGGAGCGTATGCATCCCGGTTCGGCAACAATTAAGGTGAACTACCCGAACCCGTTCAACCCCACAACCACCATTGTCTACTCGGTGACTGAGCCCTCCCGCATTCGCATCACGGTTCACGATCTGCTGGGCCGCACTGTCGCGACACTCACCGATGCCGCTGCCACACCGGGCAGTCACACTGTGATGTTCGATGCCGCCGGTTATGCCAGCGGCCTGTATATGGTGCGCATCTATGCCGACGGAAAACCTGCGGGGAGCCGGAAAATTATGCTGATCAGATAGGGATTGCCGGCCAACCCCGATAACAGTTCACATTTAAAAGAACCGATTCTTCGACCGCCCCCCGGCATTTAACCACCTTATCCGTATTACAGTGCAGTCCCCTTTCAATCAACATGGTCGATGATTATGAATTCCACCCTTCTGTTTAAGGCTCTCTGTGTAGGCGAATCGTTATCTGTTATCGGCATATCCGGACCAAAACCTGCTGTCCTTATGCGGTTTTGTTCAATTTCGGAAAAGTTTTCCAGCAAATAGCTGCGAACACTTTCGGCCCTGCGCTGCGATAGATTCATGTTATACTGCCGTGGCCCGACGCTATCGGTGTGTCCCTGTACCTCAATCCGGATTTCCGGGTTATCGATCAGAAGCTGGCCTACTTCATTGAGTATGCGATAGGAGGATGGCATGATCTCAGCCCGGTCGAATTCAAATACAATCGAGAATGCCCTGAATACACCTGTTTCAAGCATCTTCTGCAGTTCAATAATTTCGGTCTGCATCCTGTCCACAAATACGGTGTCGGTGCGGGTCACCATAAGGGTATCCACCCGTATTACGACAGTCGTATCGGGAGGCAGCTGGTACGTTTCGGGGGGAATAACTGGATCGGGGGGAATAACCGGATCGGGGGGTATCAACGGGTCACGTGGAGGAATGGGAGTTGCATCGCCAACCCCTCGTGTGCCCTGAACAATAATTGTGTGATGGGCTGCTGTCGCCGGATCGTCCATCATCTCGAGCAACCGAATCATCCAGGTAAGCCTCAGGATGTTTTTCTCTTCTTGGTGCTGCCTGCGAAGCAAGGCCATCTCTGCATCCATTGGGAAACCGAGCCTCGGTATAAGCTGACTTCGCCCAAGGTCCCGGGAACGGATTTGTTGTATTCTCCTTTGAATTGCGTCAATCCGCTCTTCAGTAGCAGAACTGTCAAAAAGCGTGTCACTGACCGCAAAAGTATCGCTTCTGACTGCAAGCGTGTCGCTGACTGCAAGGGTGTCGCTAACTGCAAGGGTGTCGCTAACTCTCGGAGAATCACCGACCCTAAGAGAATCACTAACTACAGGAGTATCGCTGACTGCAGGAACATTACCGGCTGCGAGGGTATCGCTGACTGAAATTGTATCATCGACTGTAACCGTGTCGCTGACTACAGGAACGTTGCTGACTGCAAGCGTGTCGCTGACTACAGGAACGTTGTTAACCGCAACCGTGTCGCTGACTGCAGGAATGTTGCTGACCGCAACCGTATCACTGACTGTAACAGTGTCGCTGACCAACGGGTCAGCGACACTGTTGTCGATAGTCTCCGCACTGATAAAATCCTGCGGAAATACGATACTAAGCAGTGTAATAAGCAGTATGGAGATCATGCATCTCATACCATCATTATAGTTCGCATCAGAACGAATGCCTGTAGCCGACGTTGAACCTGTTAAAGCTGAACAGGTTCAGGCTGGCGTACTCCATGAACAATTTACCCGGACCAAGATCCCGTTCTGCGCCCAGATGGAACGACCACGTAAACTGGATACCGGCTATGTCATCAGGAGGGTTGTTGAATGCCATCAGCCCCAGACCAAGCCCTGTATAGGGGCGGAACGGAGCGATATACCTGACATCCGGCAGGGGTGTCAGCAACAGAGCGTTGATATTGTACATCCGTGTATCGTTACCGAAACCGAGTACAAATTCAGGTACCAGTTCGATATTACCGCTCAGGAAGGTGCCGTAGTCACCCCGCAGACCAATCACACCCTGGTTTGGGTTAGCGACGCCAAGATATGCGGCTATTCCGTTCAATTGTCCTGACTGTTGACGTTCCTGAATCACCGTAACACCCGGAGATGCCGCTGCCCCCTGTGAAGGTTGCGTGGTAACAACGGTTTGAGGCTGACGATTTTCGAGCAGTGCAATCATTCTCTCCTCAAATTGCCTCATCCGCCGGTCCATAGAGTCATCGCCCTGAGCTGGTATTACAGTAACACTGGACTGTGGCTGTTGCTGACCTGTTCTGGCCGCTTCACGCTCTCTCAGCAATTGTTCAACGCGGCGTTCCAGATCGCGTACTGTCTGGCTTTCGCCGGTAACAGCCGGAGTAACCGGTGCAACGGGAGCAGGCTTTCCGAAGCGGATATAGATCTCACCGTCCTCAAGAACCGGAAGCGTTATGGTACGGTCGTCAATCTTTTTCTCAACAACCTTTAATGTATCTGTAACCATTCCTCTATCTGTAACCTTTTCTGTTGATACATCCACCGGACGTGGAACATCACTGCGCAATCTTTCAAGTTCACTGCTCAGATTGGTGGCCACAAGGGTATCGCCGGTTGCAAGAGCTTTCGCGATTTCGGTGCTCAGCGCGGTCTCACGCATAATTTGCATCCGCTGGCGCTGTTCGAGATCCCGGGTAATGGGATCAGTCTCGGTTAATGCAACAGGTCTGGTCATTTCTGTGACCGGTTGCCTTCTGTCACGCTGCCGGATAACAAAGTCACCGATCCGGTAGGATATGCCAAGGGTAAACATCGGGCTCAGGTTTATAGACGAAGGTGATATGGCGTTGTCGATACCATCTTCGGTAAGCGCCATAGCACTGATATCCGCTTTTAAGACCAGACTTCTTATGATATTGGCTTCAAGACCCACACCCGTAAGTGCAAACATCTGACTTTTCGGATTGGTGAGCATTCCCGGATCATAATCACTCATAACCCGCATATAGCCGCCACCCAAATTAATATAGGGTGTAATACCAGACCTGAAAAAGGCTGTTCTGAACAGTGCACCATACATATGAAGTTTATCCAGATCAAGTCCGTCACTGTCGTCTATACCGCGCCAGTAGAAACCTCTTACTCCCACGTGGGGACCAAAATCGAGACCGGCCTGTAATCCGGCTATGTGCGTTGTTGATGGAAATCCCAGCGATTCTTCAAAAAAGATCTGGCCGTAGTAGGCATCAAAGGTGTAGCGAACATTTGACCATCCGCCATTGAACTCATCCAGAAATATGAGATCATCCCCTACATCCTCAAAACGGCTACCGCCCAGATACGCTCTGATACCGAGCATAATATCCCAGTTGGTAACATCCACCTGAGTAAAATTGGCCGGCTGCAGGCGTGCGACGTTCATTTCGCTGCCTCTCAGAAAAGCCGAACCAGGGTTATATCGGTAGCCCATGTGCGAAGCCTGGATAAAAAAGTTGAAACGCGATGCAACGGATGCCATCAGCCCTGCTCCGCCCGAAATGTATATACTTTCGCTCGCCTTCAGATTGTTACGGTCCATTCGAATCACCCCTGTACCCATCGTGAGATAGGGCACAATGGCCGTACTTGCCAGATTTACCTTGGCAGAAAGTCCGTACCTCTGAATAGTTACGTCGTAATTGTTCAAAAGGCCAAGCCTTTCAGAAACAACTTCGTCGCCTCCCCTCAGCCGGGTAAAATCGGTGCGGTACCTGTCGCCATATAAATAACTGGCGTGCAATTCAACATACTGTCCAAACCCTAATCCCAGTAAACCGCCAACAGCGTATCCCGGTTTAAGGCCTGCATTATCTTCAAAAATAAGATAATCGCCGCTTGGCGACAGGCTGAAGCTCACACCCGATACCTGAGCATATGTTATCTGTGATAGCCCGCATAGTACCACAAATGTGGAAAGCAGGCTTATGACAGATCTGATTTGTTTTTGTAAATGTGTTTTCACAGTCTTTGAGATATTAAAATTCTTTTGGTTATTTCCCCTTTAGTCCGCCTGATGTCCGGGCAGTCTGCAATAATAAAAAGGCTCTGCAGCTGTGCCGTTAACGGCGGTACAATATTTTGCT
The DNA here is from genome assembly GCA_020201275.1 of Rhodothermaceae bacterium. GTDB lineage: Bacteria > Bacteroidota > Rhodothermia > Balneolales > Cyclonatronaceae > RECM01. The sequence continues at coordinate 13,866 of JAIVHB010000002.1, read as the reverse complement.
ACTGCTTAGTCCTGCAGTATCAACTCTATAATGAGTCTCCCCCGTACGGGTGGCACACCGGCATAGCGCTCTGCATAGGCACTCAAATCAACCGTTTTGGTATCAGACCCCTCCAGTTTGTCGAGATCGATATTACGTCTCAGACGTAAGGGAGAGTGCAGAAGCAGCGATGCAAGTCTCGCCTCGGACCCGGCAGCAGCTTGTAATCTGATCTCAGTAGAACTCACACTGAAATCACCGGATATGATTGCTTCGGGACCTCCCAAAAACTGATAGTTGAGAGTAAATTGACCGCCGTCGAGCAGGCGGAGATTTGTATTGTTGACAGCCAGTGTGTCCAGTAAATTTGCAGGTTCCAGGGCTGAAGCATCAGGTATGAAAATAAACTGCTGAAATTCATATAAACCGGCTACATCCTCGGGAAGTACCCGTACCGGATTTGACTTGTCGCAGCTTGAATTCAAAATGGAACCAACAGCCAACAGGGCAACAACAGCTATTATTCTGGTTGTTTTTTTATGGAGTTGCATTGTAGTGGGATGAAATAAGTTAATGTTCTTGTTGAATAGGTGGAACAGAGATTGATCGGATGCCTCACCAGCAAAAATTATCTACACAGCTTACCCGATCGAGATATTACCTAAATTACAATTGCTTAAAGACCGTATGGGACTCAGAAACAGCTTTTCTGACGATTCGACCATGCAAATTTCAAAATCAGATACTGAATTCATAATTTAGCAACTGACTTAGAATTATGTAACAATGTAACTTACCCTGAGTAATTTATCAAGGGCAATCTTTTCGGTGGAATAAGCGAATCAGCGCCTGTTGACTATAATTGTTTTCAACCTGCACAACCGACATCCTATTATATAACCGTCACCGAATGCTCAGAACTGATATTGAATGACCGCTGATAACCCAAGGTCACGGGTTCCGCCGAACCGGGCCGCATCAAATTCTGTCTGCAGGAATTCAAACGTACCAAACAACAGCGCACCGTTGTAGCGCAAAATCCGCCGTAAAGCACACGGTCGTCGATCGAAGTGAGCCCGGTGTTGCCCACAGCCCGTGAGCTTTCAATGGCACATCTCTGCTCCTGCGCCGGTCAGGTCGGGGCTTATAAACGGAATACCCAGCGACAGGCCCCTGAGGATGAGCAGTACCGCTACCAGGGCCGCTCCCACCGGGATGAATTTCGTGAGGCGCCGCCGGGCCTCAGGCTTCAGCCATCCGGGTGCCAGCGACAGGGCCATCATCATGGGGATGGTGCCCAAACCAAACAGGCCCATGTACAGTACACTGTTGAGAAGGGAGCCCGCCGCGGCCGAACCGGCCAGGGCCAGATATACGAGGCCGCAGGGAAGAAAGCCGTTTAGAAGGCCCAGCGAAAACAGGGATCCGTTTCCGGGCGATTTCAGCAGGCGGCCGAACAATTTGCGGAAATAGTCAGACCGGAAAACCGAACTGGTCGAGAAAAAACGTGTCCTGAAGATAAGCATGAGCAGGATCACGGTTCCGGCAAAGACCGACAACCCACCCTGGTATCCGGCAAGCGCGGCCCCGAGGCCAAGCAGCCCCGCAGCCACCCCCATCAGCATGTAGGTGAGGGTTCGTCCGGTATTGTACAACAACCGGCCTGAGAAAAGGGCCATTCCCCTGCGATCGCTGCCCGGCAGGGCCACGGCTATGGGGCCACACATACCGGCACAGTGGGCACTTCCGAGCAGGCCAAAAAGAAAACCGGTCCATAAAATATCCATTGCTGTTACCTCTTTATCTGATCAGATTTATTAGTGTCTCCCGCTATTCAGGCTCAGCCACATCACAATGCTGCCCGCCTAAAGGCTGAGCTCCTTTTGCCAGTAGTACTCTTCGCCGCCGGCATCCCAGCGTACCTTCATGATCCAGTGCCCGTGCTGCATTCCCTTTACGGGTATCGTCTGCCAGCCGAGGGAATCGGTGGCTATTTCCACTTCACGGTCGAGACGGAAATCAGAAGGACGGAACAGATGAATCCTGCCACTGATGCCATTTACAGCATGCTCGCCGGGAAAGTGGATGTTCAGGTTTGCCCTGTCGTCGCTCAGTTCAAAGCGGACCTGCTCTGCAAGTGCCATGGTTCGCGACACGCGGTCGATCTGATCCTGATACTGCAGGGTACTTTCATAATAATCCACCTTTTCGAGATTCACGGGTACGGTGAACGTAAAAAAGACAAAACCGAGGGTTGCACCAATGAAAATCAGATACCCGATAATGATGCCGACCGGCCATCCCATGCCCGATTTTTTTCCCTGATCGCTGTTACTTGTTTCGTTCTGGTTACTCATTCTGTTTCCTGTTTATGAGCCTGTGTGAGTTAGAAATTTGTCTTACCCTGCTACGGGGTCTGAGGCCCGATGAATACAGACCGGGCTGAATGGATCAGCTCCCCGTTGGAAAATAATCCGAACTCAATGGGAGTTCTGTTGGGATCCATGTCGTTCCTGTCCAGAAATACCATGAACCGCCCCTCCGTTCTGTCGTGAGGGCCAACGCTTGCAAGGTCACCAAGCAGGCGGATGTCGCCGGCAGGCTGAAGCAGTCGTATTTCAACCGGTATTTCATCCAGGGTTTTGTTGAATACCTTGTACGTATAAAAGTTTGAATAGCCCCCGTCGGGCAGTGCATTGTAGGTGCGTCCCGGTTCTCGAAGAATCAGGGCCTCGGCATCATAACGCGCTGCCAGGAAATAGACGAACAGAGAGAATACGATGATAAAGATAACCGAGTAGCCCACAATTCTCGGTGTAAAGAGTTTATTTTGCACGCCATCTTTAACACCATTATACGACGCGTAACGCACCAGCCCCGGCGGCCGGCCCGTTTTAACCATCATCTCGTCGCAGGCATCTATGCAGGCGGTACAGTTCACGCACTCAAGTTGTATGCCATCGCGGATATCGATGCCTGTCGGGCAAACTTTTACGCACTGATAGCAATCGATACAGTCGCCGTAGGTTTTGTCGGGATCGTTCTTGTCGGTATTGGTGAAAAAATTCTGACCGTTGTCGAGCTTTTCCCGTTTACGTGCGTTGAGCAGGGCGCGGTCTTCACCCCGGCTGAAATCGTAGGTTACTGCGATGCTGTTATCATCAACAAGTACCGACTGAAGCCTGCCGTAGGGGCACACCACCGTGCAAACCTGCTCCCTGAAGCGGGCAAACACACCAAAAAATACAAAGCTGAAAATGGTGATGGATGCCAGCCCGGGAATATGTTCGCGCGGATCGTCGGTAATGATCTCCCAGAGAGCATCGGCACCTATTATATACGCAAGAAAAATATTCGCTATCAGGAATGAAAGGCCGAAAAAAATGCCGGTTTTCAGGGTTTTCTTGAAGATTTTCTCGCGGTTCCAGGGGCTGCGGTCGAGTCTTTTCTGATCAGGTGTGTCACCCTCAATCAAGTATTCGATTTTGCGGAACAGCATCTCCATGAAAATGGTCTGCGGGCAGACCCAGCCGCAGAACAGCCGCCCAAATATTGCCGTAAAAAGGACGATAAAGACGATAAGGGCAATCATTCCGGCGGCAAAAATGAAAAAATCCTGCGGCCAGAATACCATACCGAACAGAACAAACTTCCGCTCCAGGATGTTCATCAGGATTATGGGCTGACCGTTAATCCTGATGAATGGTCCTGCAAACAGAAAGCCGAGCAGAAAATAGCTCAGAATCGTGCGGGCGTTATAGAGCCTGCCTGATGGTTTCCGCGGGTAGAGCCAGTTGCGTTTTCCCTCTGATGTAATCGTTGAGACTTTATCCCGGTAAGCCTGTTCGGCATCGCCCGGGTCGATATTGATTGTAGGATCCATTAATACTGCCTGTAGATTTAAACCGTCATACTGAACGCAACGCTAAAACCGTCATACTGAGCGCAACGCAGCGCAGCTGCGTGAAGTCGAAGTATGTGGAGGCTTTTTTAAAAAGCCTCCAAAAAGTGTGCCCATTGTTCTGTATTCGCCCCCTGTGCAGTGTTGAACACTGCACACATGGTTCGACTTCACGCAGCTGCGCTGCGTTGCGCTCACCATGACGGGGGGGGAGTGGAGGTTAAATTTCGCATTGTACCGAGCGTGACATATCGGGGGCTTTCGCTCCGTCGGGGTTTGATCCCCTCAGGGATATCAGATAACTTGCAAGTTGCTGCAACTCCTCATCCGACAGCCGGTTTCCGCTTCCGTAAGGCGGCATCCCCTGCTGGGGAAAACCGGATTTAACACTGTTCATAAGCGACGGTAGATCACACCCGTGAAGCCAGTAATTACTGGTCAGATCGGGTCCGACCAAACCCTGTGCATTTGCACCATGGCAGGTAACGCAGAGCTGGGCGGGATTGGTATAGATGGTCCTGCCGGCATCAAGGCTCGCCTGATCGGTGAGAATCTCGAGGGTCGCATAATCGACCGAGGTGCCCGCCCCCGGGCCTGCTCCCGGATCCACGCCGTACATCTCTTCAGCGGCAGCAAGCTCCCGCTGGTACTCCTCTGTCTGCGACGGGCCTATTCCCAGCACATCATACCAGAGCAGGTAGACCACGCCAAGTGCGATGGTAAAATAGAATCCGTACAACCACCATGGCGGCATGGGGTTATCAAATTCCTGGATACCATCGTACTCGTGGTTCAGCAATACATCCTTTTCATCATCAAAAATGATATTTCTGTCTTTATCTTCCATGTTGATTTCTCCGGATTCCGGTTGTTTTATTGTTCGATATCAGTCTCTGTTTTACCTGGTACCGATGAAGCCGGCCCGGCACCAGAATATTCCACGGCGGTTGATGGCTCTTCCTCTTCGAGCGGCATGTTTGCCATCGAATCGACATAGCTGCGGTTCAGACGAATCACCCAGACTATGAGCAGCACGAAAAAGGTAAAGAAGATGACCAGTGCGATAAGGGGGAATAAATCGATCCCCTCCATCCGTGAAAGCACATCCTTGTACATAGATTACTCCTTACTGGGATCCGCCGCCGGCTGAATTCGTATCCATGTTCATTTCCATATCCGCAGTTGCAGCTGCATCAGCATTGACGTCCGAATCAGCATCAGCATTGGCATCTGCATCAGTAGCCTTGTCATCAGTATCAGCAGTCGCTGCGGTATTGCTGCCCCGCGACGGTGCGGGAGCCGGTGCACCCGATACGGCAGGCGTTGCATTGATGTCGGTACCAAGCCGCTGCATGTAGGCGATAAGTGCCACAACCTCACGGTCCCAGGCGGTATCGAATCCGGCGTTGCGCAGGCCGCTGGCAATCTGCTCGGCCTGCTCCCTGAGATCACTCACCGCTACCTGATCGTATCCGTCGGGGTAGGGAGTGTCCAGCATCTGCAACACCCTGATTTTCCGCGGCACCTTTGTAGTGTCGATCACATTGGTAAGCAGCCAGGTGTACGCCGGCATGATCGATCCCGGCGAGGTATTGCTGGCGTTTTCAAAGTGCAGATAGTGCCAGGAATCGGGGTACTTGCCGCCAATGCGGTGCAGGTCGGGTCCGGTCCGTTTCGATCCCCACAGGAACGGACGGTCGTAGATGAATTCACCTGCCTTGGAGTACTCCCCGTAGCGTTCGGTTTCCGACCGGAACGGCCTGATCATCTGCGAGTGGCACCCCACACAACCCTCTGCGATATAGATATCGCGGCCTTCCAGCTCAAGCGGGGTGTAGGGTTTCACGCTCTCAATGGTTGGTACACTTGATTTGAGCATGGCCGTTGGCAAATACTCCACAATCCCGCCTATGAGTATCGCGATCAGTGTAAGCACTGTGAAAAGTGTGGTTTTCGACTCGAGCCAGCGGTGGCTGAACCCGCCAGCGGGCTTCACATCGTCGCGCCATGTGGCTGCCGGCGCTTCGGCCGGCTCATCAGCCATCAGCTTACCGGATCGCATGGTCATAAACAGGTTGTATGCACCTGTAAAAATTCCCACAATGTAGAGCGAGCCGCCCAGCACCCTCACAAAATACATGGGGATGATCTGGGTTACGGTCTCCAGAAAGTTGGGATAGCTCAGAAATCCGTCGGCGTTAAACTCTTTCCACATCAGGCTCTGGGTAATACCGCCCCAGTAGATGGGGATCACGTAGAACACCATACCAAGTGTAGCCGCCCAGAAATGGAAATTGGCCAGCTTGATGGAGTACATTTTTGTATTGAATATGCGCGGTATAATGAAGTAGAGCATCGCGAAGGTGAGTCCGCCGTTCCAGGCCAGGGCAGCCGTGTGTACGTGGGCAATCACGTAATCGGTGTAGTGGGTAATGGCATTCACGCTTTTGAACGACATCATCGGTCCCTCGAATGTCGACATACCATAAGCCGTTACACCGACCACCAGGAATTTTAGAACCGGATCCTGGCGAACACGGTCCCAGGCGCCGCGCAACGTGAACAGACCGTTGATCATACCGCCCCATGAGGGTGCGATGAGCATCACCGAGAAAACCACCCCCAGCGACTGCGCCCAGCCCGGCAGGGATGTGTAGAGAAGGTGGTGAGGTCCGGCCCAGATGTAGATGAAGATGAGGGCCCAGAAGTGCACTATCGACAACCGGTAGGAGTATATCGGACGGTTGGCCGCCTTTGGGATGAAGTAGTACATGATTCCCAGGAAGGGCGTTGTAAGGAAGAAGGCAACCGCGTTATGCCCGTACCACCACTGAACCAGGGCGTCCTGCACGCCTGCATAGACCGAATAGCTTTTAAGCATATCGACCGGGATCACAATGTTGTTAACGATATGCAGTACCGCCACCGTAACGAACGTTGCGATGTAGAACCAGATGGCCACGTACATGTGCTTCACACGCCGCTTGTAGATCGTGCCCATCATATTGATACCGAAAATGACCCACACAATGGCTATCGCGATGGCGATCGGCCACTCCAGCTCGGCATACTCCTTGCTCTGTGAAAAGCCCAGCGGCAGGGTGATTGCGGCTGATACAATGATGGCCTGCCACCCCCAGAAATTCAGCTTGCTGAGTGTATCGTTGAACATGCGCGCCTTGCACAACCGCTGCAGGGAGTAATAAACACCCAGGAAGATGGCATTGCCGGCAAAGGCGAAGATAACGGCGTTAGTGTGCAGAGGCCTCAGCCTGCCATAGCTCAGTTCGGGGATGAAGCCCAGAAAATCGGGCCAGATCAGCTTAATGGCAATAATCAGGCCGACAAGCATACCCACAATACCCCAGATAACAGTAGCAAGGGCGAAATTGCGGACAATACGGTTGTCATAGTTGAATACTTCGTTCGACATGTAATTACTCCGTGTGCTTTATTTTTATCCAGTTGATTTTTCTTTTGAATTGACACTCTTTTCAACGGCGCGCCCATCGGCTGCTTCCGGTTTGTCTGGCTGCGTTGCAGGCCGGTCTGAATCTTTTTTTTTGCCCGGCATAATGTCATCCATAAGCATCCGTACAGAGGGTGTGTAGCGGTCGTCGTACTGACCGCTGCGAACGGCCCACATAAAAGCCAGCAGAAAGCCGGAGGCGATCAGCAGGCTGAATGCTATGAGCAGATACATCACTTCCATCAGGCAAGTCCCATTCTTCTGGCTTTCAGGTTGGTGGCCAGCGTGGTAAATACAATTACAGTTACGGAACTGACCGGCATGATGATCGCGCAGATCAGCGGCGACAGCGTACCGGTAACCGCATATCCAAGACCAATCACATTATAGAGAATAGAAAGTGCAATACTGATCCTGATTACCGTTTTCCCGTACCGGCTGAAGTTAATGAATGTGTCGAGTTTGTCAAGAACCGAAGCGTGCATAATCGCATCGCTCGACGGGGTGAAGGTTCCGGTGTTGTCGGTAACCGCTATACCAACCGAACTTGCCCGCAACGCACCGGCATCGTTCAACCCGTCGCCGATCATCAGCACATGCCCATGGCTCGAAAGATCACGCACATATTCCAGCTTCTGCTCCGGGTTTTTCTCAAAATGCATGCGGGATGCATCCCGGAAAAGGGGCAGCAGCGCTTCACGCTCACCCGGACCGTCGCCCGACAACAGATGCAGGCTGTACCGTTCGCGCAGCCGCTCGATGAGGCCCTTCAGCCCGGGACGGTAACTGCCGTTCACTTCAAAAAAGCCCAGATATTTCCCGTTAAGACTGATGTAGCTTCGCGAACGGCCCTGCCGGTTTTCGGGAATCTGATCCAGCACACCTTCAACAAACCCTGCTGATCCTACCACATACGTATCATCCCCGAAACGGAATCGCAAACCGCTACCTGTGACCTCCTCAAAAAAATCGGGGTGGTGCATGCCTCTGTGATCGAGAAAGCGCAGTATGGCCCGGCTCATCGGATGGGTGCTCTGCCTGAGACCGGCCGACAGGTACTCCTGCACGGCATCGCTGAGGGGTGTACCCAGATAACGGACCCTGGCCTCCATAGGGAAGGTTAGTGTGCCAGTTTTATCAAATACAATCGTTTCTGATGAGGCCATATTTTCGATCACATCCGAATTTTTCACATAGAATTTGTTCCTTCCCAAAATACCGGTAACCCAGCCAAGGGTGAACGGAGCCGACAGGGCGAGAGCGCAGGGGCAGGCGATGATGAGTACCGCAGTGAAGGCATTAATGGCTGTTGCCGGACTCGACGGAAGCCAGTAGAGCGCCGCTGTTAGGGCAATAAGCAGTACAACCGGCGAAAAATAGCGGCTGAAGCGGTTCGTTACGCTCCGGATCGTGTCGGTTTTTTCAGTTTTAAATTCCCCCCTGTTCCACAGCTGCGTGAGATAGCTCTGCGAGACCGGTTTTGTAACCACAAGTTCTGTACTGCCGCCTGTGATCCGTCCGCCGGCATAGATCAGGTCGCCTTTTACGGCAGGCACCTCGTCCGATTCGCCGGTTACAAAGCTGTAGTCGACCCTGGTTTCAGGGCTCATCAGGCGGGAGTCGGCCGGTAGCAGCTCGCCATGGCGGAGCACAATCAGATCGCCGGTTTCGAGGCTGGTGGCGGGTATGCTCTTTTCCTCATCCCTCTTCTTAACAATTATCGACAGCGGGAAATAGGAGCGGTAATCCCGGTCGAAGGAGAGCCTTTCGAATGTTTTCCGCTGAAACAATTTACCCACAAGCAGGAAAAAGACCAGCATGGCAAAGGAGTCCATATACCCCACACCGTAGCCCGATATGATCTCCCAGGTACTGCGGCCAAACATAGCTGCGATACCGATCGAAATGGCAATATCCATATTCCATTGCCGCTGGTGCAAACCGGCCCATGCCGACCGATAGAAAACACTTGCACTATAGAAGAACACCGGTATGGCGATAATGAGGTTCAGATAGCCGAAAAGGTGGTTGAACTGGGCGTCGAGCCCCGCCGGGCCCGACAGGTATTCGGGCAGGCTGAACAGCATGATGTTGCCAAAGGCGAAGCCAGCCAGCCCCACCTTGATGTAAAAATCGCGGTCGCCCGGTGTGATCTGCCGGCGTTCGGCACTGTCGAGCCTCAGGTCGGGTTCATAGCCGATCCGGTCGAGCAGTTCGGCCACTTTTCTCAGGGTGGTTTTCGACTCGTCGAAGGTAACCGATGCCTCACGCCGGGTGAACGACACCTCCGAGCGATAGATGCCCGGGTCGAGGCGGTTTATGTTCTCGAGCAGCCAGATACAGGAGCTGCAGTGGATCTGGGGCAGTGAAAAAGTGATGGTGCTCTTCCGGCCGTCGGTAAATGTGAGCAGTTTTTCGCGAACACCGGCATCATCCAGGTACTCGTACCGGACACTCCGCACCGACTTTCTCCGGGAAATACCGGGCGTTGAATCACCGATCTGATAGTAGGCATCCAGCCCGTTTTCACTGAGCAGCTCATAGACCATGGCACAGCCGTCACAGCAAAAATCGAGGTCATTTCTAACCACGTGCCCCTCAGGGCAACTGTCGCCGCAATGCACACACAGGGTGATATTATCAGTGAGTGGTTGAGCCAATTAACTTCCGATGACCTGCTTTGGCAATCGCCGACAGTCATATAGTTGCCGATGCATGTTTGCCGTTGCCGGAGTGATATTATTTATAGTCAAATAACTATAATATTGATATTCGAATTTAGGTATTGACGTGTTATAAGTCAATCGTTATGAACCTCAAATTCAACCATCCGGCAACGCCGGAATCCTCGTTTAAACCGGTTTTAATAAGCATTACGACAGCTGACACAGAAATGGGAACCCGTTGCATCACAGCGATTTAGTCCTTCAAACAGCGCTTAAATTCTATCGATGCCGGCAAAAACATGGCATTGAATCCCTGCAAACAGGCACGCCCTGCACTGGAATTCAATTTAATTTGTAAGCTTCCGCAAATAGAACGGCAAACTCATCGAGCAGTGTCGGTGTGGTGTTACCGGCATTTCTTTCTACACCATCCATCACTGATCCGTTGTTCATGGCTTCAGTGAACTGGGCATAGACCTCACCGATGTTACGGGTAGCCCCCATCTGCATAAAACTCTCAATGAGCTGGTCGGGGCCAACCTGTACATACGGAAGATCGGGTTTGCCAATATAGCGGCCCAGCAACGCGGCCACTTCAGGATAGGTGTAATCACGCGCACCAAGCACATACTGATGTCCCTTGTTACTGAAATCGAGCATTTTCAGATGACGCGCAGCAAGCATGCCGATGTCGGGTGTGGCTACCATGGGAACGGGCAGATCCGGCCTGATACCCGAAACCAGCATGTTCATGTTTTTGATAACCGGAATCATGCTGAAAAGGTTTTCCATGAAAAATCCCGGGCGCAGATGCAGCACGTTTACCCCGGCAAGTGCATTGAACATCTGCTCCATATCGTGAAGGCCCTGCACAATGCCTCCCTTTTCCGGCATCTGGGCACCAACAGAACTCAGTGTAACAACATGTGTGAGGTCGTTTGCCATAACCGCTGATGCCAGCGAACCGGATATCTGACTCTGAAACGCGCGGTAGTCGCTGGTGCTGAAGTTCTGCGGTATCATTATATAGGCGGCCTTTGCACCTTTAAGTGCTTTTTCAGCAAAATCTTTATCGAGAAGGTCACCGGCATGTACTTCCGCACCCGCCGCTTCAAGTTGTGCCAGCTTCTCTTCGTTACGACCTATTGCAATCACTTCTTTACCGGCTTTGAGCAGCTCTTCGGCCACCACCAATCCGGTCTTACCTGTTGCACCTGTTACTGCGTACATAAATCGTTTCCCTGTTCATTAAATATGATTCTCTATAAGGTATATCTAAGGTATAACTCCCGTGCACATGATTCAAAAATTCTTTTATATAGTAGGAATTTCTAATGATATGGAAAGGTAATTCGGCAGCCCGACGCTTTGCTTCCTACCCGGCAGCCTGCTGACCCAACCACGGAAGCCGGTCAAGGTCCACATTGCCGCCCGACAGGATAATCCCGACCTTTTTGCCTCTCACATCCAGCTTCCTCTCCAGCAGTGCAGCCAGGGGTACGGCACACGACGGTTCAACGATAATTTTCATGCGTTCCCAGATCAGGCGCATCGCGCGAATAATCGCCTCCTCACTCACTGTGGCAATCTCATCAACGTGATGCTTAATGATTTCAAAGGTGATCTCTCCAAGCGATGTCTTCAGGCCGTCGGCCACCGTTGCGGGATTCACCGATGGCTGCAGTACACCCGTTTTAAACGACCGGTACGCATCGTCGGCCATCTCCGGCTCGGCGCCGTACACCATAATGCCGGGACTCAGACTTTGAGCCGTAATCGCGGTACCGCTCATAAGTCCGCCGCCGCCCACAGGGGCGATTATGGCATCGAGAACGGGCGTATCTTCTATGAGTTCTAGGGCGGCCGTACCCTGCCCGGCAATGATGTCGGGATGGTTGTAGGGAGGAATGAAAATGGCACCGGTCCGGTCAACCACATCGGCCAGTGTATCTTCGCGAGCCTGAAGGGTGGGTTCACAGAATGTTATCCGCCCGCCATAGCCCTCAACGGCGGCCTTCTTCACCCCGGGAGAATTTTCGGGCATTACAATATAGGCTTCAATGCCCCGCAGGGTGGCCGCAAGCGACAGTGCGGCGGCATGATTGCCCGAAGAATGCGTGGCAACACCGCGGGCAGCGGCATCATCAGGCAGGGAAAAGACCGCATTGGCAGCTCCCCTCATCTTGAAAGCCCCTGCCTTCTGAAAATTCTCACACTTGAAAAAAAGAAATGCCCCCGCCATATGGTTCAGCGACTCACAGGTCATTACCGGCGTGCGGTGAACATAAGGCCGTATCCGTTCCGCAGCCCGGCGGATATCATCAATTGTCGGTATAGTATTCATCAGCACAGCATTTTAATTCGTTTAACAAACGGTAAATAATGACAGATTCCTACCTGATCTTCTCACTAACCCGCTTAATTTTCACACGCTCCTGCCACAGTATAAATCGGTCCAGGTTTATGAACAACAACCTTTTTTATGTGTGGTGGTGGATGTTGGTCACATCATCTATGAACTGATTTACCCTGTCACGTATGCCGGGCACTGTTCGCTTTAGTATCTCCCGGGTTCCGGAGCGGTTCTGCCATGCTGCTGCCAGGGTATCAAGAGATTGCTCGAACGACCCATTCGTCGCTCCCTCACCACCGAGAATAAATTTTTCGGGCGAAAGGGTCAGGTCTGTATAAAGCTGCGGATATTTGTGTGACCAGCTGGTAGTAACCGTCGGAACCGTTTCAGAGACGCCGCGAAGTGCTCCATGAAATCGTTGCGAGACCAGGAAATCGAGAGAGCCGATCACATTTTCGATACCGCGGATGTAGTTCAATTCGAATTCTGATGAAGGGTAGGATTCCGACCTCTCCTGGGCCAGGTTGATAACGCCTGTTTCCTCCGAAATGAGCCGGCACAGGTACTGGTCGTCCTTTTCATTGATGCCATGCCGTCCATGTTCATGCGGAATCAACACAACCTCTGCGCCCTCATCCTTCAGGAAAGCGATAACCCGTTTAATATCTTCCATGAATGAGCTGCTGCGCTGACTGATCTGCCGGTTGGGAATAATTCCGGCGACCGGACGGCCGGATTCCACATCGATTCCCGCCTGCTTAAGAAGGGCACGGCCTGCTTGTGCATCCGAACGGTAAAGAAAAGCGGTATCCGGCACAATCTTCAATTTCGGCTCAACATCAGAAGAAATTTTGCACAGGTGCGAATGAGAGGTGTCATCACGTACATAAATTGTATCCAGTTCCTTAAACATCCGAACCATCTCCATATTCAACGGATCATTCCGCTGATCAGAAAACGGGCCGAATGTCTGTGGTGCTGTAGCGGTAAATGCGCCTGCTTTTTTACACGCCCGCGCATTCCGCCCGGTAATCCTTGCAGCATCGATGCTTTTCATGTCTTTGTGGTGCGCTACTGAATAAATAAAACCGGAAAGATCAAGGAACAGATCCGGTTGCTGGCTCTTTATCCGCCTCGGGGCAATGAATGTGCGCGGCACGCGAAGTACCTCAAAATTCCTATTTGTCAGGGCTTCTGTTAATGCCCAGTATACAACCTGGTCGCCAAAATTGACGAGTACGCCATTGGGCTGAACGGCGGGGCTCACCTGAAGAATTGCGCGGGGCTTTGTGCCCTTTTCACTGAACCATTTGACGCCGGACAATCTGTCGGGTTCACGGTGCAACAACCTTTTTATACGGGAGGCAATTCTGCTTCGAATGGATCTCATTGAATATCTCAGTTTATATCATGAATATTGACTGGTTATCGGGGTGTCGATCTGGCCGGCAAACTGACCCTTTTCAGAGATTTACCCCCCCACTGATCAGATAAAACG
>JAIVHB010000167.1 GCA_020201275.1 Rhodothermaceae bacterium | reverse complement strand
TGGGAGATGAGGCCGGCCAGTGCCAGAAACAGCCAGCCGAGCAGGGCCACATGAGAGTGAGAATGGATCAGGAATTTCGGATTGAGCACCGCCAGGGCGGGTTCTGCCCACTGCAGGCGGATCCAGCTTCCGCTTGTCAGGGTCACAATGAGGTACAGTAAGGATGGTATAAAATATTTACGGGCCAAGAATGCGAACGAGCCTATGGTAGCGAATTGAATTTTGGGCCTTAACCTGTTGACGCTAAACAGGCTGTGGCAGAGGCAAAATTAAAGACAATGTTGTCTTAATTTAGCGGTTTCATCGGCGTATGGCAAGAGGCGAAAAACAAAGAGATGCAATATGCAAGAGTGTTGCATTCTGCAAGAGTGTTGCATTCTGTAAGAGTGGTTCATTCTGTAAGATGCATTCTGTAAAAGAGATGCATTATGCAGGTGAGTTCCATTGTGTTCTATCCATTCAGTATTATCCATAAAAAAAGGCCGCCGGGTATCTGCCCGGCAGCCTTCTTCTCAAAACACCGTAATTAAGAAGCGAATAACTATTTAATCAGGGTAAGTTTTCTGGTCTCAACACGATCACCGGCTGTCAGGCGGTAGATATATGTTCCACTCGACAGGTTGGTAGCGTCAAGGTTCACACGGTGCCAGCCGGCAGCCAGTTGTTCGTTGGCAAGAACGGCCATTCTCTGACCGAGCATATTGTACACTTCAAGGGTAGTGAAAGAAGCGTCAGCCAGACCGAATTCGATGGTCGTGGTGGGGTTGAACGGGTTCGGGTAGTTTTGTTTCAGCTGCAGTTCAAGCGGAATCTCGCTGCTGATCTGATCGATGCTTGTAGTACCATCTTCAAACACAAAATCGTCGAGGTACCATGTATAGCGATCGCCACCTGAACCGGATCCGCCCTGAATGTCCATAATGATTACAACACGATCCCAGGGTGCATCAGGATCAACATTCAGTTCGCTAAGGTTCCATTCCAGCTGGAGCCATTCGCCTACGGCTGTAACGTCAGCGAAAAGGTCGCCGGTGTTCACATCGGGGAATTGTTTCAGCTCAAGTTTCATAAGGGCTGTAACACCAGCGATATTCGACCAGACTTTCATTTTGAAAACGGTCTGATCGGTAACCGCAACTGGTTCTTCGAGATGGTAGAAGAAACCGGCCCATGGGTCTCCGCCAGCTTTAATATTCTGAAGAACAAAATCGGTTTCGTTCAATCCCGATTTATCAGGATTGGGAATTCTTTCAAGGGCTGAACCGGAAAAGGGGAAAAAGGTGTAATCTTCCCAGTCAATATCGGTATTGTCCATATTGAGACTGAGCGGAAGCAGTTGTAATACGGATGGGTCGCCATCGGCTGGTGCTTCGATAACCTGTGCATTTATTCCGGCAGCCAGAAATAGCGGAATCAGCATGCCAAGTATCAGACATTTTACTGTAACATTAATCTTCATAGTATCCTCACTGAGTTAATTTGGTGATTCAATTTATTGGTGCATATCACATTATAGGTGCATATCACACATTAGTAGTGATCCAGGCTATATGGTGTAAACCAAATAAAGGAATAATTTCATGTTTAGCAAGTTAATTGTGCAAAAAATGAATAATAATGCAAAATAAATGCAATAATACATGTAAACAACTATATAACAGATATATACCTTTGATATATTCTCAAACGGCCGGTTGTGGTCCGGTTCGGGGTAAGGGAAGACAAATTGGTTTATGGCAGTTGCCGGAACGGTCAAAAGGGAGCCGGCCAGCCGGCCGGGTGTTTCCTGTTTTACCAACCAAGCCGGTAGTACTTATTTGAAGTGAGTTTATATTGACAGTAAGATAATTCATTGGCTGAGGTTTCGTGATTGGTCACATCAAAAGCGCTTTTAGAGATTACAAAACCATTAATATCAGAATCGGAATGTGCCATGCGTAACAGGTTAATTATTCCACAGGAATTCATGTGAGGGCCATCGCCGATGCGAATGCCGGCGGGACACGCGGTTTTGTGAAACCGCAACTTCTCAGCCAACCTGTTGTTTGGCGCGCTCTGCAACTAAATTTACAATGAATGAAAATTTTCTTGCAAAATATTGCACTACATTTAAATGTTTTGTATCGTATTTATGACCGACCGCTCTGGAAGGGCTTTTCGGTTTAATTGATTACTCTTAATCCAGCAAGGCATGAAAAATTATAAATCGCTACTACTTCTGAGCGCATTGTTACTTTTTGTTACGGTTTCGGCCAAAAGCCAGACTGTAAGCGGAACTGTAGCCGATGCGCAGACCGGTGAACCACTTATAGGCGTGAACATTGTACTGCAGGGCACTACGTCAGGCACAACCACCGATGTCGACGGCCGGTATTCCATTACCCTGCCAAATCTTGATGGAAGTCTGGTCTTTAGCTATGTGGGTTTCATTTCCAGAATAGTTGACATCAACGGACGTCAGGAAATCAACTTAAATCTGGAGCCCGACATATTAATGGGTGAAGAATTTATTGTTGTGGGCTACGGCCTGCAGCAGAAAAGCCTGGTAACAGGTTCAATTTCCAGAATCGGAGCCGACCAAATTGAACAGTCGGCCTCACTGCGCGTTGAGCAGGCCCTGCAGGGCCGAACTGCCGGTGTTATGGTTATGCAAAATTCCGGACAACCCGGTTCAGGCGCAACGGTAAGGATTCGCGGTATCGGTACCACCGGTAACGCCGATCCGCTCTACATCGTGGATGGAATGCCCGTTGGTGGCATCGACTTCCTGAGCCCGGCCGATATCATGTCGATAGAGGTTCTCAAGGATGCATCCGCCACGGCCATCTATGGTGCCCGCGGCGCCAACGGGGTTGTTATGATTACCACCGCCGAAGGCAAGCAAGGCCCCATTCAGGTTTCTTATCACGGTTATCTGGGTGTTCAAAGCCCCTGGAAAAAGACGGACCTGCTTGATGCTCCGAACTATATGAAGATCATGAATGAAAGCTTTAGCAACGACAACCGCCCGCTCCAATTCCCCGATATTGATGCAGTAATTGCTGAAATAGGATCAGGCACAGACTGGCAGGATGAAGTTTTCTTCTACAATGCACCAGTTGCCGATCACAGCCTGAGACTTTCCGGCGGTTCAGGTACCTCTACCTACATGCTCTCCATGTCGTACAGGCAGCAGGATGGTATTGTTGCAGAGGGCAAGTCGAATTACGAACGCTTTACCGTGCGTATGAATTCCGATCACAAGCGCGGAAGGCTCACCTACGGCAGCCGGTTCAATTACACCAATAAAACCACAAAGGGGATAAATCCCAATGAGGAGTTTGGCGGTATCATGGCACGGGTCTCCAACATCGATCCGGTTACTCCGGTACGGAATGCAGACGGCAGTTTTGCCCAATCGCCCTACGCATCGCAGGAGGTTGTTAACCCGGTGGCAGCAATCGATATCATCAATTCCCAGTGGAAAGAAGACAAGTTTGTGGGAGGTGTATACGGCGATTTCAACATCCTCGAGAACCTGAGCATCCGTTCTTCGCTCGATCTTGAACTTACGTACGGCAATAACCGCACCTTCAATCCTACCTACAACCTGGGCGGGAATGTTACGAATGCGACTACATCCGCTATGCAGGCGCAGAACAAGTGGGTTACCTGGCAGACAAGCCATGTGATCAGGTACGGGCAGTCTGTTCAAAATCACAACTTCAGCGTACTGGGTGGTTTCGAAATGCTCTCGCACAGAAATGAGTATCTGGGCGGTGTTGCTTTTAACCTGAGTATGGAATCGTTTGATAATGCATGGCTCTCGGTTGGAACGGATGAAGAAAATCAGACCAACTATGGTGGACTTGGACTTGAGTCGATTGCATCGTTCTTCTCGCGTGTGAACTATGATTACAACAACAGATACATGCTTGAAGGTGTAATCAGGTACGACGGTTCATCTAAATTCGGTCCCGACAACCGGTGGGCACTTTTCCCCGCATTTTCGCTCGGATGGGTGCTTACTGAAGAAGATTTCCTCAGAGAGCAAAACATTTTCAGCTTCCTTAAACTGAGAGGTGGCTGGGGCCAGAACGGCAGCGACAATATCGGGCAGTTCAACTTCACTCCCCGCATCACAACCCACGCCGGATACGGTTTTGGGTTGATCCCCTCAGTTGTGACCGGTGCATATCCGGGCCAGATTGCCAACCCCGGGCTCAAATGGGAAACATCTGAGCAGTCCAGCTTTGGTTTGGAAAGTGCCTTCATGAATGACCAGATCTACCTCAACCTCGATTTCTACTTAAAAGAAACCAAGGGCCTGCTTCTGGCGGCACCCATACCGGCCTTCATCGGTAATTCGCCCCCGGTTATCAATGGCGGTACCGTAAAAAACACAGGGTTTGAAGTTGAGTCCGGTTTCAGGCAAACGGCCGGCGACTGGCAGATGAACTGAACATGGCCATGGTCGGCCATCCCATCGCTTTCTTCTGGGGATACAGAACCGGAGGCATTTTCCAGAATGTTGAACAGATTCAAAACCACCTGTCATCCGACGGCACCATTATTCAACCCAGTGCGGTGCCGGGCGATATGATTTTTGTTGATGTGAACGACGACGGACAAATCACGGCCGAAGACAGGGTACAGATCGGTAATCCCTACCCCGATTTTACCACAGGTTTCAATATGGATCTGAACTGGCGGAACTGGGATTTCAACATGTTCTGGTACGGCTCGTTCGGCAACGACATTTTTGCAGGCGGAACACGCCGCCACGATCTGAACATGCCCAACTGGAAATCTGATGTTCTGAACCGTTGGACGGAAGACAACCCGTCTACAACCCATCCGCGGGTAACGATCAACGACCCCAACGGCAACTTCACCCGTCCGTCCGACTTCTTCGTGGAAGACGGTTCGTATGTAAGGCTGCGCAACCTCAGCCTGGGTTATACCCTGCCAACCCGGATCGTTCAGCGGGCGGGAGCGGCAAGATTGCGCATCTACGGAAGCGCCCAGAATCTGTTCACGTTTACCGGCTACTCCGGCCACGATCCTGAAATCGGATCCTCGTGGGCACTTGACGTGGGCATCGACCGGAACATCTATCCCCAGGCGCGCACATTTTTGATGGGCATAAACCTCGACTTTTAAAATTAACAATATACCATAATGAAGAAGCTATCAATTTTACTTACCCTTACCGTCCTGTTGTTCACGGTTGGTTGTGTTGATGATTTTTTAAGTCACAAACCACCGGTAGAACGAACCCAGGATAACTTTTTCCAGTCTCAGCAGGATGCCGAACAGGCACTCTACGCCATATATGAGGTTACAACGTTTTCTCATGGTCGCGGGAACAATGGTTTCCACCCGTTTGATCTGATTTCAAACGTGCTGTCGGATGATGCCTATGCCGGCGGATCCGGCTCGGGCGACCAGCCCGAAATTGTGGATTTCAATGCCCACAATATTGCAGTTACCAATGGCAAGGCGCTCGGGTTATGGGCTGACCGTTTTACCGGTATTTACCGTGCCAACCTGCTGCTGCAGTACATCGACGAAATCAATTTCGAGAGTGAAACAGTCAGGGCGAATTTTGCAGGAGAAGCCCGCTTTTTACGCGCGATGTTCTATTTCGATCTGGTACGGTTTTTCGGGTACATCCCGCAATTTACCCAACCTCTGGTAGCCGCAGATGTCGAAGTACCGCAGAAGAGCCCCCAGGAGGTGTACAACTTCATCGCTCAGGAGCTTGTTGAAATCATTCCTGACATGAGAACCAGTATTCCCGCCGCTGAAGCCGGGCGCGCATCTGCCTGGGCGGCCAAATCATTGCTGGGCCGTGTATACCTCTACCATCAGGATTATGCCAAGCCCGTTTTCGGCATTGGCGATTTGCCGGTAACCAGGCAGGAAGTAGTCGGCCACCTCGAGGATGTGATCCAGAACAGTGGCCATGCCCTGTTGCCAAACTTTGCCAATCTTTGGGGCCGCGCAGGCAACAACAACAACGAAGCCATCTTTTCGGTGCAGCACATAACCACATCTTTCGGCGACTGGGGCTTTCTGAACGGTTCCATCGGGAACTGGACGGCTACAATGTCCGGCCTGCGGGGTGTTGGCTTTAACGTGAACTATGCCGGCGGATGGTCGTTCCAGCCGGTAACTCCCGATCTGGTGGCCGCTTTCGACCCGGCTACAGATTCAAGGTATTTTGCCACTATTCTCGATCCGGTAGCAGAAAACGTTCGGCATAGCGCGGCTGAAATGTATCAGTGGCAGGGTTACGCCTTCAAGAAATTCTACCCCCGCCGGGGTGATACACCCGCTGTAAACGTTGAGTTCAACTGGCCGTACAACCGGCCCGTTGTCCGGTTTGCCGATGTATTGCTGATGGCTGCCGAACTGGGATCCGCCAACGCGCAGACCTATTTCGACCAGGTGAGGATGCGGGCGTATGGTGAGAATTTCGTTCAGATTCCGGCCACTCGTGATAACATCATGGCTGAACGCCGGCTTGAGTTCGCCGGCGAAGGCATGCGCTACTGGGACCTGCTCAGAATGGGACTCAATACGGCTGCCGACAGAATCAACGCCCGGGCCACGGCGGATATCCCGATCACATTCCAGACCGACCGCCTGGGCCTGCTGCCAATACCCGAATCTGAGATCAACCTGTCGAACCAAACCCTGAAACAGAATCCGGGTTACTAATACAAATCTGCAGCATTTGCATAAACCACCGGTTGATGTAAGAAACATCGGCCGGTGGTTTAACTTTTTCAGTAAATGACCCGACAGGATTGTTTCCCCACCAGGATCACATCCGTTTGATCTACATCACATTTAATGGAGTATAAAAATGAGCAAATCTATAACAGGGGTACTTATGGCACTAATTGGTGCCTGTGTTTTCTTTCCCGCTGGCACCCATGCCCAGAACTGGCAGCTGATATGGGCCGATGAGTTTGATGCTGCAGATCTCGATACCTCGAAATGGTCATTTCAGTACGGAACGGGTGCAGCGGAGGGATTGAGAGGCTGGGGGAACAGCGAACTGCAGTACTACACCGACCGTGCAGAGAATCTGTTTATTCAGGATGGTATGCTTCATATCGTTGCCCGGGAAGAGGCCTTTGAGGGGATGGATTACACTTCGGCCCGCATCCGCAGTATCAATCAGGGCGACTGGAGGTACGGCCGTTTTGAAGTGAGGGCCAAATTGCCAGCGGGGCGCGGTCTCTGGCCGGCCATCTGGATGATGCCTACCGATGCGGTATACGGGCGCTGGCCAGCAAGCGGCGAAATCGACATTATGGAAATGGTCGGCCACGAACCGGATGTTGTTCACGGAACCCTGCACTACGGCCCGCCGCACACCTATACCGGCGATTCGTATACACTGGCATCAGGTATTTTTAACGACGATTTTCACACATTCGCCCTCGAATGGGAGCATGGTGAAATACGGTGGTACGTGGATGGTGTACTGTTTCAGACGCAGGCCGACTGGTTCAGCAAAGACCAGGGCTTTCCGGCTCCCTTCGATCAGCGGTTCCATATGATCCTGAATATGGCTGTTGGGGGCAACTGGCCCGGTAGCCCCGACGCCAACACCGTTTTCCCGCAGGAAATGGTAATCGACTATGTTCGCGTGTACCAGGATGCGGATGCCTCCTACGGTGCTGCCCTCCCGCTGATGTTTGAAGACAGGTTCTATGACTGGGATGCCGCTTTCACCGGCTTCGACGGTGGCCAGGTTTCACTTGTCGAAAATCCCGGTCCCGACGGTGTAAACGGGAGCGACCGTGTCGGAAAGATGGTCAAAGGCGGAGGAGCATTCTGGGGCGGGGCCTATTTTCGGGCCGACCGCCCCTTCTCGTTTAATGCCGATAGAAATACCATATCAATGAAAGTCTGGTCGCCGCGCAGCAATGTTCCCATCCTCATGAAAACAGAACAGCAAGACGGCGATCTGGAAAATGAACAGGTTGAGCGAACCACAACCAGCGGTGAATGGGAGATTCTCACCTGGAGCGTTGACCCGTCTGCATACAACACCGAATGGGACATCATCACCCTTATCTTTGATTTTGAAGAGGGCCAGATTGGCGATGGCAGTGAAGATTTTACCTGGTATTTCGACGATCTGGATGTTTTTGGGGCCGTATTTGATGATCCGGGCACACCGCAGGGCCAGATCGCTGTTACAATTCCGCTGAACTTCGAAAACACGCGTTTCGCGTGGGCGCAGGCCTTTTTGGGATTCAGCGGTGGGGAGATCACCGTTGTCGAAAACCCGCAACCCGATAATACAAACGAGTCGGGCCATGTCGGGAAGATGGTAAAAGAGGGCGGGGCTTTCTGGGGCGGGGCTTTCATGATTCTGGACGAAGCCTTTGTTTTCAGCGAAGAGAACCACACCATTACCATGAAGGTCTGGTCACCCCGTACCGATGTACCGGTACTGATGAAAGTGGAACAGCGATTCGGTGTTCAGGATTATGAAAATCCCATGCCCACCACTACCAGCCAGGAGTGGGAAGAGATCACCTGGGACATGAGCGGAGCCGGTTTTGAACTGGAGTGGGATCTGATAACCCTCATTTTTGATTTCCAGGCAGGACAGGTGGGCGACGGCAGCGAAAATTTCACCTGGTACTTCGACGATCTGGATGTTAATGCTGAACGTGTGGGAACCTCGGTGAATAGTCCGAAATCCGGTCTGCCCGCGAGCTTCGCCCTGAGACAGAATTACCCGAACCCGTTCAATCCCACAACCGTCATTCAATTCGATTTGCCAGGGCAGGATCAGGTTACTCTTGATGTGTACAATGTAATGGGCCAGCTTGTTGCAACACTCGCCAGCGGTTCATTCAGAGCGGGCAGTCATGAAGTTGTTTTTGACGCATCAGGCCTTGCAAGCGGCGTCTATCTGTACCATTTGAGAACCCCTTCATTCAGTAAGACACAGAAGATGCTGCTCGCCAAATGATGCAGAGCATATCTGATCCGAAATACTGACAACCAAAGGATCCACCACCTCTCAGACCCGGTAGTACCGACGATAAGTGATGTATCTCATAAATCGTGTCAGCCTGATGAAGCAGCGCCAGTAGATTTTTGTGGATGAAAACTGGTCGGCAGGATTATTTTAAGAGTGTAAACCTGCGTGATTGTACATTATCTCGGGTAGTTAACCGGTATATGTACACTCCGCTTGCCAGCCCGGATGCATCAAAAGGAATCTGGTATCTTCCCGTAACCTGAAATTCGTCGACCAGGGTGGCCACTCTTCGGCCGAGTACATCAAATACTTCCAGTTTTATGTTACCGGCAAGGGGAATTTCATAGGGAATAATGGTGCCGGGATTAAACGGGTTCGGATAATTCTGATAGAGGCGGAACGTGACAGGCTGTTGATTGTCATCGTCAACTTTTGTAGTGGTATCGGGTACCGTTTCGAGGCTAAAATTATTGAAGGTGACCCGGTTTCCGTTATCGGCAGTCATGGCGGGGCCTTCGAACCGGATCCTGACCCTGAAATCAGGATTGTTCATGGTCTCATCAATTCCGCTGAAATCAATACTGTACTGCTGGTATAGAGTGTCGAGCGGAAACCGGTCATTCGCCAGGCCATCGTCTGTCCATACCGTTCCTCCGGGTTGTGTTGAGTAGTCGATCAGCAGGGCGGTTGCGGCACCTTCATCCATGGCGGCAAAGCTGAATACCACACCCTCAAGTCCTGTTGTCGGCATGTCAAAAATCAGGGTGTTTTCACCGCCGTTTCCGGTAAACGGTTGCTTAACCTGCAATGCACGCATGGTATTCTGATCGAAGGGCCGTCCCTGGTTTCCAACGGGGTGATAGTTGATATCGGTCGGACGGTTGCGGCGCTCCATTGATGCCTTCCGCCACAGGGGATGGGTTTCTGTAAACGGATATCCGTCGAGGGCCGAATCAAACCGGATTGCGGCCTGCTCAACCAGGGAGTATGTGGCATCGACCGCTGCAAGGGGGGTGTTATTGATGAGGTCGTCGCCGAAATACCAGAAATAACGGAGCCGCGACACGGGCTCACCAGATGGTTCGGGCATTTGAGAGTCGATCCAGCCCATTCTCTGCTCAACCCAGCCCACAAGCCAATCGATCTCCGCTTCCCAGGTGTCGTAACCGACCCGGCTGTATTCCCATACCCATTCACCAAGTATCGGCCACCGCACAAAGTTGCGTTCCTGGGCCTCCTCCAGAAGATCGGCATAGCTGCGGATCATGTTAACGATGTGTTCGGTGGTGTAAGGACCCTCGCGCAGCTGCCACCAGCGGTCGCTGTATCTGCGGCTGAATTCCGCGTCCTGGAATAGGCGTGTGTACCAACCGTTCAGGTATTGTGTGGTGTTCAGATGCGTATGGTACCATCCCGTTGCCGCCCCGCTCCATGGACCGTCATAATTTCCGGTGCTCAGGTTATAATCCCAGATCGGACCCATCACCATTTTGCCGCCACGGTCTTTATGCATCATCGTGCTCAGGCGGAAACCGTCCATCTCTTTGAGTGCCTCAACAATCAGATGATAATCGACGAATGAGTCCGTATCGAGCCATGCTGCGTATCCGATGTCCGGATCCCTGAAATTTGGACCAAACAGAGCGGATTCAAGTCCGCCGGTATAGTTGGATATCCAGGTACGCTGCTGGGGCGTGATATCTTCATCGGAGGGTCGGATCAGGGAGAACCGGGTGTTGAAGGTGGAACTTCTGAAATGTTCATCCCGGTCGTAGTTGATGATGTACCCGCCGGTGATCTCCGGTTCGGCATTGTCGAGAGGTGTTAGCTTGGTGATGTTCACGCGGTTATTGTCCCACTTAACCCGCTCAACAAGCATATACACTCCATGATAGTGACCTGCCGTTACCGGGCCGCTCCCGTCGTGCAGGAACAGCTCAACAAAACGGGTACGTGGCGCATAACGGCCCATATCGCGGCTAAGCTGGTAGGCAATGGCATTGCGGATCAGGGTTTTGTCGTCGTAGGGAGCACTCATAATCCAGTTGTTTTCAGACGGCATCCCCAAAACCGGCTCATTCCGGTTTTCACCAAAATCGTCGATCAGCCGTACAGCGAACTGTTTTTTGGGGAACCATAGAGAACTGGATCCGCGGTAATTGGATTCGCTCAGGCTCTGCAGGTGCAGATTGTCGGAAAGCAGCTGCGCCCGGCCATCGAATCCTGTATCTATAACCGAAAAACCGACCGTGTAACGGCTCTCACTCCTGTGGTCCATTATATCGTCGAACTGGTGTACGATAACAAGAGGCAGATTTGAATCGAAATTAACAACATTTGGATGCAGCTGGCTATAGATTTTCGTGATCACCTCACCGGACTCAATACCGTTGCGGTAGGCCCTTGCCCGTATCATCATGGACCCCGTAACAGTGATCGGATTTGCGGGGTTAAATTGAGTGGCTGTCGGACCCGGCAGAGTGCCGTTGGTGGTATAACGGATAACCGGGTTATCTTCGGCAGATATGGTCAGTTCAAAAGGATCCGCAAAGGTGCCGGCAGCATGAGAAAACTCAATGGCAGGGAGCGTCTGAGCGGTTAAAGAAACACCAAACAGGAATACCTGAAGGACT
The DNA here is from genome assembly GCA_020201275.1 of Rhodothermaceae bacterium. Taxonomy (GTDB): domain Bacteria; phylum Bacteroidota; class Rhodothermia; order Balneolales; family Cyclonatronaceae; genus RECM01. Next base: position 2,399 of record JAIVHB010000167.1, on the reverse strand, counting down.
AACAGGGCACTTGTGAATCGTATATTGGTAAACATGGGTATTCTACGGCAAATAAGGTGCATTCCGGATGCATTTTAACAGTGGTAATATATAAAAAAGGCCGGCAGCTTGATAGCCGGCCGGCCTTCGCATTAACTGCTTAAACATAATTCTACTTGATAAGTTGCATCGAACGAAACTGCTGATGGGAATCGGTGGACATTCGGTATATGTAGGTCCCCGAGCCGAGGCCGCTTGCATCGAACCGCACCGTGTGCGATCCTGCATCGTATGCTCTGTCGGCCAGGGTGGCAACATGCCTGCCCATAATATCATAAACCTCAATGGTTACATGCGAAAATTCGCGCAGGTCAAACGAGATATTGGTGTCAGGGTTGAAAGGGTTGGGATAATTCTGACGGAGATTGAACTGGCCGGGAATGGTTTCCTCATCTTCAATGGATACAAGCTCGGAGTCCTGATATACACGCACATAATCCACAGTCATGGTTTGGGGAAACTCTGTGGTACTATCGGGATTACCTGGCCACGTACCACCTACGGCCACATTAAACAGCAGATGGAAGGCCTGATCGAATGGCCAGGGGTGTGGCGCAAGATTATTGGGTGTTGCCAGCATAAAGAACATCCCATCCATGCGCCAGACAATTCTGTTGGGACTCCATTCGATTGTGAAAACATGAAAATCTTCACTGAAATCACCATCACTGAGTGTGATGGATCCCCCGTGCTCCTGATTGTCAGGCCATGGCGGACCGTAGTGAACAGTACCGTGCACCACATTCGGCTGGTGCCCGACCAGTTCCATAATGTCAATTTCTCCGCTTCGCGGCCAGCCCCCGTAAACACTTTCGGTGGGCAGCATCCAAAGGGCAGGCCATAAGCCCCGACCTTTTGGCAGTTTCGCGCGGATTTCAAATTTTCCGTAGGTCCAGTCACCCTTGTTGATAGTCCGGATCCGTGCAGAGGTGTAGTTTCTGTTTGCAAACTGTTCCTGCCTGGCCACGATGTGGAGCATGCCGTCTTCAAGGTAGAGATTATCTGAACGGTCGGTGTAGTGCTGAAGCTCGTTGTTACCCCAGCTGATCAGACCGTATTGGGCACCGGTGCCCAGCTCAAACGACCACTTAGAAGCATCAAGGGTGTCGGTTTCAAATTCATCGGACCATACCAGCTGCCATGTTTGTGCGGCTGAAATTCCGGGTATGAGCAGAAGCAGAAGAACTGCCGATTTAATGAATTTTGTGTAAAGTGTTTTCATGCTGATATTATTCGTGGGTCATCAGGTATTGTCAGGCCCAGAAATTGTTCAGGGTAACAGTCGTTTAAATGCACTTTTGTAACGTTTTAGCCGACCCGATCTGATGTCAAATGGTTTCCTGTTATGATTTAATTATATAATCGTTAATAATCTCCATTTGTGCAATTATTTTACAAAAATTATGCAATAATTTTCATGGCTGATTAAATAGAAAACCGTTTTTATCCGTCATATCTGAACTGTTGATGGTCTGTTTATGGGAAAAATACAGGTTTTATTGCAAAAGCTGTGTTTTGTTCAGTATCCGGCTGATAATGCGTTCTGTATCGACCGACTGAATGGCACCGAGGGCCGCTTCTATAGCACCTTCTTCACATAGCCCGCTTTCGGATGCATCTGTGAAGGCATCACGGGCAGCTTTCAGGCATTCACTCCGGATCGCCTCAGCCAGTTTAATGCTGGTCGCTCTGTCTGGTAATGTATTCGCCATTTGCTGGTCTCTTTGTTTTAGTGTTTGCCATTTTTTGGTTTCTAAGTCTGGCAATGTATTCGTCATTTGCTGGTCGCTCTGTCTGTATTAGCGTTTGCTACTATTCTGGTCGCTCTGTCTGGTAATGTATTCGCCATCGTTGATAATTTACATAGGGGAGATTCAGCGAAACAGTATAATTGGCCTGCCGAAAAAATGACCACTCAGGGTGCCAGGCGTTCTATTTTCCAGGGTGAATTATCCGATTGGCGGGTGAACAGGATACGGTCGTGAAGCCGGTTTGGTCGACCCTGCCAGAATTCGATACGGTCGGGTATGAGCCGGTATCCACCCCAGTTTTCGGGACGCGACAAGTCGCCTTTTTTCCGAACGGAGTCGGCACGTGCTTCCAGTTCGGCCCGGCCTGCCACCGTTCTGCTCTGCGGCGAGGCGATCGCGCTGATTCGGCTTCCCGCCGGACGGCTGTCGAAATAGGCATCCGATTCATCGGCTGAAACCCTGACGGCGACGCCTTCGATGCACACCTGACGCACCATCTCCGGCCAGTAAAACGTGAGCGAGGCCCGTGGGTTCGCGGCCAGCTGCATCCCCTTGCGGCTTTCGTAATTGGTATAAAAAACGAATCCGCGCTCGTCGAACCCTTTAAGC
>JAIVHB010000113.1 GCA_020201275.1 Rhodothermaceae bacterium | reverse complement strand
GAGCTAACACCGCATACGCTCACATGTTCCAACTGTGTGAGCATTTGTTCAAAACAGCATCACATGAGTTGTTGCGGTATCACAGCCACGATGTATGCCGGGGGTGCTCACACACGCCATACAATTACATCACAAAATAGAAAGCGAATACCAGGCCCATGTTCCGCGTATTCATTTCATTGCCCACATTAAGCACACCCATTACAAACCGGGTTTCGAATCCGTACTTGCGTGTGAGTCCGTACTCGAGGCCCCCGCCGATGGTCAAACCGGCATCGAAGGCCTTGTAGGAATCGGTGACATTGTTGCTGAAGTCACTCTCAAAATCCACACCCAGAATCCGGGCGGTGTTGGTGCCTGAAAATACCGCATCAACGCGGTAGCCTGCGTAGAGCCCGCCTTTTACGATCCAGCTCCAGTAGGGCTTCTGATAGCGGTATGGGCCCAGATCGGGAGGATCGGTATACCATTCAACCATCACAGGCACCTGCAGATACCGGATACCGGTTACACTTTTTGTGAAAATCTGCTGGTTCTGAAATACAAATGACCCGTCGTAAGCCGCTCCGAAGCGTGAATAGTTGAGCTCCGTAAGCAGCCTCAGGTTATTGTCTATCGTAAGACGGGTAAAAACCCCAAAGGTATACCCGGCCATATATCCGGAATCAAGGTCTACGTTGATGTCGCCATCGGAAAATATAAAATTCCCGGTCTGGGTAACGGTCAGAAATCCGGTTTTCACCCCAAACCCGTAATCCTGCGCCTCACTATGTAACGGGGTACCAATGGTGATGATAAGGGCGGTCAATAACCACGCGATCGTTTTAATAGTTATCTGCATATCCTCTATTGACTTAAAATATTAGAATATGGTACTGCATTTTGAAATAATGATCTGAATAATGTATCGTTCCTGATGAAAAGATACGCACTGCGTACCAAAAAGATAAACCCGGACAGATACCCATCAAAAAAGGTCTGTCCGGGTTAGTTATTTCCAACTCTGCAACAGCCGTTTTGTTTCTGCTTCAGTGGCTGTGATGTTGGGGATGAATAGTCTGTTTTATGCGCTGTAATACAAATGGACCGGCAAAACAGAAATCTGCTCCGTTCCTGCCGGTTTTAGTAGTATTCTGCTTCGGATTCCCTGCCCTTGTACTCACGTTTGTCTCTGCCCACAATATGCTTATCAACCATTGTGGTAACGCTGTCGGGCAGTTTGATATAGTTGAGAATTTTCAGGAAGAGGGCCACCAGGATGAATGTGGCAAACAACAGCAGGGTCTGCAACATGGCATCGGCATGGGCCAGGGCAAATGCGATAATACCGAATACCACACTTGCTGTATAGAGAACCATTACGGCCCCGCGTGAAGAGATCCGGAGCTGACTGATTACACGATGGTGAATATGGTCGCTGTCGGCATCGAACATCGATTTGTGGCTGAGCAGCCTTCTGACCATTGACATGGCGGTATCCATGATCGGCAGACCGATGGCGATGAAGGGAATCAATGTGGATGTGGCGGTAGTAGCGGTGCCGATACCGACCACGGCATAGCATGCAACGATATAGCCCAGGAACATGCTGCCCGTGTCGCCCATAAAGATGGACGCAGGATAGAAGTTAAAGCGGAGGAAACCGATGAGCGAGCCTGCAACCACAACCACGATCGGGAACAATGCATAGTTGCCCAGTGATACGTAGGTAAGGCTGAGGGTGAGCAATACTATTACCACAACGCCGCCTGCCAGACCGTCGAGACCGTCGAGCAGGTTAACGGCATTGATAACACCCAGCATTATAAATACTGTAACCGGCAGCGACATGGCGCCAAGGAAGATCAGATTGCCGGTTACCGGGTTAACAATTTCTGTGATCTGAATGCCTCCCCAGAATGCAATAACGGCACCTATGATCTGAAACAGGAATTTTGTCCTGAATCCGATGCGGTAAAGATCGTCATAAAAGCCGAGGGCCACCATTCCCGCGGCACCAGCTATAATAAGCAGGCTGGGGAACTCGTAGAATGCCGCATAGTGAATCGAGATAAGATCCTGCACAAAATAGAAATAGGTTAACCCCACTATGAAACCGATAAAAATTGCCAGGCCGCCAACATTGGGCGTTGCGGTTTTGTGGATTTTCCGTTTTTCCCGGGGACGGTCTGTCCAGTTCATGTATACAGCAAGCTTCAACACCAGCGGTGTTGTAGCAAATACAGTAGTCAAACTGATCAGCAAACCCAATATGATTACTAAAATTTCCATCTTAACTCTCTTCTCTTCTTACCTTACTACTCCTATTGCCAGAAAAGCAGTTTTCTGCTTCAGTACGAGTTTCTATGCCAGGTCTAACCCTTTCATAAACTCCAAAAGACTCGTATTTCCATACTAAATACATATTAAAGCCTTTTCATTGCAGATAAAAGTTAGATTGTATTAATACAGTGACTACCACTGAAACCAATACTCACCTGATTTACGGTTAGGACCGCGGGTTATTATATTAGATAAATCCAACGTACAGGATTATTTGTGTCGCGTTATGAACTCACCGTTACGCGGCCGGGTTTCTGGTTTTTCCCATTATTTACAAGTCTCGGATTACTCTAATAATTGACGGACCGGCATCGGGTATTTAACGCTATGCAACAGGGCTCTGAGTGGCGGGTGGCTGCAGTGCAGTGCTGGGACGAAAGGCAGTAATAACTACTA
>JAIVHB010000166.1 GCA_020201275.1 Rhodothermaceae bacterium | reverse complement strand
TTACATCCAGAACAGGCTGGATCAGACCAACGCCGAATGCATTCACAAGGACATCGATTTTGCCAAGCTCCTGTATCACCGATTCAGCCATGCTGGCCACCGACGAGTGGTCGGTCGCATCAAATTCAATTACAAATGCCTCGCCACCGCTGTTGTTGATTTCTCTGGCTGTTTCTTCAGCTTTTGCCTTGTTTCGTGCTGCCAGAACGATTTTGGCTCCTGCTTTCGAAAAAATTCTGGCACAGGCCGTGCCAACTCCGCCGGATCCGCCGGCAATCAGAATTACTTTATCCTGCATAATTGTGTGGTGTTAGAAATCTGTTGACATGTTTTATACCGCTTAGGTTTCGCGAAGTGCGCGGCAAAATCCTCCCGGTAATATGTTATCCCGCTTTAACAGACACGGACCAATAAACATTCCGAATAACCCTGATTTCCGTTCAGATAACTTCTGAAACCGCCTGATAGTGCTCTATGAAAATGAAGTTGGTTATTTTTATGGATCAATTCGGTTGTACAATAAAACGGTCCATTTCTTTAATCCTGCTGCTTCACAAACACATCCGCAGATACTCCCGCTCTGGCACCAAACAATCCGATTCCACCCTCCACATTCCAGATTACGTTTTCGATCTGACCGGGAGAGATGTTCCCGCCGCCCTGCTGGGTCTGCAGCGACCGGTAGTAGTCGAATATATTGTCATCTACGGCGTAAATATCGAGCCTGTTAGGCCCGTAATAGGCAATGCCGATCCAGGGATACTTCAGGTCGATGGTGTTATCTTCGTTCACGGTATAGTTGCCCTCGTTGATCAGACCTGAACTGACCTGTATATACTCATTGGGTTCACCGTCGCGATCGGCCCAGAAGGGGGTGAGCGGGAAACTGTCGGGATCGAGCGCAATTGATGAGGCTATAAAAACATTCTGCCGCCCGGGGAAAAAGCTGCGTGTAAGGTTGAATTCAAATTGCACATCCGACTGATAAACCGTTTCGTCAACATTCAGGCTTACAATTTCAAACTGCAGCGGAACGATAGCGGAAGAGGTTATCCGGTCGCCGGGTCGGTCCAGCCCGGTTATTTCCAGCGTATACATCCTGCCGGAGATTACCCTGGCATCCTGGTCATCGGGTGTGTAAATACCTCTGCGCGATGATTCGGTATACGTGTAAACATCACTGGCACTGCCATCGGCGGCCGTTAACCGGATCACAATGTCGGCATCTGAAATCGCAACCTCTTCAAATACATAGGTCTGGTTCAGAGGAATTGTTCGTGAAAGCTTGACTTCAGGCAGTGTTTCACCGGCTGTCAGAAATGATTCAATGACGTACTGTTCTGCATAATCATCCTGCCTATAAACCTCACAGGCCGACATAGTGATGAGAAGGAGGATTGGAATTGTTTTCTTTAGCATGGGGTGGTTCAATGGCATGGGGATTTAAAAATAGATGGTGTACGACAGCGATGGTATGATGGGCAGCAGAGGTACCTCCGAACGCTCCGGCGGGTTTTCCTCAAGTTCAAAATTGTAAAACCAGATATTGCGGCGCGAGTAGGCATTGATGATCTGAATCTGAAGTTCGGAATCGCCCAGCCCGAAAAACGTGCTGTAATAGGTGGCGCTCAGATCGAGCCGGTGGTAATCGGGCAGCCTGGAGGCATTTACCCGGCCAACGGTTAGCGGATCAGTGGGGAGTGTGCCGAAGGGATCACGTATCCGGGTTCTGCCCAGGGGCTCGGTGTAGGCCTGCCCCGTTGCATAGCTGAAAACGGAGGTGAGCATCCATTTGCGGCTCAAATTATAGTTTAGTACAACATTCACATCGTGGGTGCGGTCGTACTTGGGCGGATAAAAATTACTGTTGTTATAGTTCTCGAATTTCCTGCGCGTATTGCCGTAGGTATAGCCTATGAAGCCGTTAAACCGGCCTGCCGTTTTTTCAAGCAGTACTTCCAGCCCGTAGGCATACCCGGTACCAAATCGGAACAGATCGGCATAATCGAGCCCGGCAGCATCGGGTATTCTTGGATCCAGCTCAAACAGGCCGCGCATGGTGCGGTAGTAGACCTCCACCTCCACATTATAATTCCTCTTCGGGGTATACTTTAGTCCCAGGCCAAACTGATCTCCCCAGGCTGGTGGAACACCATCGGCAGTGGTGAGCCAAACGTCGAAGCCGGAAAATGCTTCATTGGTGATTAGGGTGAGGAACTGGTGGTAGCGCCCGTAGGCCGCCTGCAGTTTGAGCCGGCTTGAAAACTGATAATCGGCCGAAATTCTCGGATCCAGGCGCAAGTAGTCACCCCTGGTAAAATAATTGCCCCTCAGGCCTGCAGTAATGGTCCAGCGGGTACCGCATAACTGGTCTCAATACGGGAATTCAGTGTTTCAAGCCCGTCGAAGCGGTCTTTGAGATTGAGGGTAAGATGCCCGGCCCATATGCCTGAGCGAACGGAATGAACACTGTTGGGCATCCACTCAAAATCGCTCTTAACGGAGAGGTCGTTAACGGTATTGGAGCGCTCGAAATCGGTACCCCCGAATTCAAACAGGGGTGTGCTGAAATAGTTGGAACCGGTTAGTGTCAGGTTTGCAAAAACCGTTGGACTCAGTATTCGTGTCCAGGTAGTACTCAGGGTCCGGTTGCCGTAGTTCAGATTGAACCTGAGGTCTTCACCTATCGGAAACTTTACGTCATCCACACCCGAGTAGAAGGCAACGCTCACCCGGTTATTTGCGTCGGCATCAAAATTGATTTTCCCGTTGATATCATAGAAATAGAACGCGTCGGGCACGTTATCGACCTGATTACGCAGTACGGCAAGCACAGGTTCGAGTGTCGACCGGCGGAAAGCCAGCATGTAGGAACCTTTTGAGTAGGGGCCCTCGATACTTGCCCGCGACGAAAGCAGGCCAATGCTGAGTGTTCCCGCCATATTGTTACGGTTTCCGTCTTTATTGTAAATGTCGACCACGGATCCCAGCCGCCCACCATACTCTGCGGGATAAGCCCCCTTGTAGAGCCTGATATCCTTGATGGCATCCGGATTGAAGGTCGAAAAAAAACCGAAAAAATGAGTGGGGTTGTATACCGTTGTTCGGTCGAGCAGGATGAGAGTCTGATCGGGACTCCCGCCCCTGATATAGAGACCCGATGAGAAGTCGGATGCTGCTTTTATGCCGGGCAGAAGCTGTATCGACCTGAAAACATCGGCCTGGAGAACAGCAGGAACCTGTTTTACAAGCTTTGTGGTTACCTGGGCGCTGCCTATTGACTGGCGGTCGTCGCCCAGGGCGTCGGCTTCAACAACCAGTTCCTGCAGTGACAGATTGCTTGGAGTTAGTTCTACATCCACCCTTAAACTCTGGCCCGGTTCGAAAGTGATCGCACGCTGTACCTCCTCATAACCGATAAATGACCAGACCACCGTGTAACTACCTTGCCTGATACCGCTGATAATATAATACCCCGAATTATTCGTTACAGAACCTGAGGATGTGTCCTTCAGATAGACGTTTGCCCCGAGAATGGTTTCCCCGGTTGTACTCTCCGTAACATAACCGCTAATACTGGCGCGTTCCTGGCCGAAAGCTTGCGTTGGCATAAAAATGATCAGAAATATCAGGCTTATAAGCGCCCCAACTCGATATATATACATATTTTATTAATCCTGGAATCTTGAATCTGAAAATTTAAAAGTGCAAACCAATATCATTAATCTCACGTCTGTTGTCTGATGTCTGTTGTCTGATGTCTGATGTCTGATGTCTGATGTCTGATGTCTGTTGTCTGTTGTCTGATGTCTGATGTCTGTTGTCTGATGTCTGTTGTCTGATGTCTGATGTCTGTTGTCTGTTGTCTGATGTCTGATGTCTCACATCTGATGTCTCACATCTTATAACGGTGAACACATAATCGGTAGCTGAACATTCATCTGATCGTAAATAATTGTAGGCGATGGGGTAATAACCTGACTGCCGGGAGATCATGATGTGAATGCAACTTTCAACTCAAACCCTACGTATTTCAGCGTATATTGTTTAGTGTATTCTTTATAAAATGCGGATATTCCTGAAAATCGAACTGAGCATTCATTTCGGGATTATCCGGGCAGTTCCGGAAAACCCTTTTTTATCTTATGCATCATGAAAAGACAAAAAAAATTACTGTTTCTCGCTGTTCTGCCGATCCTGCTTGCCGTGAATATCATCGCAGGTCAGACGTCGGCAGACATTCCTACCCGCCCGGTAGTTTATGTGATCAATGTAGAAGGGCTCATCGATAACGGGCTGCAAAAATACGTTCAGCGCGGGATTGTAACTGCAGAGGCCAATGATGCTGTTGGTCTCATCCTGCACATGGACACTTTCGGCGGCCTTGTTGACGCAGCCGATAAAATCCGGAAAAATCTGCTTGATACGCCGCTTACCACCATTACATTTATTGATAAGAATGCAGCGTCGGCAGGTGCGCTTATCTCCCTTGCCACCGATTCCATCTATATGGCTCCGGGCGCCTCTATCGGAGCGGCAACGGTAGTGGAAGGCGGTTCAGGCGACAAAGCCTCCGAAAAAATGCAGAGTTACATGAGAGGTCTGATGAGGGCCACGGCCGAAGCGAAAGGCAGGGATCCAAGGATCGCTGAAGCTATGGTCGACGAATCTATTGAAATTGAGGGTATAATCGCCGAGGGCAAGCTGCTTACTTTAAGTACATCAGAAGCTCTAAATTTCGATGTGATCAATGGATCGTTCGGAACCAGGGATGAAATTCTTGCCCACATGGGGTGGGAGAATGCGGAAGTGGTCTACCTGCAGGAACTGTGGCAGGAGAGTGTACTCCGATTTCTGGCTCATCCTGTGGTGAGCAGTATAATGATGCTGATGATGCTCGGAGGGCTCTATTTTGAGCTGCAGTCGCCCGGAATCGGTTTTGCCGGTATGGTAGCGGGAATCGGTGCCATGATGTTTTTCGCACCGCTCTACATAATGGGCCTGGCCCAGAGTTGGGAGATCGTACTGTTTTTCATTGGTGTGGTGCTCATCATCATTGAGATCTTTTTTATTCCGGGTTTTGGTGTTGCCGGAGGTATTGGTATATCGCTGGTGGTGTTCAGCCTTGGCGCCTCACTTATCGGCAATGTAGGCCTGCGGTTTCCGCCCATGGAACACATAAGTATGGCGGTATGGACTCTCACCATCACGCTTGTTATTGGTATGCTGCTATTGATGTCGCTTGCCCGGTATCTGCCGCAGAACCAGATGTTCAGCAGGCTGGTACTCATGGAATCGACCGATCGGAATACAGGATATACATCAGCAAAAAGCCTTGATGATCTGCTTGGAATGGAAGGTGTAACAATAACACCGCTCCGGCCTTCGGGCGTGGTATTAGTCGACGACAGGCGGGTGGATGTGATATCAGACGGTGAATTTGTTGAGAACGGGGCCCGTATACGTGTTGTGGATACCGGAAGCAGCCGTGTGGTCGTCAAAAAGATTTAGGCAGACAACCGGTTTTATAAATCTGGCAAAAGCTACTATTTTTATCCGGAAATAGCGTGGCATTTGTTAAATTGCCACGCATACATTTCAGGCACCGGAGCTGTTGTAAGCAGATGCCTGTACGACGGTTTTTTATTAATCATTAATCAACATAATCATGTTTGAAACAACGTTTGGATTGATCATCCTGGTTCTGATCGTGATCCTCCTATTCATGTTTTTCTACTTTGTTCCTGTAGGACTGTGGATCACGGCATTTTTCTCAGGAGTAAAAGTATCTATCGGTGTACTGATTGGAATGAGGCTGCGGAAAGTTCCGCCGGCTCCCATCATCAAGGCGGTGATTACTGCGACCAAGGCCGGACTGATTATCGATATCAGCAAGGTGGAGGCCCACTTTCTGGCTGGTGGCAATGTGCAGAAAGTGGTTCAGGCTTTGGTTTCGGCTGATAAAGCGAATCTTGGCCTCTCTTTCGAGCAGGCTACGGCCATCGACCTTGCCGGCCGGGATGTATTCGAAGCCGTTCAGATATCCGTTAACCCGAAAGTGATTGAAACTCCAATTATTACTGCCGTTGCCAAAGACGGTATTCAGGTTAAAGCCACTGCAAGGGTCACCGTTCGGGCCAATCTCGAAAGGCTCGTGGGCGGGGCAACCGAAGAGACGATCCTTGCCCGCGTTGGTGAAGGTATTGTAACCACCGTCGGTTCGGCAAAAGACCACAAAGAAGTACTGGAAAATCCGGATCAGATATCCAGAACCGTTCTGCAACGCGGCCTCGACAGCGGAACCGCTTTTGAAATTCTCTCCATCGATATCGCCGATGTAGACGTTGGCAATAACATCGGTGCCGCACTGCAGACCGATCAGGCAGAAGCCGACCTGAAAGTGGCCCGTGCCAAAGCGGAAGAGCGTCGTGCCATGGCCGTTGCCGTAGAACAGGAAAACAAGGCGAAAATTCAGGAGATGCGCTCACGGCTTATTGAAGCCGAAGCCCGCGTTCCTGAAGCCATAGCTGAAGCGTTCCGCAGCGGAAATCTCGGGGTAATGGATTATTATAATATGCGCAATGTGATCTCGGACACCGATATGCGCCAGTCGATAGCCGGAGGCCAGGAAAAGGCCATCAAGCGTGATCAGGATGAAACGGGGCCGAAAGGCATGAAATAAGCAATAGCCATTGACGACTTAACTAAAAAAGCCGCTCCATGCGGCTTTTTTAGTTAAGTAAAAGGTTGTTCGCTGGTCAGCCGGGTTCGAATTCATTTTTATGAATGCTGATCCCGGTTTCCCGGATATCCTCAAAAAACTGATTCTTATCGATCACAAGCTCGGGAGGCCTTGCTCCACCCGTTGCGGGCAGCATGTTCCGTGTCAGTTGCCGTGCAATAAGCAGAGCCGGTATGGCGGTACAAGCCATCTGGGCGCTCATTTCGTTTTTGTGATCGTAGCTGTGTACTATTTCATAATTTAGATGCACATGCCGGCCTTCTTTGACGCCTTCCACGAGAACCTTGGCGAGAACAACATCTTCAACCTGCTGTGGCAGGTATTTCTGAAGCTGGCGCACGAGCAGTTCGCGGTAGGTGAGGTTGGTTCGAACATCAATAATCTGTTTTGACGCCAGGCCGAGATTGAAAACGGTTTTCATGATATCACGGTGCCCGGGGTAGCGGAGCGTCTTGAAGTTCAGCTCATTGACACGGCCTTCAAGATGCCTTACCAGCGATGAAGACTGACCACTGGTATAGAAAGCCTCAAGTTCTCCGATCTCAGGCCTTGTGGCAAACGTCATTCTCTCATAGCCATCCAGAGAATTTACATATTCGGCTTTGCCGTTTTCTATCACATAGGCAGGATTCAGATACTCGCTCAGCAGCCCCTGAACAGAAAAACTCAGGTAGTAGTTTAGCGGTGGTTCCGGGTTGGTTGGCAAACCGGCAGCCCTGATGTGAATTTTCCGTACACTTTCGAACTGCTCAAAAGCCTTCAGAACAAGAATATTAAGCAGTCCTGGTGCAAGACCTGAGTTTGGTATTAACCAGATTCCCTCGCTGGATGCCCGATCGTGCAGGCCCATCTGTTTTTCGAGTATCTTATCGTCAGCCCCGAAATCGATGTAATGGATGCGGGCCTCAAGGGCAAGCTGTGCCAGATCAAAATTATTATTGTGGGGAAGAGCCGAAATCAGACAGTCGAAACCCTTGATCAGGCTTTTTACGGCTACCCTGTTTTCAATACCCAGGCGGTGTGTTCGCAGTTTCGTACAATCCGACAGACTCTGGCTTAATGCATTCAGAATGCTGCCGTTTCTGTCGATCAGGATTACGGAATCTGTACTGTTGTCGTTACAAAAAAGTTTGGTGAGTGCCGTTCCTACAGCACCTGCGCCGATGATTGCAATTTTCATTGGTGAGTTCTCTTGGTACTCCTTCAATTATTGGAATGCTGATTGAATACTAAAATGATTCTGTATTAGTTGTATATTACGAAGCATATAAAATACAGCTATTTTCAGTGATGATATAGTGATTTTAGCTTGTTTTGTGCTGCATTGTTCTTTGATCCTTTGTAAAATAAGCACTTGGGGATGTACTTGGTTTCGACGGGCTGAGTACTATCACAGGTTGCATGCCGAGTTTCCCCCTTATGTACTCGTAAAAAAACCTTTGGGATACTTAATTGTAAAAGGCAACTCTTACGATTACCGAATGGCTGCCTAACAGCCGTTCCGTTCTGCCTGCTGCCTGCCCGGCGGCGGTTTTCAGAGCGACGCTAATGTCGGGCTGGCGACAACTATCGGCTGTGTAGTTGGCGCGAGAAATTAGCAGCCTGGCTTCAGGGCGCTGTGCTGTCCGGCTACCCCTGAAGTGAGATTCAACCCGACAGATAAGCATGTAGACGCTTGCTGGTTTGCCTTCCCGGACCCGGGTTCGACTCCCGGCATCTCCACCACCGTATAAAAGCCTTTGCAGTTTTACACCTGTAAAGGCTTTTTTTTTCGAAAAAAAGTGATTACCCGCAGCCGGGCATCGTTTATACAACTCAGCTACAGTTTCCAGGGTGGATTCAGTGAACCGGCCGGGAAACGTGAATGGCTCAATGGCGGAGATATGACCCGGGCCGGAATGCGGCAGCATTGCGACAGACTGTATATCGAAGTAATAGTTTATTAAAAGGGTAAAATAAGGTTACGAAATCAAACAAAACTATATGAAAGTTTCAAAAGTGTTATATATTATTTCATGTTGCTGGTATTCAATAGAATACCACGATAATAATAGTGTTAACCTCTAACTGTCGACTCATGAACCGATCTGTTTTTCAAAAAAATCTTCTTGTACTGCTTTTTTTAACCCTGGCGATACCTGTTCTGAATGAAGCAGGAATACAGGCTCAGACCGTATTCACCTACACCGAATCGGACGAGATCATTGCCAATCCTGAACGTGGTCTGCAGAAATACTCCATCACCAACAATACATACTACACCGCGACAAACTATTCCAGTATCAGTGAAAATACCATAAGTGGATGGAGAACCGGACCGGAAAAGGTGACTGTGATCTACCGGTATTTTCTGCTTGGCAATTTTATGGAAACCGAAATATCCGAAACGTACCTGAATAATATTCAGATCGATTTTGACCGGATCCGGAATGCTGGCCTTAAGACACTTGTGCGATTTTCCTACACCAACCGGCAGTCTACCGATCCTCAGCAACCGGTAAAAGCCCTGATACTTCAGCATATTGAGCAGCTAGCCCCAGTACTTGAACAAAACAAGGATGTGATTGTTGCCCACCAGGCCGGATTTATCGGTACCTGGGGTGAATGGTATTACACAAACTCTACTGAGTTTGGCTCTCACGGCAGCATCTTTCCAACACAGTGGCTGAACAGGAAAGAGGTGGTCGATGCCATGCTGGCTGCCACTCCAGTCGAAATCCCGCTGCAGGTACGCTATCCGCAGGCTAAAATCACGATGTACGGGTCTACCCCCCTTACCGGCGAAACCGCCTACAGTGATACACCGCAGGCCAGGATCGGCTTTTACAACGATGCTTTCCTGAACATATGGGGCGATATGGGTACTTACAGAAATACCGGCCAGTTTGGTAACCCTGTTGGCACCGACGATTATGAGTTCCTGAGCAATGAAACGCAATTCCTTCCCATGTCTGGTGAAACGAACGGACTGAATGCACCACGTACCGACGGAGATAATTCCGTTATGGAAATGGATTTGACGAACTGGTCGATCATCAACCGTGATTATCACAGCTCTGTGCTCAATGGTTGGATTAACTCAGGCCACCTGGATGTGATGCTGCGATTTCTGGGGTACCGGTTTGTTCTCAGCAGAGCCACATTCGAACAGAACGGAGCAGATATTGACGTAACACTTGCCATGGAAAACAAGGGATATGCAAGACCATTCCTGAGTCGCGAAGCCTGGCTGATATTCCGGAACCTGATTACTGAAGAGGAACAATCTTTCCAGGTTCCGGGTGATATCCGCACCTGGGAAGGCGAGTTTGATGTGGTTACACCGGTAGATATTGCACTGTTCGACGACGGAATCTATGAAGTGTACCTGAGCATGCCCGACATTAATCTTGTCGACCGTCCCGAATATGCCATCCGTTTGGCCAATGAAGATGTCTGGGAACCTGAAACCGGCCGCAATCTTCTCGGCTACATAGAGATTGAAGATTCCGCTTTAGCTGTTTCCATTGACGAGGAAGTACAATTACCGCAGGGGGCTCTGCTGCGTCAGAACTATCCCAATCCATTTAACCCGGGTACCGTAATCGCCTTCGAACTGGCAGAGGGCGGCCCGGTACGGCTCAGCGTATACGATATTACAGGGCGCCTGATTAAGGAGTTTGAAAACGGTGTTTTCCCGGCGGGTGAGCACCGTGTTCAATGGGAAGCCTCGGGCATTAGTTCCGGAATATACCTTATCAGGCTTGATGCAGCCGGTATTACGCAGACCATGAGGTCAACCCTGTTGAAATAACCGGGAAATTTTGACTGACAGATTATTGGCTGCTGCAAACGGAGCCAGATCTGCAAACAGACCCGTTTTCCGGAAAAATCTCAACTTCAGAAATACCGAAAATAGTTGGCTGTAAATTACAGGTATACGTTGATGCCCAGCTTGAGGGGTACATAGTGCGTACGCGTTCTGGGTGTGTAACCATACCGGTAACCGAGTTCGGAAAAAAGGCTGGTCGATGGCCAGAAGCGCATCTCCAGTCCGCCGGAAAATCCCGCCGAAAAGCCGGACTTTGAGCTGCCCGATGCTGTAAGTTGCTCATCGCCATCACCCACATTGATATCGCCGATCTCAACGTACATCATGCCGCCGTTAATGCCGGCATACAGGAGAAACTCTCTGTTCAGGGGCAGATAATAGAGGGCCGCTCCAGACAGAACCATGGTGCTTGAAGTGTTGTTGGTAATTTTGTACTGACTTTCCGGGTAGTTGTTTTCTTCACGGAAACGGGCTCTGCGAAATGAAAACATGCTGTAGTCTATTTCAGCCCTCAGCTGAATATTTTCAGTAATGAAATAACCGGACTGGAATCCGGTGATGAATCCGATGCCCCAGTAGTCGGTAAGCCGTTCTTCACCGGTTGGTACTACGGGGCCGGTGTAAAAGCCAAGGGTGAAACGGGGTTCATCATCAGTACTGCCTGCTATTGAGGTAATCGGGGTAGATACAAGTAACAGCGTACTGATAATCAATAATAGTGTTTTCATGAATTGCTCACTGTGTAGATTTTATGATGGCAATAATATTGAGAGAGTTGTTAGTGTGCAAATGTTAAAATGGAACATCCACTAAAATGGAACAGCCACTTTTATTCTGTAATACAGTTCATAGTCCCTGCCCGACAATTCCTTTATCGGCTGGGCGAATCCGACAGCGTGCTTGAACTGCAATCCTCCTACCGACATCAGATTTTTGAGTTCAACACCCGCACCCGCTCTTTTAACGGCTTTGCCGTAATCGAGTGCCCCGGTCCAGACCATGCCTGCATCCATAAAAGGTGCCAGTATCACACCGCCAAATGCGGCAAATCCCAGTATTTGGGTCTGCAAATTGGAAACCAACGGCATCCTGTATTCCAGACTTGTGAACAGGAGCCGGTTGCCGATCACATAATCACTGTAACCTCTTACGCGCTCACCGTCACCGTACAGTATATCCTGATTCAGACCGGGCAGCAGGAGGGATAGGTCTCCATACCGGGTGAGGCCGAAAAAATCCTGGTTCAGACTTCGCCCTTTCTGAGCGACCGCACGTCCGTAAATGTAAATCCGGTGATTGGCCGGGCCAGAAAATATGCGGTACGCCCTAAGGTCGGGTCGGATAAACCGGGTGTCTCCTCCAAAAAATCTGCCGGCGCCCCTAACCTGAAAACGGATACCAAACGTATTAACGTTAGTTCACGCGTTGGTTCAGTGGCAGCGTAGCTCACCTGAGCGCCAATCGCCGTTTGGGTATAGCTAATATTGAACAGGTCGAGTGGCAGCCGAAAGCCGGCATCGCCGCCCGAGTAGCGGTTAAATAGCAGGTCATCGCCATAAAAACGGGCATTATAGCTACGATGATAGATGTTCAATGTGAGTGTGGGTGCGAGCTGGCGGTTGATATAGCTGATAAGGGCAAAGCCGCCGTCGAGCGGATCATTTACCGATACTCCCAACCCACCGATAAACATGTGTTTGCCCAGAGGTTCAGAGAATACACTGATAACGGCCGGACCCCAATCGTTCCCGCTTGCATAGAATGGAATGGGGATGGTTATAACATTGTCGATAGAACACCATGAACAATACGGTCTGTTTGAAGTGATAAGGCTCGGGTCGGGGCTTATATGCTTTGGGATTTCCGCCGGAGGGTGGTGCTTTGTCCAGCCGGTATAGGAGGGATTAATATCTATTTCAGTTTCAACAGCACGGGAATCGGCATCTATTTCATAGATATAATTTCTTGTTTTGGTGTCGGTTGTTGCAATGACCAGCCGCCCGCCGGGGAGCAGCGTGTCGGGCGGCAGCCAGCTGTGGGCAGATGCTCCGGTAAATTGCCGGGTAACCCGCTCCCCGGGATAGTCGTCAGACGGATCGGTTACAAAAACATTCGGCACCTGATCTCTGAGGCTGGTATATGCCAGCAATGATCCGTCAGGACTCCAGACCGGCATGCGGCTATCGCTGTCGGGATCACCGATGGCATGCCAGGTTTCTGTTGCAGGATCAAGGATTACAATCTCACGGTAGCCCTGCTCATCGAACCGGCTGAATGCAAGCCGGTCACTTCCCGGTTGTCTCCTGAGACCGGCAAGCTGAACATCACCTTCAAATGCGGTAAGCTGTACTTCACTGCCGGAGGCGATATCGAGAACAAATATGTTTCCGGTGCCTGCTTCTGATCCGATAAATGCAATTCTGCCATCGGGCATCCATTCGGGATACGATGCACGACGGTTACGGGTAAGCTGTTCACGCCGCCCTGTGAAAATGTTAACCTTGTACAGTTCATTCTGCAGACTGCCGTACCGACCCCTGGTAATGCGATGGTAGGCGATCGTCTCCCCATCGGGATGCCAGCTTAGATGAGATCCGACGGGTCCGTCGTCAAGAATCCGCTCGGAGCCGTTTTCTGTGTCGATCAACCACAAACGGCGCACCGGTTGAACGACGGAGGTAAGCCCCACAAGGGCAATATACCTGCCGGCCGCATCGTACTGAAAGCCGGATGCGGTACTTGCAGGTAGTGTTAAAGGATCTGAGGCAAGGGAATCGAGACGCTCCATCTGCCCGGCCATGGTATTGTAATAGATGGTCATGTGCCGCCGCCAGCGGTCATCGAATGCAGCGTAACTGTCGCCGGTAACACTTTCGAAGGCTGTATAAAAATTGTGAGTTTTACCCAGACCGAACAAGACCGGTTTGCGATGGGCAAGAAGTGATGCAAGGGTGGAGTCGCCGTATTGTTCGGCGAAAAATCGTAGCTGGGAGTTGCCTGTTGCGTACATCAGGGTACCATCCCATAACGACTGGCCGGACCGGTAATCGAGATTGTTGTCGTAGATTGCAGTTCGGAGCCAGCTGTCGCCCCTGAAAGCATCCCATTTTTCAGTCTGGTATTGGGCAAGCCCTTCTGCCCAGAACGAAGGCATAGACTCTGAAAGGATGTAATCGAGTGGCCAGAAGGTTCCCTTAACAGCCTGGTAATGGAAAATATGTACCAGTTCGTGGGCAATAACCTTGCGAAGCCATTTTGCCTGGCCGGTCCAGGTTTCAGCTACTTCGTTCTGATTTACCCATATATTTGTGAAAAAGCCGCCGATCGGTACCGCGAACCCGTTTACGATTTCATCCTCGTCTGTCAGGTATATCCGGATTTTGTGCTGGAAGGTCACATTCAGATTCTCCGACAGTACCCGGTATGTTTCTTCCGCTATAGCCGCAGCTTCGGATTCAATCCCTGCAAGGTGCTCAGGGTACATGATCAGGAAATTCCGGGTCTCGGCCTGCATCCATCTTAGCTCCGGGTGGTTACGGTCGTTCACCATGCTGAATCCCTGTGCACGGGCATCTTGTGCCTGAAATACAAGGCTGAAAATGAACAGGAGTGCAAGAAGGCGGGTGTAGTGAACAGCGCCCGGACTCAGATATCCCGGCAATAATTCAGCAATAGTCATAGTCAGCCACTCAGTTAAATACAATGCATCCGTTTATTCCTGATACGGGGTCAAGTGCTCAAGGTATCAAGTTTTCGTGACATTTCTGAAGTCGTCGGCCCAACTGATGTCATCATGCACACCCTCCGGCTGTTATTCGATATACCCGTATTCCTTCATTCCCTCGATAACGCCGGCTGCATAGTTGGCTTGTGCGAAATAGACCTGACGGTTGCCCTTGAGTCCGGCGAGTTCATCACTGTAATTACCAACCACAATAGCAGGACGTTTTCCCTGCAGCATCTCCTCGTCATTACCCGAATCGCCGGCTACGAGGATGCGGTTCTGGGGGATATCCCATTTTTTGCCGAGGTAGTCAAGCGCCCGCCCTTTGGAAGCCCGCTGAGGGATCATGTCAAGGAAAGCGCCATGTGAGTAAATCAGCGAATAGCGGAGTTTTGCCTCGGCCAGCTTTTGGTGGATCAGTGCGATGTTGTCCTGGTCGTAGTCCATCAGATAGCTTAGTTTGAACGCCTTCTGGGCCTCATCCTCCTGGGGTTCAAGAAAATCGAGTTCAGCGAGTACATTGCGGATCATCTCGGGTTTCCATTTAGTGGATTTCCGTTCCAACCGATGAGATGATAACGTCGGGAAGGGGCAGGTTTTCTGCCTCCACAATTTCGCGTATCAGTTCCAGGCTCCGTCCGCTGGCAACACCGAAACCAAACGATTCACGGTTGTTGTTGATAATCCGGGTCAGCTTCTTCAGGGCTTTATCATCGCCGGTAAGTGTGTTGTCGATGTCGGAAATAAACAGCTTCCGGATGGAACCGAAACGGGAAGCAGGTGATTTTTTAATATAATTGCCCGATTTTTTAATGGATTTAATTACTTTTTTGTACCCTGATACCAGCGATTCTGCATGTGATTCCCAGCTGTAGTGTTTTCTCACCCCCTGAATGCCATTGTTGGAGTAGCTGATCCATTTTTCCTCGTCAATTAGAATCTCCCTTATCGCTTTGGCGATATTATCGGGGTCGCGGGTATCTACTATCAGGCCGTTCCTGCAGTTCTTGACGATCTCGACGGGGCCGCCGTCGTCCGGTCCCACGATGGGCACACCGCTGGCGGCGGCTTCAATCATGGTGAGGCCGAACGGTTCATTGAACGCGGAGTTTACAAAAACCCCTTTTGATCCGGCGGCCATGCGGTAGAGTTCAGGAACCTCATAGTTGGGATCGTGCTTTTTGGGTATGGCCATTTTCCCGTACAGATCATATTTATCCATGAGCAGCAAAAGCTCTGTAAGCACATTGCTCTCATTATCATCCATGTTGTCGATATCTTTTCGGATACCTGCAAATATGGCGAGGTTGGCGAGTGCCTGCAATTCCTTGTGGCGCCCGAATGCGGTAACCAGGCCCTGAATATTTTTTTTACTGTCGGGGCGGCAGATGGCAAGGATCATTGGTTTGCCCGGATTACTCAGGAACCGGGACAGCTCGTGGGTCATCTTGTGACGGGCCTGCAGCAGCTCCTCACTTTTTGTAAAATTATCATCCTGATCGTAGTAGAACGGATAGAAACCGTTCAGGTCTATACCTGGCGGTATGATGTTGAAATTGACCCCGTTCGAGTTAGTGTAGAGGCTGTACTGACGCTCAATTTCGTCTTTAGTACTGGTTACAACCATATGGGCCTGTTTCAGCACATTCTCTTCGGCCTTGATCCGTCGGAGGATGTTGAATTTTTTATCCATCTCCTCCATGGCCATGCCTTCACCGGCCAGCGACCGCGATTTGGTTTTGCCAAGCGAGTGACCTGTAAATATGAGAGGCAGCCCCAGCATACCTGATATCTGCCGCGCTACATATCCGCCGTCGGCATAGTGCCCGTGAACCACATCCGGCATCTGGCCCTCTTTTTTAGAGAACTGAATAACGTTGTCTACAAATTCATCCAGATGGGGCCAAAGGAGCTCTTTGCGAACATACCGGGAGCCGCCGCATTTTACACGAACAATACGTACACGTTCACTCACTGATTCTGTTGGTTCCCTGTAATCAGGGCTTACCCGCTTGTCGTCGATCAGCCGGGTAAACAAATCGACCTGCTTTACATCAGGGTGTTCACCAAGCGCTTTGGCCAGATCAACCACATATTTGACCTGCCCGCCGGTATCGGCATCCCTGCCCAGTTCAAGATTTGTACCCCTGATTAACCCGTGAATACTGAATAACTGAATGTTAAGTTTATTTGGCACTTTTATCTTTCAAAACAATAGTAAGCATAAATGAAGCTTAAATAATTCAATGTAATTACCATCACATACCTTAATATACGGAATGTATGGCAGGATGAGAACCCGTGATGCGTTTGTACAGGCCTGCATGTTTTTTTAAAAACCACAGTGCCGGTTACCTTTACATTTTTTTATTTGGCATAGTCAAAACATAGATTTACATTCAGCGACACCTGACCCGTAAACCGGCTAACGACTGCCGGGTGGGTTTCATATAACGTGAGAATGATTATGCATTTCAGAAAATGGATTTTAACCGGCCTGTTGCTGGTATTATGCTCTGCACCGTCGCTTTGGGCACAGGAGGTGCGGGTGTTCACCGGAGCCACCATCTACCCCATTTCGGGAGAACCCATTGAAAACGGTGTTCTGGTAATCCGGGGCGATAAAATCGAGGCGGTCGGCACTGCCGGCAATGTACGTGTACCGCGAAACGCTGAACAGGTGGATGTATCCGGTAAAGTGATTATGCCCGGGCTGGTTGATACCCACTCGCACATCGGCGGCGGAGATGGCGGCGACCGTTCCGCGGCAACGCATCCGGATGTACGCATCCTTGATGCCATCGATGTTCACAATGATACCTTTAAAAAGGCAAGAACCGGTGGCGTAACCACAGCGAATGTGATGCCGGGATCGGGTCATCTGCTCAGCGGTCAGACAGCCTATCTGAAACTTCGCGATGCCCGCACCATTTACGATATGCTGTTTGTTGACGACGTGGAAAATGGTATTACGGGAGGCATCAAAATGGCCAACGGAACCAACTCTATCCGCTCCTCCGGGCCGTTTCCGGGTACAAGGGCTAAATCGGCGGCTATGCAGCGCAACCTGTTTGTAAAAGCACAGGAATACAAGGCCAAAGTTGAAGCGGCAGACGGAGACCCCGACAAAATGCCCCCGCGCGATCTGCAGATGGAGGCCATGGTACAGGTGCTGAACGGGGAAAGAATGGTCCATTTTCATACCCACCGGCACGACGACGTTCTCACCGTTCTGCGCCTGCAGCGTGAATTCGGTTTCCGGGTGGTTTTGCAGCACGTAAGCGAGGCCTGGAAGGTGGCCGATGAAATAGCCGCTGCAGGTGTTGGTGCATCCATCATCGCACTCGATTCGCCCGGTGGCAAACTGGAGGCCATCGATGTACGCAATGAGAACGGCCGGGTACTCGAAGAAGCGGGTGTTGACGTCGCTTTTCATACCGATGACGGAATTGTAGATTCGAGATTATTCCTGCGCATGGCCTCATTCGGTGTTCGTGAGGGGATGTCGCGGCCAAAAGCACTTGAAGCCCTTACGCTGGCCGGTGCCCGCATGCTTGATCTCGACGAGCGTATCGGATCGCTGGATCCCGGCAAAGATGCCGATTTCCTGATACTCGACGGTGATCCCTTCAGTGTGTATACCCATGTCGAAGAGACCTGGATTGAGGGAAAGCTTGTGTATGACCGCAATAACCCTGAGCACAGAAAATTTTCAGTAGGCGGGTATGAGGTTTTCCGCGGCGAGCATCATGTTCATTCCGATCACTGAGGCAGACCATGAATATACCGTTTACAGAGACATCAGCAGCTGCCGCCGTTACATCGGATGAGTATCACCTCATGCACCCGGCATCATCCAACACCCATTTTCACACTACCGTTACTACCGGAGTTACCCGAAACATGAAAAAAACATCTTTAATTATACTGCTGGTCGCAGCCGGCACACTGCTGACCTCCAATTTGCTTTCAGCCCAGATAGCGGTCAAGGCAGATCTGCTGTACACCATGGCGGGCGACCCTGTTGAAAACGGTGTGGTACTGATCAGGGATGGAAAAATTGAACAGGCGGGCGCACAGAGCAGAATCAGTGTTCCTGATGGTTACACCGTTTACGAGGCCCCGGTGGTAACACCCGGCCTGATCGATGCACGTACAGTTGTAGGCCTTGCGGGGTACTATAACTACGACCACGATCAGGATCAGCTGGAACGTTCAAATCCATTCCAACCGGAACTGAGAGCATTCGATGCCTACAATGCCCGGGAAGCGCTCGTGAAATGGCAGCGGGAACACGGCATAACGACCATGCATACCGGTCATGGTCCAGGGGCCCTCGCAAGCGGCCAGACCATGATCGTGAAAACAGTGGGCGATACCGTTGAAGATGCCCTGATCGATTCTGTTACCATGGTAGCGATGACACTTGGCCCATCGATAGGGCGTATTTATGATCAGATTGGATCACGCTCGAGGGCCGTTGCTGTTCTTCGCAGTGAATTTATCAAAGCAAAGACCTATGCAGAACGCCTGGCCGGTGCTGATGCTGAAAAACGTCCGGGGCGTGACCTGAAAATGGAGATAATGGCCAGGGTTCTGAACCGTGAGGTAAAGGCTCTGATCACGGCACAGACGGTAACCGAAATCATGGCGGCGCTGCGCCTGAAGCGCGAATTTGGCTTCGACCTTGTACTGGATGGTGCCGCAGAGGCCTATCTCGTGCTTGATGAGATCAAAGAAGCCGGCGTACCGGTGTTTATCCATCCCACTATGGTGCGTACGTCGGGTGAAACCAAAAATGCATCTTACGAAACTGCGGCGGCACTGCACGAGGCGGGTATCCCGTTTGCATTCCAGAGTGGTTACGAAGGGTATGTGCCTAAAACCCGGGTGGTGATTTTTGAGGCGGCAATGGCGGTTGGCAACGGGCTTCCGTTTGAAGAGGGGCTGAAGGCATTGACTATCAGCCCTGCAGAACTGCTTGGCATAGCAGACCGTGTTGGATCCATAGAGCGTGGTAAAGACGCCGACCTGGTACTGTTTGAGGGCGATCCGTTTGAATACACCACGAGGGTGTGCATGGTGATTATCAACGGCGAGGTGGCCAGCGATGAATGCCGGTAAAACTGATGTGCCCGTAAAACCACTGACCGTGTAACACTACCGGATAAAAAAAAGCCCTGAGCATTTCTGTTCAGGGCTTTTTTTTGTACCGCGTACGGGATTCGAACCCGTGCTACCGCCGTGAAAGGGCGGCGTCCTAGGCCTCTAGACGAACGCGGCATTGAAGATAAAAGGAGGGAGCCCAATGGGATTTGAACCCACGGCCTCCAGGGCCACAACCTGGCGCTCTAACCTACTGAGCTATGGGCTCCGTGTAACGGAAAATCATTTTTTATGATGCATTAAGGTCAGTTGAAGACCGCCTGTAACATCTGTTCAGAATTCACCGTGTGGTGGTACCGCGTACGGGATTCGAACCCGTGCTACCGCCGTGAAAGGGCGGCGTCCTGGACCCCTAGACGAACGCGGCGTCTTCAATAAGTGATAAAGAACAACAAGTTAAAATAACAACTTTTGAGGCGACAGGCGGATTCGAACCGCCGTAAAAGGTTTTGCAGACCTCTACCTGGCCACTCGGTCATGTCGCCATCAACAGGATTGTACGCCCGACAGGAATCGAACCTGTAACCTACTGCTTAGAAGGCAGTTGCTCTATCCGATTGAGCTACGGGCGCGCCCAAGCCGGAAGATTGATGTCGGGGCGACAGGATTTGAACCTGCGACCCTCTGCTCCCAAAGCAGATGCGCTACCGGGCTGCGCTACGCCCCGATCAATATGGTACATTAAAAAAAGAACGGAACACTGAACCTGCAACCATCCCTCACAATGTGAGAGAAACGCCTTCGGACTGTGTCATAATCCGATCAATATTCCAAAGACAGCAAATATACGATGAACTGCTTTGTAAATCAATTATAGAACGAGCATTGAGGCCAGTTTACTGTGCAAAATGAATATAAAAACAGACACGGACGTACACAGTATCCACGAATGCAGGCTGAAGAGATTATTATTTGGATGTTTGAACCCGCTGCCAACCGATTCTACATAGTACAGCAATTTATTTTTTACCCTTGATCAGCTCCATCAACATTCCTGTGCCATACGTCACAGTCTGAATTCCGAAAGCGGCGGGAACCAGCAGTAAAGCCGGAACCGAACGGGTCTGAACGGCGCCAATAACCCCTATGCCAAGCACTCCGATCAGCAGAATGATAGTGAACGAAAGGGCGGCCACACCGCCGGCAACGATGGCCAGAAGCAGCCAGATCAGCGCTGTGAACGTTGCAACAAGCGGGATGGTGTGAAGGGGCTCAAGCAGGCTTCGGTCAATGCGCCAGAGTTGTATTCTCGCCTTGCCCATCCGGTAGACTTGCCGGGCAAAGGCGTATGGACTCGACCGGCGCTTGTGGTACACAACGGCATCAGGCAGAAAGCGGACAACAGCTCCGCTCTGCAGTATACGGTGCGAATACTCTATATCCTCCCCGTACTGAAAGATGGACCCGAACCCGCCGATTTTTTCATAAACATGTCGTTTTAATCCCATATTGAAGCTCCGCGGATAGTAGCGCGCCAGTTTCTTTCCGGATGCACCCCGCAGCCCGCCGGTAGTGAGAAATGAAGTCAGGGTAAAACTGACCGCTTTATCCCAGGCCGAAAAGTGGATGTCGGCTGTGTCGGGCCCCCCAAACGCATCGAACGGCGATTTTTTATGCTCACGGGCTATGGTGGAGAGATAACCGGGAGGTACAGTGCAGTCTGTGTCAATGAACAGAAACATGTCGCCGGTGGCTTTCTCCATGCCCTTGCTTCTCGCAACACCCGGGCCGCTGTTAACCTGGTTTTGGTAGATGATGTGGAATGGCAAGTCTGGTCTGAGCGCAGTCACGGCATCGCCGGTACCGTCGGTTGAACCGTCGTCTACTACTACCACTTCGATCTTTTCCGGTTCATAATCCTGTACGGAAAGGCTTCTCAGCAGTGTGAGGAGGTCCTCTTTACGGTTATATGTAGCGAGAATGATGGAAAATTTCATAATCCGGTGTCGGTTTGGTGGCGTTAAATTTAGGGAAACATTTTATGAGCATAAAAGCTGCGGACTATTTATCATTTGTCTTCGTTATTTCCGGGTCTGGCGGAGTTGTACAGGTTTAAATAATAATATCAGCCATCATTACATCCCTATTCATGATATACAAGTTTCTACTCTTTGTATTGATCACATTTTTCCCGGTTCTTGGGCAACATTTTCAGGTTCATGCACAGACACTGAGGGTAGTTATACCGGAACAGGGTTCGAATCACACCCGGTTTTATGCATTGGCAGGCAAAGCGGATGGTTACACTTCACTTTCCTATTCCGGCAACCGTTTCAGAACAGGGGATAAGGCAACGGGGTATGCGCACGTGGTCGATTATGCACTATCACCAGATGGCAGATTTATTGGTTTGCTGATTCGCGGGGACCGGTCGATGTACAGTGTAAAGATTGTAAACAGTGATGGTTCCCTGTTTCAGCAGCACAACGGTGTTATGATTTTGGAGGCGGGAGACCGTTCTAATAAGATCTTTGTACATAATGATGCTTCATTTACCATCCGCAACAATATAGCGGGTTTCACGATGTTCAACCCCGGCGGTACAGAACTCGAAAGGGTATTTAACAACAGCGGGAGCCTCAGGGGTGAAGCAGTATCTGAGTTGGTGCAGAGCCGCCGCGGCCGTCAGTTCGTGGTGTACAACCCCAGGATCGTAACCGAGAACGGCGACCAGTCGCGCATACAGCTCATCGACGGGGGCAGGCTTAGCCATTTCCACACGTTTACAGAGGGTGCCCTTGTTGGGCTGGCCATTTCAGAAAATGCAGACCGGTATGTGGCACTGGTGAGTGGCAAGGCGGGAGGACTGTTGGCAGTGTTAGACAGCGTAGGCCGTGTTCAACGTAAAATTGAAGTTGTGACCAACCCATCCCGTCTTTTTGTAACCGACGACGGCCGCCACGCTGTGGTTACCAGCGATAACCGGGTTGAATTGTACGATCTTGATTCGGGCGAACGGGTGGCCAGCACCGCGACCAGGGCAAATGTGGTTTTCGCCCATTTCGAAAGTGCATCAGACCGCCTTGTGATGCTTGCCGGCAGCAGCAGGGGCCAATCCGGCACGCTAAACAATCCTTCTGTGTATGTGATCAATACAGCCGAACGCTCGCTGCTAAGGGAACAACTCAGTGATACGTTCCACTGGGACCCCGATACACTGCCGTTAACACTCAAAAAGATGGATGACCTGAACTGGATGCTCCTCGGATTGAATAAGCCGATGAGAATTTCAGTGCGGTAGCATAAAAACCCGCATCCCGTAGGCAACAGGGGGCGATTACAGCAAGCTTATGTCCCGAATGTGGAATATATAGGTAATGGTCCTGTTATACGGTTTAGTCAGGGTATTTCATCAAAACCACCACTTTCGGGATTCTCCGTTTTCACGGGCGGCTGATCGGCAGGTAAGGAGAAATAAAAAGACGACCCTTCTCCTTCCACACTTTCAACCCAGATTTCCCCCCCGCTTTTTTCAAGAAATCCCTTGACCAGCAACAGTCCGATTCCGGCACCTTTATTTTTTTCCCTTGCCTCGGAAAGGGAATGCATCTGCGGTGTGAACAGTTTATCCTTAATTTCCTTCGACATGCCAAAGCCGGTATCCCGGATCTCGACGATGGTCTTGCTGTCGTTTATCCTGGCTTTTACCGTGATTTTGCCCCCTTCGCGTGAATGTTTAATCGCATTGGAGACGATATTCCGGAGCACCGACAGCAACATTTTCTCATCGATAAAAACCTGGGTGTTCAATTCCACTTCATTATGCAAGTTTATGGCATTCAGTTTTGCTTCCTCGCCCAAAGACTCGAAAACCATTTTTACATACTTCTCAAGTTCTATTTTTGTAGGGGAATGTATCTCAGAGGCATATTTGATACGGGCCCATTCCACCAGGTAATCGAGCATTTTCAGCTCATCAGTCGATGTATTATGGATGAGGTCGAGCACTTCAACAATCTCATCCTTTTCCATAGTGTCAAAATTCGTCCTGAGGTAATCAACGGATCCGATGATACCGCTCAACGGGCTTCTGAGGTCGTGCGAAAGGATTGCAAGTATGCTTTCCTTATGTGTGTTGAGTTGTTCAAGTTCCCGGATGTACTTGACAATGGCTTCTTGCGTACGTGCCATCGATTATCAGAAGCTCTTCCTTCACTTTTTGATACATCGATCTCATTTTGCGGAATATTGTCTCTCTTGTCTTCTTCAGTGAATATGATATCGAAATGCTGGCCGATTACTTCATCTCTGGTGTAACCGAGAATTTTTTCCGAACCGGAATTCCAGCTGTTAATTTTTGTGTCGGTATCCAGGGTGAATATCGAATAATCCTGCAAGCTGTCGATGACCTGGCTGTAAAAATTCAGTGAGGGTTCAAACCTGGTTCGTATTTTTTTGGAATTGGTAGTATCACTGCCCATAGTTTCGAATAAGTAGAATAATTATAATTACATAGTAATAAATATCAACAGCTTTTTGGTAAATACTATATATAACGATGAAGTTGCTTCCGAATTATAAGTGTTAGAAAAATAGTTCCGGAGGGTGGGATGAATCAGGCGTAAAGATCCTGCTGTGCAGGTTAACGAGTGTCAACCCTTCCGGATAAAATAAAAGGCCGCGGAATCTGAAGAATCCCGCGGCCTTTTTCAGGTCCCTTTACAAAATGCGAGCGTTATTTGGTCTGCTCGGATTCTTTCTTCTCATCCTCTGATGAGGTACTCTTCGATGAGGTACCCTTTGTATCGGTATTTGTATCGTTTTTCGGTTCATTTTTCGGTTCGGTTTTGAGTTCGGCATCTTTCCACTCGAACTGCAGACCGTCGCGGGACGCATTCATCTTGATCTTAACGGTCGATGATTCCGGGTGCACAACACCCAGCAACTCCTCGGCCAGCGGATCTTCAATGTATTTTTGAATCGCCCTTCTGAGGGGCCGTGCACCGAACTTGGGATCAAAGCCTTTTTCGGCGATGAATTCCTTGGCGCCCTTCGATACCTCGATTTCAAAACCGATATCCTTGATCCGCCTGAAGAGCTCATCGGCCATCTTGTCGATAATTTTGAAAATGTCCTCTTTTTCAAGGGCCTTGAACACAATTACATCATCAACCCGGTTGAGGAACTCGGGGTTGAATACCTTTTTGAGGGCATCCTGAATGATGGTCTTCATCTTGGCATAATCAAAGGCCGTCTCTGATTCGGAGAAGCCGATGCCGCGGCCCAGATTTTTGATGTCGCGGGCCCCGATATTACTGGTCATGATAATGATGGTATTCCGGAAATCGACCTTGCGGCCGAGGCTGTCGGTGAGGATACCATCGTCAAGCACCTGAAGCAGGAGATTGAACACATCGGGGTGCGCCTTCTCAATTTCATCAAGCAGGATTACACTGTAGGGCTTGCGGCGAACTTTTTCGGTAAGGATGCCGCCTTCTTCGTACCCGACGTACCCCGGAGGTGCACCCACAAGGCGTGATACCGAGAATTTTTCCATGTATTCGCTCATGTCGATGCGGATAAGGGAATCGTCGACGTCGAACAGGTACTTGGCAAGTACTTTTGCAAGCTCGGTTTTACCGACACCTGTAGGCCCGAGAAAGATGAACGACCCGATCGGACGTGCAGGATCTTTGAGCCCTGCACGGGTACGCTGTATCGCCTTGGCAAGTTTGGTGAGTGCTTCATCCTGCCCTATCACCAGGCCGGAGAGCTCTTCCTTCATCTTGAGAAGCTTGATTCCCTCATTCTGGGCAATTTTATTGACGGGGATGCCCGTCATCATGGCAACCACTTTGGCCACATCCTCTTCGCTTACGTCATATACGATCTCTTCACATTCTTTCTCCCATTCGGCCTGCTGGATCTCAAGCTCATCGATCAGTCGTTTTTCCTTGTCGCGCAGTCGTGCGGCATCTTCAAAACGCTGTTTTTTGACCATCAAATTCTTTTCGTTGCTGGTCTTTTCGATCTCTTCCTCGAGCTTGATGATGTGCTGCGGCACAATGATGTTCGACAGGTGAACGCGTGCCCCGGCCTCATCAAGGGCGTCGATGGCTTTATCGGGGAGGTATCTGTCGGTAATGTAGCGGTCGGTGAGTTTCACACATCCTACGATGGCTTCCTCAGTATAGCGAACACTGTGATGGCGTTCGTATTTGTTCTTGATCTGGTGCAGAATTTCGATGGTCTCTTCCGGGGTGGTCGGATCGACCATAATTTTCTGGAAACGCCGCTCAAGGGCACCGTCTTTCTCGATATACTGCCGGTATTCGTTCAGGGTGGTTGCACCGATTGCTTGTATGTCGCCGCGTGCGAGTGCCGGTTTCAGCATATTGGATGCATCGAGCGATCCGCTGGCCCCGCCTGCACCAACGATGGTGTGAAGCTCATCGATAAACAGGATAACATTGGTAATTTTTTCCAGTTCATTCATCACGGCCTTCATGCGTTCCTCGAACTGGCCCCGGTATTTAGTTCCGGCCACAAGGGCGGCCAGGTCAAGGGCAACAACGCGTTTGTCGTAGAGAACGCGCGATACCTTGCGTTTGATAATTCTGAGGGCCAGACCTTCGGCGATGGCGGTTTTTCCGACACCGGGCTCCCCGATCAGCACGGGATTGTTCTTTTTTCGCCGGCTGAGGATCTGTGCAACCCGTTCAATTTCTTTTTCACGGCCAACAATTGGATCCAGTTTGCCTTCTTCGGCAAGCTTGGTGAGGTCTCGGCCGAAATTATCGAGTACCGGGGTTTTTGTTTTTTCCATTTTTCTCTCCCTAGCGCTTCCTGAGGATGGTTTTGAGCCTTTTGATGATGGTATGTCCGATTCTTCCGCTTCTGAAGTGGTTTCTGGTTCCTCTCTGCTGCGGCCTGAAATGATATAATCGAGCTCTTCACGCACCGCGTCATAACTTATGCTGAATTGCTGCAATATCTGTGCTGCAATGTTTTCGTCATCGCGCAGCAACGACAGCAACAGGTGCTCTGTGCCGATGGTGTCACTTTTATAAAGCTTGGCCTCCAGATAGGTGATTCTGAGCACCTTCTCGGCCTGCTTTGTAAGAGGAATGTTACCTACAGTAACTGCTCCGCCTGTTCCGCGAACGGTTTCCTCAATATTTTTTTTGAGTTTGTACAGATCACAGTTCAGGTTTTTCAGGATTTTGACAGCTATGCCATCGCCAAGCCTGATGATACCCAGTATCAGATGTTCGGTGCCAATATAGTCGTGGCCAAGCCTGAGAGCTTCCTCCCGGCTGAACTGAATGACATCACGAACTCTGTTTGAAAAATTTCCCTCCATGGGCGAATAAAAATCTGGTGGTGATACTTGTCTGAATTCCGGTCTTTAGTTACTGAACATGTTTATGAACGACTGTAGGCTCACATTAGTTCATGACACTACGAAAGTAGATAGAGGTTCTGCTAAATGCAAGTGTGCAGGCCCATCGGGCACAGTTCGGGCACTATGGGCTAACAAGTCCCTATGAAGGTAATTGCGTTGCCTGCAGGATGGCCTTTTGATTCGCGAGGCGGATGCTGTTTCAGGTCAGAACAGGGGGGTGCCTGTCATCTCTTTCGGTTGATTGACCTTGAGGAGCCTGAGCAGTGACGGGGCCACATCAGCCAGAATTCCGGGTTTCAGTGAAGCATTTTTCTGATCCGGGTCGACCAGTATAAATGGTACGGGAGCCGTTGTGTGGGCCGTGTGCGCGCTTCCGTCTTCCTGGATCATGCAGTCGGCGTTGCCATGATCGGCAATCACTATTGCTTTATAGCCGTGTTCAAGGGCAGTTTGCAGTACCAGCCGGAGTTGCTCATCAACGGTTTCCACAGCTTTTACCGCTGCCTCAAAAACCCCTGTGTGGCCAACCATGTCGGGATTGGCAAAATTGAGAATGACCAGGTCGAATTTTTCTTTGGCCAGCTCACCGCTGAGAGTGCGTGCTACCTCGGCCGCGCTCATTTCAGGCTGCAGGTCGTACGTGGCAACCCTGGGGCTCTGTATCATGATGCGCTCTTCACCCTTGTTTGGTTCTTCAACCCCACCGTTAAAGAAATAGGTAACATGCGGGTATTTTTCAGTTTCAGCGATCCGGAGCTGTTTCATGCGGTTGCGGCCCACCACTTCACCCAGTGTGTTCTTCAGGTTGACCGGGGGATACACTACACGCGCATTCCTGAAGCGGCTGTCGTAAGAGGTAAAGGTGTAGTAATTGAGTTTCAGGTCACCGGCAGTTTCGAATTCATGGAAGTGAGGATCGGTGAGGGCGGTGGTGATCTGTCGGGCCCGGTCACCGCGGATGTTGTAGAAAATCACTGTGTCGCCGGCCTGAATCCTGCTTTCTTTTCCATCACCGATAATGCAGGGCATAATGAACTCGTCGGTCACATCTTTCTTGTAGGATGCCTCGAAGGCCTGGTCGGTTGTTTCAAATTGTTCGCCTTTTCCGTTGATCAGAAGGTCGTAGGCTTTTTGAAGGCGTTCCCAGCGTTTGTCGCGGTCCATTGCATAATAACGGCCTACGATGGAAGCGATGCGACCGGTTCCGATTTCACCGGCCTTGCTGTTGAATTCCCGGGCATAATTTATGCCGCCATTCGGTGAGGTATCGCGCCCATCGGTAAAAGCGTGTACGAATACGTTGCTGATGTTCTGGTCGTGGAAAAATTTAAGCAGTGCAAACAGATGGTTGTTATGGCTGTGTACGCCGCCGTCAGAAAAAAGCCCCATGATGTGAACACGGCCGGCCTTACGGGCATCGTCTGCTGCCTGAAGCAGGGTTTTGTCGGTGAAAAAATCACCATCCCTGATGGATTTGTTAACCCTTGTGAGTTCCTGCCATACAATACGGCCTGCGCCTATATTCAGGTGGCCGACCTCGGAGTTGCCAAACTGCCCTTCTGGTAAACCCACCGCCTCGCCGGATGCAGTAAGAGTGGTGTGCGGATATTCTGCAAAAAGCGAATCGATGAACGGTTTGCGGGCCTGGTCGATCGCGCTGACTTTAGGGTTCACTGCGATGCCGAACCCGTCGATGATAGCGAGGAGGGCGCGTGGCATAATAGATTGTGTTAAACTTAGAGACCGCTTACGAAGCGAACGAGCCGGGATTTTTTGTGGGCGGCATTATTTTTGTGGAGGTATCCTTTTACCGACATGCGGTCGATGTAGGAAACAGCCACTTTAAGGTGCTTTTCTGCTTCATCTTTATCGGTCTGGGTGAATACATTCTTAATTAATGTACGCATGGCAGAGCGACGGGTACGGTTATGCAGCCGGCGTTTTTTTTCCTGGCGGACTCTTTTTATGGAAGATTTATGCTGTGGCATGGAAACTGGTTAAAAAATAGATTTCAGGTAAAATCATTTTGGTCAAGAATGCTAAATTACGGCAAATATGATTTACATACAATAATTGACCCCACCAATATCATGATAGTTGTTATCGATGGTCCGTCGGGCTCCGGCAAAAGTTCTACGGCGCGTGAAGTTGCTGCCCGTTCGGGATTTTATTTTCTTGACTCCGGTGCCTTTTACCGCTGTTTTACCCTCGCTTTTCAGCGCGAGGGAAGCGATACAGGCCGCTTTATGGAAAAACTGGCCGGTTACAGGGTAAGTGCACGTTTCGATAATGGCGAATTCCGGATCAGTCTGGATGGTGAGGATGTTACCCTTGAAATCCGCGACAGCCGGGTATCTTCGGGCGTTAGCAGAATCGCGGAAATACCGGCCGTTCGGGCCAGGGTAAATGAGCTGTTGAGGGAGGTGGCCACACGCAACGATATAATAGCC
>JAIVHB010000245.1 GCA_020201275.1 Rhodothermaceae bacterium | reverse complement strand
TATTCTGATCGTAGAGAAAACTGTCGGCGCGGGTGGTATCCCTGGCAAGCAGGGTCGGATTGGACCTGTACTCAAGTCCGTCGGGTGTTTGAACTGCATTGATCCATAATACACGGAACGGGATATCACGGTCGGGTGCACCCTGCGCTACAAGGAAATTCAGATCAGGCGTAAAGGAATCTCTCTGGGGCGGCGCTATAAAAGTGGCGATGTCGTTTATGGAGACAGCGCTTAGCAGCGACGGTGTATTCGGATTGAGTGTTCTTATCTGGGTGGTGTTCCGCATAGTTCCCAGCCTGTTCCCCTGGTTATCCCTGTTTTCTGTATAGATGAGCACGGTGTTATCTGCAGCAACGGCCTGACCTGCCTGGTTGCGCGGACCGCGGCGCGATACATAGATATCATTATTGGCCAGAACGGCGACGCCGGTCACCTCAACAAGCTCATCGTTATCGACCCTGCTCCGGTCCAGTCGGGAACGTTGGGAAATGGTGGTGGAACGGCTCGCATCCATAAAGGGATGCACGAGAATGTCGACTATCTGAAGATCGCCGGCACCGTTGGCATTTCGGATTTTGTAAACCGCTGCCAGATCCCAGGTGATTCCAGGGTCTACTGCAGTGATTACTGTGTCGTACCTTGCCGAGACGTAGAGATTCAGCAGGCGGTCCTGAACAACAGCCACCGCCCCCCTCAGGGGAATCGTCTGGTACCGCCGGCCTGACCGGTCAAGAACGTGAACCCCTTCACTGTCGGTTACATAAACCAGCTCATCAAAACCAACGGTTATATCGGTGGGCCGATCGAAACCGTCCCAGAAAGGGACAAGCGCCGCGTAACCCACTTCCTCAACAATGAGGTCGGGATCCTGACGGCCTTCCTCAAAAATCTCGTCGGTTACCGCATCGTTTTTAGTACCGAAAATGGTATCGCATGCTGTAAGAGTGCCAGCTGTGAACAACAGGGCCACAAGCCAGAGTATCGTTTTATTTTGCACGTTTTTCATACTATAAATTGAATTTCACGGCTAAGCGGTGAATATTGCCAAGCCTTTCACGGGCCGCAAAACCGTAATCGAGTTCCAGCGAACGTCCTGCAACCGGCAGGCGGAACCCTACACCGAAATTGGGATATTGAACTTCGTCAACCCCGAACTGGTAACCAGCCCGCACAAAAAACTGACGGATGTAACCCATTTCTGCGCCGATGCTCATTTTTTCGGCATCATCGCTTGGATTGGTAAGCTGGCCGGTTACCAGCACATTTACGCTCTCGCCCTGGTAGGCATCATAGGCCGCCCCAAGTATAAAATTGGTCGGGGGCGACACATCTTCAAATTCGGTCATCACCTGCTCATCTTCGAGTGTGAGGCGTGTGGTCTCCCCTCCCGGGGTTGCATCCACACCGAAATTGGTGAGGCCGATCGCAAAACGAAGGCCGGTATCGCCTACGCGGTAGAAAAAACCAAGATCAACTACAATGTTGCTGACCTCTACCTCTTCAATGCGCTCGTCCAGGTATTTCAGGGTCAGACCGTAGCTGAACAGGTTTGTAAGTTCCTGCGAAAAACTGAGTCCGGCCGCCAGGTGCACTGTCCGGAATGTACGGCCGGTACCGAAAGGCTGGAATTCGGTGGTCTCATTCATCTCTCCGGAATCCAGGTAGGTAAGGGATGCTCCTACCGCCATATTCCTGAATTTGTGGATGTAGCTGGCATAATTGAGCGATACGTCGGCAAAGTAGGCGGTATGGCCGAGATAGAGCTGCGACCCTTCGCCCTGAACGGCAAGTGCCGGGTTCCAGTACAGCGACGAGCCACCGCTGGCATCGGCCACGTTTGAATTTCCCATACCGGAGGAACGGGCATCCACATTCACTTTTAAAAACTGAAACCCTGATGTACCCGACCGTGATCCGCCGAGGCTGGGCAGCAGGCTTCGCTGTGCAACCGCGGTTTCGGCAAAACCGAGGCCGATTAGCAGCGCTATGGTTGCCAATATTTGTATTCTGCTTGACATGATATAAAATTTTCTCCGGGGTACTGCTGAGTCTGATTAAAAATTAAATGCGAATCCAACCATAATATGCCGCTGCTGCAGGAAATTGGCCGGATTCAGATAGGCCGGGATATTGTTATCGCGCGGGTCGGTATATCTGGGATCCTTAACATTCGACGGAACATCGTAGCTGCGGTCGTTGCGCAGTGCTATGAGCGATGCCTGATCGATCGGGTAATCCGATCGATAGGCTTCACCTGTAACCGGGTTTATGATGGCCGGGTTATTGCTGTTGAACAGGTTGGATATTTCAAGGAAAGCGATCAGGCGGGCATTACCCAGGTTAAACCATCGCTGGAAGTTAAGATCGAAGTTGACCCAGGGTTCCCCGATTTCGGCGAACCTCCGTGTGGGATCGGTATCACGCTCATACACTGGCCGCCAGTTCTCTTCGCCTGTAACCGGGTTCCGCTCATTGCCCCGAAAGATCATGGGGGTGTAGCGTTGACCACTTCGCCAAGAAGCCGAAAGGAACAGTTTCATCTGATTAAGTGCCGATAACCCGAACAGCGGGTCGTTGGGGCGGTCCCAGGTAAAGATGATGTTGCCCTTGAGGTCCCACGGCCGGTCCCACGCCAGGGGTGTTTCGATATTGTTTCCGATATCCTGCCCCCCGGCGATAATATTCTGAAGGGCATCGTTCGACGTGGAACTCAGCCCCTCGGCGCGAGAGTA
>JAIVHB010000244.1 GCA_020201275.1 Rhodothermaceae bacterium | reverse complement strand
GGTCTTCCGACGCGATGACCGCCCATTTGAGATGTTGTGGCAATGCAGCAGATTCAACCCAATATTCCCTGAGATTGTGGCGCTCCCGGTTCAGATTTTCCCAGTCTTCGCGCAGGGTGAAGGAGGTGAAGGCGGGATTGACCCAGCGAAGGGCAACTACTGAACACAGCAATAAAAGCAGCAGAATTACAGGAACTGCCCCTGCCGTAATCAGCCAGATTTTTCTCTTTGAGACTGGTGATGTGTTCTTCTTTTTGTTTTTATGGACGCTCATTGTTGGACGCTCATTGTTGGATGCTGATATTAATGCAGATGTCTGAGCAGACGCTCGGGCGGATTCCCGTTACCGTCTGGTTAACGAAACGGGGTGGGCGTCAGGATAAGTATCCGGCAGGGGGAGGATCGGTTGGATGTGGGGTGAAGGGCGGGGAATAGGTGTTTCTATGAGCGCTCACCCGGGGGCACTGACGTACCCCCACTTGCCACTCTGCAAGGACCGGCGCTTTGCGCCGGACTCTTGCAGGAGACTCGTTTTTTCGCCGGACTCTTGCAGGAGGCTCGTTTGGGCTTATTTGAGGAGGAGCATTTTGCCGGTCAGGGTTGTGTTTTGGGTTCTGAGGGTGTAGAGGTAGACACCGCTTGAGAGGCGGCTGGCATCGAAGCTGACTGTGTGGTAGCCGGCCTGCATCGGGCCGTTCTGCAGTTCGGCTACACGGCGGCCGAGCAGGTCGTAAACTTCGAGGCGCACAGTGCTGCTTTCGGGCAGTCCGAAACGGATATTCGTGGTCGGGTTGAACGGATTGGGATAGTTCTGATCGAGCGTGTACTCGTCGGGCAGCCCGCTCAGGGGTTCATCCACAGAAACCACCTGGGAGTAGGTTGCCGTGTGGAGGTTGTCGAAATAGAGGGTACCCTCAGCTGGTGAACCCGGGGTGTAGGTAAACTGGAAACTGTCGAGATACAGAGGATTGGTAAGGATACCGTCTGCACTGACCCAGGGTACTACCGGATCGTTCTGCATATCCCACCTGACCAGACCCCAGCCGACCCAGTCGATCGTGTACCAGGGGCTTGCTTCGAGCCCGCCGGCGCCGTCGCGCACCACGAACCGGAACCGGTTGCCGGATCCGTCGCCTTTAACGTAGGTCTGAAGGTTCATGGCATTGGTAAAGGTTTTGCTCTGGTTGGCACCGTAGCCGGTGTAGAGCCGGATCAGGTGCGGCGGATCGCTGAGGTCCCATCCGTAGTTCACCTCCATGGTGCTGCCCGATACCGACATCGGGTTCAGAACCGAGTTGCTTTCGTCGCGGGATGTGCTTTCTGTTATGATACCCCTGGTGCTGCCGCTCTGCTGGGGTACCCACCATCGGGCACTAAGGCCGGAGAAGTTGTCGATAAGGCTGGCAGTCATATCCAGGCTTCCGGTAGTGAAACGAATAACCACAGGTTCTGTGGTGGCATTTCCGAACTGGTCTTCCACGCCTGCACCGAGTGTGAATGTGTACGATGCGCCCGGATCCAGAATTTCATCCGGGAAGAAGTTAATTTCACTTGTCAGGTCAAGCGTATAGAGGCGCAGCTCCCCGGGAACGGCTTCCCCGCCATTTTTAACAAGCCCGGCAAGGCTTTTAAAACCTCTGGTCAGGGCTACCGGCTCATCGAACTGCACCCTGATAACGGGCCTGCGGCGAACATCCGTTTCATCAAATTCAGGCCATACACCTGTAACCACCGGTGGGTCCGAATCCCTTTCGCTTGTAGTAAATGTGAGCTGGAAGTCTCCGCCCATCTCGCCGTCACCATTACCATCGAGGGTATGTTCATGCTGGTCTTTGGCCGATTCTGCAATGGTGATGGTATAGACGGTTTCAAAGTCAAAGCCGCTGGTGCTAACCCGAAGTTCAGAATCCGAAAGCCAGGTCAGTTCTACGCCGGCTGAAGGCGCTATGGAGAATGCGGCCTCAACTGATGCACGGTCCATAGGGCGGCTGAACGTGATGGTCACATTCTGCCGGCCGGGAAGCAAGCCGGATGAAGCCTGCTCTGGGGTAGTTGCTGTAATGAAGGGCGGTACGCTCGACAGCAGCTCTGCATCGGCAAAGGTGAAAAAGGCGGGGTCTGTCGTGATCTCCATGGTGGCGGGGTAGTAGCCCACAGCTTCGACCTCAACGGTATAAGATGAGCCTGGTGTCAGATCCTCGATGAAGTAGAATCCGTTGGCCAGCATGTCGGGATCGCTGGTATAGTTGTTGAACAGCGATTCGAACGTATCGGTGGTATAGGTTTGATCGCCTATGGTGATCTGAGCCCCGTTCACCGGTCGCAGCGATTCTGCATCGGTGATGTAGCCTGTGGCAATGCCAACTTCCGGGCGTTCAAGATTGTGGTATTCGAGAATGGTCCAGAAAGCGGTATAGGCTTCCAGCCGCTTCCACTCGGCGTTCATATTGCGCTGCTGCTGGGTGGGATTGGTATGGAACCCGGCCTCGCTGAGCAGTGAGGCCATGTTTGAGATACGGTTCACTGCGAGATATGGCCATTTGTTGTCATGTGCGAACGGGAAACCCTGATAGAATGTCCGGTCGGCGTAATTACCGCGGCGGCCGATGCGCATGCCTGCCGTGAGGATCTCATCCATAAT
Source organism: Rhodothermaceae bacterium (assembly GCA_020201275.1). Taxonomy (GTDB): domain Bacteria; phylum Bacteroidota; class Rhodothermia; order Balneolales; family Cyclonatronaceae; genus RECM01. The sequence goes on along the minus strand of JAIVHB010000244.1, from coordinate 98 downwards.
GTCGCCGAAAAGTTTGCCGCCATTGGGCGTTTTTTCAACCGTCATTCCGTCATCGCGCCAGCCGCCGTGGAGCATCAGGGTACTGTTGGCACCTGGTG
>JAIVHB010000165.1 GCA_020201275.1 Rhodothermaceae bacterium | reverse complement strand
GATCAATGGCATCCTGCGCATTAAGGCCCCAGTCGAGCATGCCGATAAGTGCTTTGGCCGTGTAGTGAATGATGCCCGCACCGCCGGGTGATCCGACCGATACGATCAGCTCGCCGGTTTCCCGTTCAAAGACCAGTGTGGGGCTCATACTGGAACGTGGACGCTTTCCAGGCTCCACACGGTTTGCGATCAGCCGGCCGTCTGCATCACGTGGTGTCAGCGAAAAATCGGTAAGCTGGTTGTTCAGGTGGAACCCCCCCGGCAGGCCGGTACCCCCATCCGACATGATGCGGCTTCCGAAACCCGACTCGATAGTGGTGGTCATGGCTACGGCCCGACCCTCGCGATCGACAATGCTGATGTGGCTGGTCCCATTGTCGGGCTGCCAGGGATGTATCCCAAATAGTGACCCGACAGATCCCGGATCTCCGGCTTCAGCCTGATCCATGGCCATTTCGCTGATGGCCGCCGACCGTGCTGTGAGGTAGCCAGGATTTAGCAGGCTGTTCCAGCTACCGGCAGGGGGCTGAACAAATGCGGGATCGGCTATGTACATATTCCGGTCGGCGAATGCCAATTTGGACGCTTCCATATAATAGTGCAGCCAGGCAGATTCCGGCTGATCTTCACGAAGCGCCTCATCCGGCAGATCCAGGTTATCCAATATGCCAAGTATCTGCATGATGGTGATATGGCCTGATGAAGGAGGCGGGAATCCGCAAATGCGGTAAGTCCGCCAATCTGTACAAATGGCCTCACGGGTAAAGTCCTGATCAGGATACCGGTTGATATCATCCGTTGTCATAGTGCCGGGCCTGGGGTGGTTCTGAACCCGTTCAGCAATTCCGGCAGCTGCATCCCCGGTATAGAACGCTTCGATACCCTGCCCTGAAACCAGGCTCAGGATACGGGCAAAGGCAGGATTGCGGAGATTATGTCCGATCGGATGCGCCTTTCCATTCTCATCGTAATACAGACTGCGGGCAATATCATCAGAGAACAGGTTAGCATCGTTCCGGATCATGGCGTGCAGCCTTGGACTAATCCTGAAGCCCTCTTCAGCAAGTGTAATGGCCGGAACAAAGAGATCGCCCCACGGAAGCTCCCCGAACTGTTCATGGGCAGAATGCAGCATGGCAAGGGTGCCGGGAACACCAACGGATAACCCGCTGGAAACGGCATCGGCAAACGGCAGCGGATTGCCGTCATTGTCAAGAAATAGAGTTTCATCGGCGCCGGCCGGGGCGGTTTCACGACCGTCGAGTGCATAGACGCTGTCACCGTCCCAGTACATGAGGAATGTACCGCCACCAATACCGCTTGATTGCGGTTCAACCAAAGAGAGTACGAGTTGCACGGCTATGGCAGCATCCACGGCCGAACCACCTGCCTGCAGGATCTGGTAACCCGCATCGGCGGCCAGAGGATTGGCTGCAGTAACGGCGTATTTGGAGAATTCCCAGCCCGGTTTTTCTGTGTAACCGCTGGCAATTTCGGGCTGTTCGGGGATGGTATAATCGATTTGAGAATCCCTGGCAGGCTTTTCACAGGCAGTTGTTACGGTCAGAAGAATAATAAATAGCGTAATAAGTGTTTGTGAATCCGGGAGTAAATTATTTCTATGGGTAATCATTGTTAGTACTCAAGTAAGTTTGAAAATGGGAATAGCATTCCAAGGATAGGCAGCATCATTCGTTTATCAAAACTGGTTTTGTGCCATTTCAGATTCCCATTTCACCAATCTTGAGTGTGAGGATGCGAGTAGCCGCCACAGTGGATAAGATATACTGGAAACTGTGGCAGTTGGGATTTGGAATTATGGTATAAAAAGTGATTAATTATTTATTAATTGCTCAGACAGCTAATAATGGGACATCCATTATGCTGATCTGAATAAAACCTTAATCTAAACCCGGTTGCCATGAAAAAAGTAATAGCTGGCCTGATCACAGCCCTGATGTTGATGATTCTTAATCCGGTTGCATCCCATGCCACGGCCGACAAACTTGCGAATGCCACAGCAGTTAATAAAAATGAAGAGGTTGAGCGTGCCGAAGTTCTTCTTAAAAGGCTGGATGAAATCAAAGAGATGGATGTTTCCGTGATGAGCCCCTCTCAGAAGAGCGAGCTTCAACAGGAAGTGAAAACCATACAAAATGATCTGAGAGGCCTTAGTGGTGGTGTTTATATTTCTGCAACGGCAATAATTATCATTCTTCTACTTCTGATAGTTCTCACATAATAACGGTACATTCGTGCCAGCCTGAAACATAATCAGGATTTGCCGGCCTGGTACTTTCCCGGGTGATTAATAGTCCAATAATTCATAAAGTTGCAGGAGATTGTATGGGTAGTATCAGATCGGTCGCAATACTTGCTGCCGGAATAATTTTGATAATCTGGGGGATGATGGAGATGGATTCATTCAGCTCCGATGTGTCCCGCATTTTTACGGGCTCCCCTACCGACAGATCCATGTGGCTGCTCATCGGGGGGATTATTGTGGGCATTATCGGTATTGCAGGCATCGTAAAGGGCAGAAAAGGATACGGCAGATAGTTGCCTGGGCGGACTATACGAGTAGGACAACATGAATTGCCGCTCATCAGAATCAATCAAACTGGTTATAGTGCCGCTATCGCGTGTATTAATGTTAATAATAGCAGGTGTTGTTATTAGGAATTTTTAATATATTAATCATGCCAGTGCTAAACAAAAGAGAGGTTATTGGAAAAAACAGGCACATGGCAAGTGATCGATGAATAAACAGACAATGGGTAAGGAAGAGAAGGAGAAACAGAACAGCAAATGTTGCTGGTTTGGTTAGTGGAAAGTTGATGATGAGTGCTTAAGTTCATTCAAGTAGTTGTTTATTATCATTTTAGACGATATTTTAATGAAAGAATGAGTCTCCCGGATATGAAGCGGGGGAGACGACCTCCGGAGAATGCTCTCCTGATTTGCCTGTGAAGAACAATCGGAAAGGAAGCTCAATGGAACGAGAAGTTACTACTGAAGATGTTAGAGAGAGACGTCAACCGGCTGATAAATATACCGGAACTACACCAGCTTCACACATGCGATTAATCAAGCGTATAAAGGAATTAACAGATTACAATAAGCAGCTTGAGAGGGTTGTTGCCGAACAGTCGCGTGAACTTGGCGGGGTTATCGCCATGAATACTAAAGTGATTTCAATCATTGCGCACGATTTGCGGAGCCCTTTTATCTCGCTGATCGGGATACTGGAGATAATCCGCGACTATTTTGACAAAAAAGGTGAGAATGATATTGAGAGTTATATCGACATTGCAGCAGAATCGGCTAACAGTTCGCTGAACCTGCTGGATAATCTTGGCGCATGGGCTATATCCCAGAACGATGAAAGAAAGTTGCAGCCAGAAGAAATAGACCTTAAGCACATGCTGATGGATGAGATCCGGATTATCAGATGTTCAGCTGTTCAGAAACAGGTGAGCCTCGTGCATTCCATCCCGCCCGAACTCCAGATTGTGGCTGATGTGCGGATGATGAAAACGGTACTCCGAAACCTGGTCAATAACGCAGTGAAATACTCAAAACCCGGCGGGGAAGTAAAGATCAGTGCATCAGCCGGTAGAGAATATGTGGAAATTTCAGTTCAGGACTCTGGAATCGGAATATCCGGCGAAGACCAGATGAAACTGTTCCGGAAAGATATCCTGCACTCCACACCCGGCACCAATAAGGAAAAGGGAACAGGTCTGGGGCTGCTTCTCTGTAAAGAATTTGTTGAGAAGCATAACGGTAAAATCCGGCTCAACAGCGAACCGGGCAAGGGTAGTAAATTTACAATTACACTGCCGAATACCGACTGACAAATACTCGCCTTGAGGAGTCATTTGGAAACAATTTTTTTCTTCATGATCCGAATCGGTCGGGATTGGTGCATACTATAGAAATCTTCTTCACTAAAAGAATTCATCAAAACACTGAAATGATGCTGGTGAAGTAATTTACCAGTTTCTAAGAGCTATTGATTCGAATTAATGTCCCGAGAGATAAAACGGGGGTTTGGTAACACAGGAGGGCTGCCGTTAATGGTAGCCCTCCATTTTTATAAGTGCTGGAATTTTTATTGCTCAGATTACATTAACACCTGAAAATTATGTTATATTAGTGATTTAAGCATTAAAATATCGAATATGGGAACTGTAGAAAGAGTAACCTGCAATAATCGTATCAGTCGGGAGTTCAGTAAGACTGTTAAGCAACGCGTAGACGCTTATTTTGCAGAAAATAATCTGTCCCGGCACGCCAATACACAAATGGTGGTGAAAACCATTGTGCTGCTGACGCTTTATTTCGGCTCCTATGCCCTGATCATGACGGGCCAGCTCTCACTTGGATGGATGTGGTTTTTAACGTTTCTGATGGGTATCGGCATGGCCGGTATCGGTTTTTCCGTATCCCATGACGCACTACACGGCGCGTATTCGTCGAACCAGCATGTGAACCGGGCTCTCGGCTTTTCATTTGACCTGCTCGGGGCCAACGGCTACATCTGGAAAATAACCCACAACATCATTCATCACACATTTACCAACATTCACGGACATGATGAGGATCTGGAAGTAGCAGCATTCATCCGCCTTTCGCCCCATTCGGAATTTAAGTTGATACACCGTGTGCAGCACATCCTCGCTTTTTTCGCCTACAGCCTGGCCACTTTCTTCTGGGTTTTCATAAAGGATTATCAGAATTTTCTGAAACCCAATATCGGCCCCTATGACAACAAACAGCACCCCGTCAGCGAGTGGATCATCCTGATAGTCACAAAACTGATCTACTATGGCTATATGCTCGTGCTGCCGCTACTGCTTCTCGATATCACCTGGGTGCAGCTGCTCATCGGTTTCGTAACGCTGCATATCACTGCGGGACTCATTCTGGGTATTATCTTCCAGCTTGCCCATGTTGTGGAGTCAACGGACCATCCGGTACCCGACGAAACAAACATGATCGATGAGCATTGGGCGATCCACGAGATGATGACGACCAACAATTTCGCCCGCGATAACAAGGCCTTGTGCTGGTATGTGGGTGGTCTCAATTTTCAGATCGAGCACCATCTCTTTCCGAAAGTATGCAGCATTCACTATCCGGCGCTCAGCCCGATCGTTGAAAAAACGGCCCTGGAATTCGGTATCCCCTACAATCAGCATAGAACATTTCGCGAGGCTGTGGCCTCTCACTACCGGGTATTGAAAAAATTCGGTAATCCGGATTTTAAATGGACTGAAACCAGTCCGGTATGAAATTAACATATCGGGAAGCTCAGTCCGGATGTGCTCTTCCGTCAGTGTGAAGTATCCGGATTTGAAATGATCAGGCTCAGGGGTTGAGCATTTGTGATTGTTGTCCATATGGTTTTTATATGCCGGAATGGTCCAATGGTAACAGGTGACACGAATTTCCCGGATTGAGGGCTGTTATAAAGATTTGAAGGTTAACCAGTGTCCGGTGCCTAATCTCATGAATACTGATTCATTCTGAGCCTTATTTACTTAAAAACGTGCATAGGTATTGTATGTATAATATTGCACAGTTATTAAACCGATGATGTAAATGGAAGCTGAAAAGTGGACGATGGTAGCCGGTCTCTTTCATCAGGCACTTGAACTGCCCGTTGATGAGCGGGAGCAGTTTATGGGTTCGGTGGAGAAAGAACATCCTGATCTGGTGGAAGAACTGAGCAGGATGCTTAATTCCCATTACGCTTCAGGTACATTTCTCACAGGAACCGCACTTGATAATATCATTGTTCAGAAAGGCGAGTTAATAGGCCCATGGAAGGTGCTGGAAGAAATCGGCCGGGGTGGCATGAGTTCAGTTTACCTGGCAGAACGCTCAGATGGCAGCTTCAGCAGAAAAGTTGCCATTAAATTTCTGCATGGCCTTATTCCAGGGCAGGATATGGTGGCAAGGCTCAAGGCGGAGCAAAATATCCTGGCGCGACTCGATCATAAAAACATCTGCAAATTGCTGGATGCCGGTATCAACGACGACGGCCGTCCATTTTTTATCATGGAGTTCATCGATGGTGTTCCGGTCGATACATGGTGCAGTAATGAAACCCTGACCATAAGTGAGAAACTGGATCTGTTTCTGCAGATTTGCGATGCGGTTCAGTACGCACACCAGCACCTTATTGTTCACCGCGACCTGAAGCCATCAAATATTCTGGTCGACAGACATGGCACCGTCAAATTACTTGATTTTGGAATTGCCAAGCTGCTGGAACAGGACAACGGGCATGATATTCCAAAAACCCATACGGGTTTATATCTGATGACACCAGAATATGCCAGCCCGGAACAGGTTAACCTTGATCCGATTACAACGGCATCCGATGTATATACGTTGGGATTATTATTATGCGAAATGCTCACAGGTTTACTGCCCTACGATGTAAGTAAAAAGAGTCCGATAGAGGTGGGCCGGATTGTGGCGGGTTTGGAGCCTCTAAAACCCAGCACACTTATTCAAAGATCCCATAAAACCGCGACACAGAACCAGAATTCACAAGAAGTTACTCCCCAACAGGCCAGAAATCTTGCTAAAACATTGAAGGGCGACCTCGATAATATCATTCTTAAAGCCCTCAGAAAGGTGCCGGAGAGAAGATATTCGTCCGTTGAGCAACTTAAGCAGGATATCACCAACTATCGGAGCAACAAGCCGGTTAGTGCCCGCGCTGAAAGTTTTGGATATCGCGCCGGCAAGTTCATCCGCAGGAATAAAACCGGTGTAGGCTTTGCATTAGCATTATTTTTCGTATTGATGGCATCCACAGCTATAGCACTGCGCCAGGCCGGTATTGCTGATGAACAGCGGCAAATTGCCGAGCAGCGTTTCGAGGATATTCGCAAACTGGCCGGATCTATACTATTTGAATTTCATGACTCTATAGCTGATCTGCCGGGGTCGACAGCAGCCCGCGAAGTTGTAGTGGACCGGGCGCTTGACTATTTGGGACAGTTATCGGTTCAGGATGCATCCAATATAGAACTCAGTATTGAACTGGCTGCAGCATGGCAGCGGATTGGGGATGTGCAGGGCAACCCGACAAATGCAAATCTTGGAAGGCAAAACGACGCGCTTTTCAGTTATAAAAAAGGTCTGGATCTGATTGAAGAGGTATTGAGAACGGATCCGGATTATGTGAATGCATTGCAGATTTATGCGAATATCTACGAAAAAATGGGTGATGTTCAGGGTTCACTTGGCCAGCTTGAACAGGCTGAGGCAACGCAAAGGCATTCTGTACAGGTCTACAGGCGATTGTCTGAACGGTTTCCCGGGCAACCCGACCGTCAGATTGCCTGTGCCATATCTCTGATCAAATTGGGCGATCTGCTCGGCAATCCCAATTATCAAAACCGGGGTAAAGCGGATGAGGCACTTGATGTGTATATGGAATCCAAAGAAATATTACTTGCGGTAAGTGCATCAAATCCGCAAAATGTACAGGTGATTCGTCCGCTTGGGCTTATATTTGAGCGTATCGGTACTATGCATGAATCACGCCGGGAGTTTGATAGTGCGCTTGTTAGTTTCAGGGAGTCGATGGAGCTCAGAATACGGTATGCCGAAATGAATCCGGCAAATACCGATGCCATAAGAGACCAGGCTGTTGCCTATGAAAAAATGGGGCTTATGTACAGACAGGCGGGTAATTTGGATTCGGCACTGGATCATTATCAGAAATCATTCGAAATATTCAAATGGCTGGCTGAAACAGATCCGAAAAATCTTCAGGCAAGGCAATCGCTGGCTGTCAGTCATATCCACCTGGGCGACCTGGCCTACCATCCTGATCGGATTAATTTTAATAAGCGCGAAATGGCTCGTTCTCATTTCGAAATATCCCGGGAATTGTTGAATAGCAATTCGCAGATTGATTCATCGAACAATCATACCCGCAGCTTGTTGAACCTCATTGAACAGCGAGTATCGGCATTGTAGCCAATTACTTACCCATCTGGCCAAAGAGCCAGGCTCTCGCACTCGTCCAGTCGCGTTTAACTGTTGCTGGTGATACACCCAGTAAATCGGCTGTCTCTTCAACTCCATATCCCCCAAAATACCGGCATTCCACAACATCACTGAGGCGCTTATCCATTTTTTCAAGCCGCTGCAGTGCTTCATCCAGTTCAATTAGTTCCACGGCTTTTTCCCGGTTGAGATAGAATTCCTCTTCAAGAGGTACGGATTCCCCGCCGCTTCCACGTTTCAGAGTATTTCTTGATCTGGCATAATTTACCAGAACCTGCCGCATTGCCCTTGCTGCGATCACGAAAAAATGCTTTCGCCCCTCCCACTCACCCTTAGGGGGGCTTTGTACCAGTTTAAGATAAGCTTCGTGAACAAGTGCCGTGGTGTTTAATGTGTGACCGCTTCGCTCTCTGCGGAGTTCCCGGTGCGCCATCCGGCGCAATTCATCGTATACAACAGGCAAAACCTCATTTACAGAATCACTGTCATCCTCACTCAGTGAGTTGAGTAATCGCGTCAGATATTGTTCATCGGGAGAGGAAGTCATGCTGCGCCCGTTTTTAATTCAAATTCGAAGATAGTTTAATATAAACAATACAAACCGGCCTTTAATTTGTTCTGATACAAATATTATAAAAAGCCAATAACGACAATCGACTGCCAATCCGGAACCACTGATTGACCATACCTCCGTGTTTTTTTTGCAACACGTTCCGATATTAACGCATAGTTTGTTATGTTCACGCTTTCCCGATTGACCATTTATTCACCCTATGGATGTTTTTTCTTCTGCTCCGCACCACGATGTGCTGATGCTCGTTTTCCAGATAGCCGTGCTGCTTATGGCCGCACGTGTGCTTGGCGAAATTGCGCAGCGATTTGGCCAGCCATCCGTTGTGGGTGAAATTCTCGCCGGGATCATCCTGGGCCCGTCCCTGCTCAGTACCCTGGTTCCCGTAGTCGGCGAATGGGTGATTCCCCAGAATGATACACAGGGCTACCTGCTGGAAGTGATCAGCCTGCTGGGTGCCATGTTCCTGCTGCTGTTAACAGGGCTGGAAACAGATATAAAACTCATCAAAAGGCACGCCAAAACGGCCATCGGGGTTTCTTTCGGTGGCATTACTGTTACATTTGCGACCGGTTTCATGCTCGGTCAGTACCTGCCTGAATTCCTGCTGGCCGATGCGGACGAACGCCTGATTTTTTCCCTTTTTGTGGCAACAGCCATGTCGATATCGGCCATCCCGGTTATTGCGAAGGTATTGATGGACATGAACCTGATGCGGCGCGATATCGGTCAGACCATACTTGCCGCCGGGATGAGTGATGATACGACGGGGTGGATACTGCTCTCGATAGTGGCAGGTCTGGCTGCCGGCAATGCAGTGTCTGCGGGAAGTGTGTTGCAGATAGTGGGCAGTGTTCTGGCATTTTTGGTATTCAGTTTTACCATTGGCCGCTGGATAGTCGGAAAACTGCTTGTTTATGTGCAGGATGAGGTGCGCAGCCGCGACCGTCTTCTTACCCTGGTAATCGTGCTTACGTTTTTGTGGGGTGCGCTATTGCCACTATAGGTAAAGTAGTGGGTACCTATGCCGGGGCCAGGCTAATCGGCGGCAAAGATCACTGGACCGCCCTCAGCTTCGGTGCCGGCCTTAATGCGCGTGGTGCCATGGAAATCATCATAGCAACCATAGGTCTCCGGCTTGGCATCCTTTCACAGGACATGTTTTCCATCATTGTGGTGATGGCCATTTCTACATCACTTATGGCACCGTTAGCCCTTCGATGGGTGCTGAAAAGAGTTACGATTGGTGATGAAGAGAAGCAGCGGCTCAAAAAGGAGGAACTCGAATCGCACAGCCTGGTGGCCGATATCCACAGAATTTTGCTTCCGGTGAGGGTAAGGAAGGAGCTACCCGACAACACCGCACTGCAATCTATTGAGGCCGCGATTCTGGAAATGCTCGGTCAGGACCGTCATCTGTCTGTAACACTTATGACGGTATCGGGAGAGAATAACAAATCGGAATGTGATGACTATCTCACGGAATTGTCAAAATTCTTTACACAAATGGAAATCACCACAAAAGTGGTGAAAAGTGATGAACCTGGTGAGGCAATTCTGGATGAATCCAAAAAGGATTATGACCTTCTTGTAATCGGTGGAACTGAGAATGCACCCGACAGCAAGCATTTATTCAGTTCCATCATCGATTACCTTGTTCGTATGGTTCCCTGCCCCACCATGATCGTCAAATCGGAAAATATCAGCAGCGACTGGGCGCCCAAACGCATTATGGTGCCAACAAACGGTAGCCAGGCTGCGAAAAATGCGGCGGATTTGGCCTTCATCATGGCAGAAACGGATCCTGAGAAAGAGGTGCTTGCATTGATTGTGGCACCGACAGATTCTAATTTGACGGGTTATATACGCGAACAGCAGGTTGAAAATATCTTCAATTTTGCCACGGAGGCCGTCCGTGAATTGCAAAAGCTTGGTGAGGCGTTCGGTGTTAAAACGGAAGGACTGGTAAAAAAAGGGGATAGTCCGGAAGAAACCATCATCGAAATTGCAGACAGCAGAAAAATTGATCTTATTATTGTCGGTACCAACATCCGTCCGGGATCCGACAGGCTCTATCTTGGACCCCGGGTGGAGAGTATTATCCGAAATGCAGCCTGTCCGGTCATTGTTTTCAATACCTAAACGGGCTAATCTGCACTGCCTGTAACCGTAAAACACCTTATTAAGACCGCTGGCCTCAGTTCACTGATTTCAAAAACTTGTAAATAACCGGTAATACTTCGGTATTACTTCCACAAAAGCCATAGATTATGAACTTAACCGGAATGGTAACCTGAAATCTGTTTTTCGGTCCCATTAAACAAAGTCAAATTAAGCAAAAGCTCTTTTTAGTATGAAAAAACTGATTATTCTGTTAACACTGGCAATTATGGCAACCTCCGGAACGGCATGCGCCGGCGAGAAAAGTGATGCACCCCTGGTTATGGACGAGGATGTGATCCGGTCGGAAGTTCAGGCATTCAGGGTGGAAACGGTTCTGGAAGGAATTGAGGTACCCTGGGGACTTGCATTTTTACCTGATGGTTCGATGCTGGTAACACAAAGGTCCGGAGAACTTTACATACTCAGGGAGGGCTCGGTAGAGCCCGCAGCCATCGGAGGAGTTCCCGAGGTATATGCCCGTGGGCAGGGTGGTCTTCTTGATGTGGAATTGCACCCCGACTTTGAAGAAAACGGCTGGATCTATCTCTCCTACTCCTACCCGGGTGAGGGCGGTGGCCACACAGCAATCATGCGCGCCCGGCTCGACGGCAATACATTAACTGATCAGGAGGTCCTGTTCAGGGGCGAGCCGCTCACAACCGGACGGGTTCACTTCGGATCGAGGATCCGCTTTGATTCCAACCGTTACATGTACTTTTCTATAGGCGACCGCGGCGAAATGGAAAACGCACAGGATCTCACCAACCACTCAGGAAAAATATTCCGCCTTCACGACGACGGTCAGATACCGGCCGACAATCCATTTGTGAACGTACCGAATGCGCGCCCCGAGATATTCACCTATGGCAACAGAAATGCCCAGGGCATGGATGTGCACCCCGATACTGATGAAATATGGACCCACGAACACGGCCCACGCGGTGGCGACGAGCTCAACGTAATGCGTGCGGGTAACAATTACGGTTGGCCTGAAATCACGTATGGTATTAACTATAACGGGACCATCATAACCGAAGATTCTGTTCGTGCAGGCATGGAACAGCCGGTGCATTACTGGACCCCTTCGATAGCCCCCTCCGGCATGGCTTTTGTAACCGGCGACAGGTACCCGGAATGGAAAGGCAACATAATGGTTGGTGCGCTTGCTCATCAGCACCTGCACAGGGTTGTTCTTGATGGCAATGAGGCTGTTCATTCCGAGCGTATACTCGAGCAGATCGGACGTGTGCGCGAGGTGAAAATGGGTGCGGACGGCTATCTCTATCTCGGTGTTGAAGGAACAGGCATCGTAAGGCTCATCCCGGAATAAGTCACAGTATACCCGGATGTCCCAGCCTTCGATTATTTTTCTGATACAATGTGCCGACCGCAAAGGTCTTGTATCTTCCATAAGCACCTTTTTCTATGAAAAGGGCTTCAATATCCTGAGTTGCCAGCAGTACAGCGATCTGGAGACGGGGAAGTACTTCATGCGGATGAAGCTTGCCATGAACGACATCCCCACAACCCGGCGCAGGCTGGAGGACGATTTTGATGCTTTCGGCAAACCATTTGACCTCACCTGGTCGGTTCACTATTCCGACAGGACGCAGCGGATGGCGGTATTCGTTTCAAAAACATCTCACTGCCTGTACGACCTGCTGCTGAGATGGAAGGAGGGAGAGCTCGACTGCGATATCCCGCTCATCATCAGCAACCATCCTCAGCTTGAAGAGGTGGCGGGTCAGTTCCGTGTGCCCTTCCACTATCTGCCGGTGAACAACGGAACCAAGGCGGAACAGGAAGAACAGGTCAGGGCACTGTTGAAACAGCATCATATAGACCTGGTGGTGCTGGCACGGTATATGCAGATCCTTTCACCCGGGTTTGTAAAAGATTACGAAGGGCGGGTAATCAACATTCACCATGCGTTTCTGCCGGCTTTTCAGGGTGGCAATCCCTATGGCCGGGCCTACGAGCGGGGTGTGAAGATGATCGGTGCCACCGCGCACTACGCCACCGAAGACCTGGATGAGGGACCCATCATCGAACAGGATGTGGAGAGGGTGAATCATGAGTGCACGTCAGATCAGCTCAAACAGATCGGGCGGGATATTGAAAGGATCGTTCTCTCGAGGGCGGTACAGGCCCACCTAGAGCGGCGGATAATTGTAACCGGCCGAAGAACCGTAATTTTCAGTTCCTGATGTCACGCGTTGATCACCCAGCAGATATTACCATGTGAGATGTCTGGTCGTGTAATAATCCGCCTGTTTAAAACTCCACTTTGTATAGCATTAGGATCATATTCCAGCTGCCGTTAAGCACGTTCACATTTCGCTATCATCATTATAAAATGACAATCTTATAATGAATATTCGTTCATTCAACATTGAACTCAGCCATAATTTCACCGGCATTGCGGATGTTATCATGATCGGTGCCATAACGGGCTTCAGTTAACCGGATTACCCGGGTTAGCAGGGGTTTTATATCCGAAGTACGCTTCATTTCGGCAAGTGTACGTGCGCGCTCAATCAGTAAACCTGTCGTCCATTCATGGTCTTCTCCAAGGGCGATTACATAGATGTTATGTGCCACCACTAACATGGAATCGGCTGAGTGATTCCAGGAACAGGCTGTCGGCGGTGTCGTATGCCCCGGTAACATTGTATGCATTTGCCAGGTTGTTGTTTATCATGATGGTCTGAGGATGGTTGTTACCATAAATACCTTCATGAAGAGCGAGGGATACCCTGTATAAATCGGCGGCTTCGTCATAGCGCTCCCGCAACCTGAGCAGGTACGCCAGGTTATTCATGATTGAGGCTGCAGTAAGTGAATCAGTTACTTCAGGAACGGTGATAGCCAATAACACCTCCCGGTAGATTTCTTCAGCCTCATCAAGGCGATCCAATCCCCTCAGAATGAAAGCATACTCGGCCTTGAGCCTGAGCATGCGCCGGTCTGACGCTTCATACACATTATTTCCCAAAGAATAGGCCCTGTCCATGAATATGGCAGCCGAATCAGGACTTCCGCCTTCACGAAGCGAGGAGGCATACCCGGCGAGCAGGTTTATATAAAGTTCTTCATCAACCGACTCATTGGTATCCAGGAGATTGAGGCCGTTTTTAAAGTTTTCAGATGCCAGCAGGTAGTTTCTGCTCATATTGTACATGCTGCCCAGGTAATTATGCGATCTGGCCAGTGCAACCTGATCGTCCAGTTCTTTTCTTATTTCATTCGCATTCTCAAGCAGCTCACGGCTCTGATCGAACAGCCCGATATTCATATAAATCCGACCAAGGGTTTCGCCAAACAGGGCCTGGATTTCCGGTTCATCCGGGAAACGATTACTCAGCGATCCGGCTCCCCTGTCAAGCAATTCTCGGGCGGTTAAATCCTGTGCGTCGCCCCGGGTCGGATCGTTAACCCGGAACAATTCAATCAGATATTCTGACAGTTCTTCCGCCTTGGCTGCCTCTTCGCTCGACAGGCGTTCAAGTGCCAGGGCAATATCACGCTCCTGTTTAATGATGTGCGACTGGTACAACAGGCCGATAGAGCTGCCCAGCAACAGCACGATCAGTGCCAGCGTGGGTATGGCCCAGGTCTTATGACGCCTGATAAAACGGTTGCTCCTGTAACCCAGCGACGGTTTTACTGCTTTGACCGGATGACCGTCAAGGTGCCGCTTAACGTCATCGGCCAGTTCAGAAACAGATCCGTATCGCCTTGATGGATCTTTTTCGAGGGCCATCATAATGATGTGTTCAAGGTCACCACGTAACAACCGTGACCCGATAAAGCCTTCAGATTCCGGCTGCGATGTGGGCAGTACAGGATCATCATTCAGAATGGATTGCTCCAGATCGTACCGGTTTGTGGTATTCCGGTTGTAGGGAAATCCTCCGGTGAGCATCCGGTAGAGCAGCAACCCGAGCTGGTACACATCGCTTGCGGTGGTAATCGACCCCGATCTTATCTGTTCCGGGCTGGAAAACATCGGGGTCATAACCCTGGTACCGAGCCGGGTTTCGTGGAGGTCGGCTTCTATATCATTGTTATCCAATAGCTTGGCAATACCAAAATCGAGCAGCTTAACGCGGCCGTTATTGTCGACCAGAATGTTCGACGGCTTGATATCGCGATGAATAACCAGGTTGCGGTGGGCATAGCTGATGGTTTCGCAAATGAGGAGGAATAAATGCAGCCGCTGTTCCAGGTGCAGGTTGTTGGCTGCACAGTACTGGTCAATATGCACCCCGTCGATATACTCCATGAAAAGATAGGGGCGACCGTCGTCGGTTACCCCTCCATCGTACAGTGTGGCAATATTGGGATGATTCAGTGAAGCGAGAATGCTGCGTTCCGAATAAAACCGATTCAGGGCGGAACTGCCCTCGAGGCCGCGGTGCAGTATTTTTACGCTGAAATCGTTGTCGCGCGTTGCCAGATAGACGGAACTGAAACCGCCCCGCCCGATTTTATGGGCGATCTTGTAAGCGCCGATTTTTTCGGGTGGACGTTCAAATTCAAGGGCCTTCTCATTGAGAATATCATCGGCCACTCCCCGAAGAGAGTCAAAAAACTGTTCCGATTTGTCTGTATCCTCCAGACTTGCCATCAGCAGGTCTTTGACCTCATCATCAATTTTTAATTGAACGATGTAACTCTGCCGCTGCGCTTCGGGCTGCTGATGCAGTTCGATGTACAGTGCTTCGAATTGTTCCCACTGTTTTGGGTTCATACCTGCTCCCGCATAATACGTATTGGAGTGTGCAACTCCACAATCACAAATTTTTATACAGCCACGTCCGGGCCAGGGTCCAGTCGCGTTTTACCGTAGCGGGCGAAATATTCAGTGCCTCCGATGTTTCCTCGATGGAATAACCTGCAAAAAACCGGCACTCCACAACAGCCACATGCCGCGGACTGATGGCTTCCAGTTTACCCAGTGCTTCGTGAAGGCTGAACAGCGATTCATTGCCCGCAACAAGATGCTGGCCCGAGGTCTCGTTCAGCGTAAGATCTTTGAGTTTACCACCCCGCTTGTCCCGGTCGCGGGTTCTGATATAGTCGATCAAAATGAACCGCATGGTACGGGCGGCAATCCGGAGAAAGTGGGCACGGTCATTCCAAAATGGTTTGTCTTTGCCATTTACCAGCTTCTCATAGGCTTCGTGCACAACCTCGGTGGTGTTTAATGTAATCTCGCCGCCGAGTTTCATACGGTGCAGATGCGCCTTGCTCCGGAGAATATCGTACATCTCGGGCAAGAGTTCATCAACACCATGGTAGGACTCGTTCCGGGGGTGGTTCTTATTGGTTGAATCAGTCAAATGTAATCTTCACTATGCAAACTCTTACTGTCTGATTTTAATAAGGATGACAGCCTGGCAAGCTAAATTTGATACTGAAAACGGGCAACCGGCTGAGGTAGAATCAGAAATATAAATAAATTTTAATGAGCTGCTTTGGCCCGGTTAATCGATTAAAAGGGTAAGAGATTCACGAAAATCTGAAAGTTCACACTTAAAACCGTTCTCCCGGGGGATTGGGTAAACATGATAGTAGAACAAATACGTATGCGATAGTAAGTATGGGAATATGGAGAACGGTTATCAGGAAGGTTTTGGGCAACACGGGTTTCAGACTGCAATGCGGGCTTAAATCCGGTAAGGGGAAGTTGCCTTAAAGCCTTTCTGTTTTTTAAAAGAAAAAAAAGCCGGCACAAATGTGCCGGCTTTTAACGGTGATCAGTACCGGTACATGTCCGATTTGAAAGGACCTTCTTTCGGTACCCCGATATAGTCTGCCTGCTCGTTACTGAGTTCGTCGAGTTCAACGCCGATTTTATGCAGGTGGAGCCGGGCCACTTTTTCATCCAGATGCTTCGGCAGAACGTGTACACCAACTTCAAATTCATCATTCCAGAGCGCCATCTGCGCCAGGGTCTGATTAGTGAAGCTGTTGCTCATCACAAAGCTGGGATGGCCGGTGGCGTTGCCAAGGTTCATAAGCCTGCCCTGCGAGAGCAGAATGATCTCACGCCCGTCTACGAATTTATAGAGGTCAACCTGGGGCTTGATGTTGTCTTCGGTAGCATTGGCCTTAAGCCAGCGCACATCAATCTCATTGTCGAAGTGGCCGATGTTGCCCACAATGGCTTTATCTTTCATCACCTGGAAGTGGCGTGATGTAAGGATATCCTTGTTACCGGTAGCGGTTACCACAATGTCGGCTTCCTGAACGGCATCGATCATTTTTTTCACTTCATAGCCGTCCATGGCAGCCTGAAGCGCGCAGATGGGATCGATCTCGGTTACGATAACACGTGCGCCGGCACCGCGGAGGGATGCGGCCGATCCTTTGCCCACATCACCATAGCCAGCAACCACAGCCACCTTGCCGGCCATCATCACGTCGGTTGCCCGGCGGATGGCATCCACGCAGGACTCCTTGCAGCCGTATTTGTTGTCGAATTTAGATTTCGTGACCGAATCGTTAACGTTGATGGCGGGAATGGTGAGCGTTCCTTTCTTCATACGCTCGTACAAGCGGAGAACCCCGGTTGTGGTCTCCTCAGAGATCCCCCGGATGTTCGCGGTAAGCTCGGGATAGTTGTCGAGAACCACATTGGTGAGGTCGCCCCCATCGTCAAGGATCATATTCAGGGGCTCGCCGTCGGGGAAGAAAACGGTCTGCTCTATGCACCACTCGTACTCCTCTTCGGTCATCCCTTTCCAAGCGTAGACCGGTATGCCGGCTTTGGCGATTGCCGCCGCGGCGTGATCCTGAGTGGAGTAGATGTTGCAGGAACTCCACTGTACATCGGCCCCGAGTTCGACCAGGGTTTCGATGAGTACAGCTGTCTGTATAGTCATGTGGAGGCAGCCGGAAATACGTGCTCCCTTGAGGGGCTTTTTCGAGCCGAATTCCTCGCGCAGGGCCATCAGTCCGGGCATTTCAGCCTCGGCCAGACGAATCTCCTTGCGGCCGTAGTCGGCCAGTGAAATGTCTTTTACTTTGTAAGATAGTTTTTCTTTAACAGTGCTCATGTAGCCTAAGATTATTGATAATTATAATTTTGAAAAATACGCTGAAAAATTGCGAGATTCAATTTGGATGTAATGCGTGCCGTCCAATTGTGAAGCACGTCATTGTTGGGCAGTAAGGTGTAACAACTCCAGCCCCGGCTTCATTCCAATTTCTCCTCCGTCATGGTGAGCATGGCCTGAGCGCAGGCTGAGTGAAGCGAAAGCCGATGTCGAAGGGCGCAAGCCCTAGCACGGCGAGGGCTGAAGTCGAACCATGTGTGCAGTGCGGCAGCACTGCGCGGGTGCATATAGCCCTTAGGCGCCTTCCGGGGGCTTTTTAAAAAAGCCCCCACGTGCTTCGACTTCACACAGCTTCGCCCTTCGACTCCGCTCCGCTGCGCTCAGGACTGCGCTCAGGACGTGCGCAGGCTTGCGCTCTGCATGACGTTGTTTTGTTACTTAATAAGCACAATTTTTATCACATCCAGCGCATCATCCGTACGTAGCTGTACCAGATAGATGCCGCTGGCGGCACCGGATCCGTTCCAGCGGGTTTCGTGGTAGCCGGAGGGCAGGCTCCCGTTTATAAGAGTTGCGATTTTTCTGCCCTGAGCATCGAATACATCAATCAGAACCTCGCCGGACCTTGCCAGCTCGAACGGGATGATGGTTTCGGGATTGAACGGGTTGGGATAGTTGCTGTTCAGCCGCGATCTTTCCGGCAAAAGGGCTTCCCGGCTATTGTAATTCACCTGAATCACATCAGAACGGCCAATAATCAGGTTCCGTCCCGGGTCGGGTTCGGGGATTCCGGGACGGAAGGGGAGATCAATTTCAAACTCGTAGTGGTTGGATTCCGGCCTTACTGTGATCAGCGTATCGGAGTCACCGCCGGTGAGCCTGATTTGCAGGGTCTGTTCGAAGAACGGAACGGACGGGTGCGACTGCTCCTGCGAAAAGCGCATCCAGGTGCGGTACATGCCGCCAATCGGCTGTATGGCATACCTGATAATCCACTCCGGATACCCCTCGCCGTAAACCCACTGATCGAAGAATGGCTGAAGGCCGGTTCCGAGATGGTTTTCGAGGGCCTCCATGAAATGACTGGTGGTTGCCGAGTCAAAACGGAGCGGCCCGTCCAAATAGGAACGGATGGCCCCGAAAAAGGCCTCATCCCCAAGCTCATACCGGAGCATATGCAGCACCATGGCCCCCTTCACATAACTCAGGCGGTAGTTGAAAATGCGGCTGATACTGGCCGATGCATCGCCGGGATCTACAAATTCGTCAGGTACGATCAGGCTGCCTCCGGGTTCCGATGTAATCAGGTTGGTCTGGTCAGACCGCCAGTTCCGGTAGGCATTGTCACCGTCGAGCACCTCAATTGTGATGCCCTCCAGAAAGGTGGCAAATCCTTCATTGAGCCAGATATGGTGCCAGCTTTCGCAGGTGATGGTGTTGCCGAACCACTGGTGGGCCAGCTCGTGGGCAATCAGCCCCCGGTTGAAATTGACCATCGAACTCATGGTCTGATGCTCCATGCCACCCCTCCAGCCGAACTGGGCATGTCCGTATTTTTCATCAATGAACGGGTAGAGTCCGAACAATTCAGAAAAAGCCTCCAGCAGGGTGATGGTTACAGACGTCTGCTGCCGTGCAGCTTCGATGTCGGCGTTGGGATATATATAGTTGACAACCGGCATGGAATCGCCCGGAGCGTAGCGGAACCACTGGGTGAACTCCTGGTAATCGGCGATGGCCACCGAAATCAGGTAGTAGGAGATGGGGTAACGGGTACTCCAGTGCCAGCGGCTGCGGTCGCCTTCGAGCCCGGTCACCGACAGCAGGGTGCCGTTCGATCCCACTTTCAGCGGCTCCGGAACGGTGATAATCACATCGGCCGAATCGGCCTTATCGGCAGGATCCTGCTTCACGGGAAACCAGTCGCGTGCACCATAGGGCTGGCTCAGGCTCCAGATGGCGGGCTGGCCCCCCGCGCTCGAAAACGTGAAACTGCCGAAGCCCGACTCTTCCGGGCTGCCATTGTAGTGGATGTACAGGTCGATGAGCTCACCGTCAGTAAATTCCCGGTCCAGCGCTATTCCGACCACCCAGGGGGCAGTCCCTGTGCTGCGGTCAAAAACGGCCTTTGTACCACTGCCAGTTAGAATGGAATCGATCTCCAGGGCAGGATTCAGGTCAATCCGGACATCCGAAATCGATTCGCCGGCAACCAGCCGGAGATGCGCGGAACCGGAAATACGTTTTGTGGGTGGGAAAATTTCAAGATCGAGCCCGTAATAACTCACCGAGTACCGGCTGTCGGTATCGTAATCGGGATAGCTGATCTGCAGGCCGGCCCGGATCTGTTCATGTTTCAGCCCGTTCGGAAGACCCCCATGCTGCCCCTCCTGAATCACTTCGCCGTTCAAATGTTCACTTGTTCAAATGTTCATTTGTTCGAAGCATACTAACAAAAATGTACTTCCCCAACCCAAATTCTGATACTACGTGTTTTTTTTGCTTTTCTTTTTCCTGGGCGCGCTCTCATCATCGTCGTCTTCGACCTCGATTACGTGTGACTCGACTTCGATTTCATTGTCGTCTTTATCGGTGCGTTCCACAAGAACCTGGATATCGTTCATGAACATTACGACAGCGCCGATGGTGGTTACGACCGGGTGCAGGAGGATGAGTCCGCCAACACCGACGGCACCGAGATTCAGGGGGGTATCGAGCAGCACCTTTCCGCGTTTGTTTTTGACAACGATTCTGCGGATGCTGCCCTCTTTGATGAGCGTCTGTATTTCGTCGATCAGTTTTTCGCCGGTGGATCGGATTTCTTCGAATACGGTGTTGGTGCCTGTTGCCATGATAAGTTCTCCGGGTTTGTGCATGTCTGTGTTAATAATTCTGCTGTGATCAGCACGGGTTTTGTAAGTATTGACTGCGAACTACATCTATATACGTAAACGCAAGGAATTAGATACAATGCTTTCTCATGTCTACTGCGCATCCACGTTTGGGGTTGATGCCCATATCATAGATGTTGAAGTTAATAAACTGCCGGGCATCCCCAATTATTATCTGGTGGGCCTTCCCGACCGTTCAATCAGGGAGTCGAGAGACCGGATTGAGGCCGCGATGGTGAACTCGGGTGTCGAGATGCCACGGGGTAAGCTCACCATAAACCTGGCCCCGGCCGACCTGCCCAAGGAGGGGAGCGCCTTCGATCTGCCCATCGCCATCGGGCTGCTGGCCGTGAGTGGGCAGATTCCCGGCGACCAGCTTGCCGACAGCATCATCCTCGGTGAACTGGCCCTCGACGGGTACATCAGGCCGGTGAAGGGGGTGCTGCCGGTGGTGGTGGAAGCGAAGAAAAAGGGGTTCAAAAGGGTGATCGTGCCAGAGACCAATTCCGGTGAGGCCGCTGTGGTGGAGGGCATGGAGGTGTTCGCGTTCAAAAAGCTGGCCGATACGGTGCAGTGGTTCAGGATGCCGCAGGTGAAGGCGCCCGTAAGCATCGACCTGAACGCCATTTTCATGCGCGATCAGACCGGCGATGTGGTCGACTTTTCGGATGTAAAGGGCCAGGAAAATGTGAAAAGGGCGCTCGAGGTGGCCGCAGCAGGCGGACATAATATTCTGCTTGTTGGACCGCCGGGATCTGGGAAGACCATGCTGGCGAGGCGTATCCCCACGATTCTGCCGCCGCTGAGCTTGCCGGAAGCCCTGGAAACGACTAAGATCCATTCCGTTTCGGGGTTGTTGTCTACCGGGAGGGCGCTCATATCGAGACGCCCGTTCCGGGCACCGCATCATACCATATCGGATGTGGCCCTGGTGGGGGGCGGGAGCATACCGATGCCGGGTGAAATATCACTGGCCCACAACGGGGTGCTGTTCCTTGACGAGCTGCCCGAGTTCAGGAGAAGCGCACTTGAGGTTCTGCGCCAGCCTCTTGAAGACGGGCATGTGAGCATATCGCGGTCACGGCTGAGTGTGAACTATCCCAGCAAGATCATGCTGGTGGCATCGATGAACCCCTCACCCGGGGGCGACTGGTACAATCCCGATCTTATGAACGGGATTACGGGAACCCAGATGCAGCGGTATCTTGGGAAAATCAGCGGGCCGCTGCTCGATCGCATCGACCTGCATGTAGAGGTGAACAAGGTGGGGTTCGATGAGCTTACCAGCCGGTCGATGGGTGAGGGCTCGGCGTCGGTGAGAGCGCGGGTGATCGGGGCCCGCAAGCATCAGCACCGCCGGTTTACGGGCATGAACATCCACTGCAACGCGCACATGTCGGGCAGGATGGCGCGCAAAATGTGCCGGCTTAACGAAGCGGGCTATTCCATACTCAAAAAGGCGATCACCGTTCTGGGTCTGTCGGCCCGTGCATACGACCGCATCCTGAAAGTTTCCCGGACCATCGCCGATCTCGAGCCCTCCGAAGAAATCCGGGCCGAACACGTTGCCGAAGCCATCCAGTACCGTAGCCTCGATCGCGAGGGCTGGCTTTTATGAGCCTACCTGTTCCGCCCGTACTCTTCATGACTCGACACCCAGTCGAGTGACGAAATCGCGGCACCAAGCGACAGCTCGCCGGCGAGTGCCACTCCGGCGATGATCTCCGCGAATTTGTTCACCCTGTCCTTGCCGTAGCAACCCATAAGTTCGAGGCATTCGCGCTGTGTGGCCAGGCCAGTGCCGCCCCCGTAGGTGGCCACAATTAGTGAGGGGATGGTGAGCGACAGGTACAGATCACCCTCCGGTGTTACCTCCGAATAGAGGATGCCCGCCGACGACTCTGAAACGTTGGCCACATCCTGCCCGGTGGCGATAAACATGGCGGTTATGGCGTTCGGCGAGTGGGCGCCGTTGTTGTTCGCGCCCGACATGAACGCACCGACGGTTGCCACCCGGTTCTGGTAGTCGAGCACCTCCGGATCGGCACGCAGGTGCTGAATGAGAACATCCCGCTTAAGTACCGCCTCCGCCGTAACCCGCTTGCCGCGCGTGCGCATGATGTTCACCTGGGAGGCCTTTTTGTCGGTGGCGAAATTCGACTCCAGGAAAAAGCGTGAAATCCCCTTGTAGCTGTCCATGATCCAGCTGCAGGCGGCGAAGGTGGCGCGGCCCACCATGTTCTGGCCGGCTGCATCCCCGGTGAAGTAATTGAACCGCAGGTAGACGAACTTGTTTGTGAGGAAGTGGTCGATATACTGCAGTTTGGCCACATTTGAGGTCGCTTCGGCCTCCCGGCGGATAGAATCCATGTTTTCGTCGACCCACTTGCCGAAATCGCGTGCCTGCCGGGCGTTTTCGAAGATGAATACCGGCGCCCGCTGCATGCTGTCGCCCACCACGGTGCATGTTACGCCACCCGACAGGTTCACCACCTTGATGCCCCGATTGTAGGAGGCGACCAGCGTGCCCTCGGTGGTGGCCAGCGGTACCAGGAAATCCCCTTTTGCGTGCTCACCGTTCACCCGTATCGGACCGGCAAAGCCAACCGGCACCTGTGCCACGCCGGTAAACGCCTCCACGTTACCTTGTGTAATGGCCGGATCAAATGAATATTTCGGCAAATGTTGTAGTTTTTTGCCACTAAACTGCTCCACGAATGTCTGCCGGCTTTTGATTGCCTGATCGCTGTAATCATCCGACTTGTCGACCGGAATTTTTACACGGTCTGCCCCGTTGTCGTGCAGGGCGTCTTCCACGCTCAGGGCCAGCTTCCCGAAATTCTCCGACAAAAACGTGATGCCCACCTTGTGTTTACCACTGGGCAGGTTATCGGTCTGCACATCGATCTGCACCACATCCCTGAGACCCAGGTTCACCGGCGACTCGGGCGACACCTGCCGTGGCTGCAGGGCCAGCCCGTTGCCGAAGCGCAGCGTCACCTTGTCGGCCGGGATCTCGCTGCCGTTCAGGGTGATGTCATAGATACCGACCAGGGTGGCTTCGGAAAGGCGGTTCTTCAGACTGAACTGAACCCCGTATTCGGTGTTCTTCAAACTTCCGTAATTGTAGAGCTGCCGGAGGATCAGGCTGGGTATTTTCATGTTTAAAAAACCGGGTTAGTGAGTTATATCTGCCAGGGATTGATAGTGAAAAATATATGCGGGCCAATGACTACAGGTTACATAATGTTGAGCATAAATGTAAGATATCAAACGATGGGATATTACATCGTATCCGGTTCGGACAGTAAAACAAAGCGGGTATGGTGGCCGGAACGAGCATCCGTACTTTATGTTAGATTTGTTCCCCTCTCCGGGATATGTGATATTTGATGCACCCGTAAACCACGCAAAAAGCTCTCCCCCATGCCCCGAAACATGTATGCCGACATCGCCCTTCCTACCCCGGTGAGGCAGGTTTTTACCTATCTCATTCCGGAGGGTCTGCGCGACAGTCTTACCCCGGGCATGCGGGTGTGGATACCGCTGCGCGACCAGATGGCCATCGGCATGGTTACGGAGTGCCACAACCGTAAACCGGCGTTTGAGGTTCGTGAAATCGTCCGCAGCCTCGACAGTGAACCGGTGATGCCGCCTGATCTGATCGACCTCACCCGGTGGATCTCGCAGTTCTACTACTGCAGCCACGGTGAGGCGGTGCAGGCGTCGCTGCCGGCCGGGCTCAATTTCGTGGCGGAGGTTTATTTGAAATTGGCCGGGCACGACGGGGATGCACCGCCGGAGGGCATGAAGGGTGAAAACAACTTTTCGAAAGAGGAACTGGAAATACTCGGTGAGGTGCAGGCACGGGGCCGGTATCACCATAAGGAAGCGCTGAAGCGGTGGGGAGACGCAGGTGAGCGCATCATCAAAAGCCTGGTGCGCCGGGGCATTTTGCAGCAGTGGCAGGAACCAGAACTGCGCGTAAAACGCAAAATGGTGACGGTTTTCGACCGGCCGGATGACTTTAACATCCGGCTTCAGTCGGCTGAGGAAGTGCTCGAAGGCAGGAAAAAGCCCGTCTGGTTCCAGGCCCTCGAAGCCATTGGAAGGAGGGTTGGTTTACGGAGGCCGAGGTTCCCGCCCCCGAGGAGGTCCCCGACCTGGAATACGATCCCTCGCAGATCGCCCTGCTGAACAACAGCCAGCAGGAGGCCTTCGAAGCCATCCGCGGATACCTCGATGCCGGTGAATACCACCATTTTCTGATGCACGGCGTTACCGGCAGCGGCAAAACGGAGGTCTATATCCACGCGCTGCGCCATGTGCTCGAGGCCGGGCGTACCGGGCTGGTGCTTGTGCCCGAGATCGCCCTCACGCCACAGACCCTCCGGCGGTTCTACCGCATCTTCGGCAACAGCATCGCCCTGCTGCACAGCCGCCTGAACGACCGCGAGCGGTACGAAGCCTGGAAACAGCTCCGTGAGGGGAAGAAACGCATCGCCATCGGTCCGCGGTCGGCCGTGTTCGCCCCGCTCGAAAACCCGGGCCTCATCATCATCGACGAAGAGCACGACAGTTCCTACAAGCAGGAGGACCCGGCCCCGCGCTATCACGCCCGGGATGTGGCCATCATGCGGGCCTTCCGCAGCGACGCGGTGATCGTAACCGGATCGGCCACACCCTCGCTGGTAAGCCTGTACAACAGTTCAAAAGGCAAGAACACCCAGCTCAAACTGCGCGAGCGCCACTCCGGCCACGGCATGCCGGCGGTGAACATCATCGATCTGAAGAAATACCGGTCGTCGGGCATGCACGGTCCGCTGGCCGCGCCGCTCTACCAGGCCATGGCCGACGCCCTCGACCGTGACGAACAGGTGATTCTGCTCTATAACCGCCGCGGGTACGCCGGGTTTGTACAATGCGAAACCTGCGGTCATATCGAGGAGTGCCCCTCCTGTTCGGTGGCCCTCACCTTCCATAAATACCGGAACCATGTGCGCTGCCACTACTGCGGTTTCAGCCGGAACCTGGGGCAGAACTGCTCGAGCTGCGATGCCGGTTCCGTAAAACAGGTGGGTTCGGGTACGCAGCGGGTCGAGGAAGAGCTCGACGGCCTGTTCCCGGGATCATCGATCCTGAGGATGGACCAGGACACAACGGGCGGCAAGGATTCTCATGCCCGCATCCTGAACAGTTTCGGCCGCGGCGAGCACCAGATACTGGTCGGCACCCAGCTCGTGGCCAAGGGCCTCGACTTCCCCAATGTTACGGTGGTGGGCGTGGTGAACGCAGATACAGAGCTGGCCTTCCCTTCGTACCGGTCGTCGGAGCGCATGTTTCAGCTGCTCAGCCAGGTATCGGGGCGTCCGGGCCGTGCAGCCAAGGCGGGTGTGGTCTACCTGCAGACCTGGCAGCCGGAGCATCCCTCCATTGTCTATGCCCGGAACCACGATTTCGAAGGGTTCGCCGCCGCGGAACTATCGCAGCGCAAAAACCTGCTCTGGCCACCGTATTCCCGGCTCGTGCAGTTCACCTTCAAATCGGCCGACGCCCAGCTGGTGGGCCGTGTGGCCCAGGCCTTCGTGCAGGCCCTGATTCGTGTGGCCGGCGGCATCCCCGTTCTGGGTCCGGCCCCTGCCGCCATCCACCGCATAAAAAATGAGTTCCGGTGGGAAGGCCTCATGAAGATGCCCGTGGCCCACGGCGCGGCCTCCATCGAACACCTGCTCGACCAGGCGTTTGCGGCCTATGAGTCGGAGAAACCGAAAGGGGCATCGAAAGTGCGGATCACCGTGAATGTGGATGCGGTGTGAGGGGAGACAAAGAAATACCATTTTTAAAACAATAGATGATTTGAGTCCCTGACATTGAATATGGCGTTTTTCCGTATATTATGCGCCTTAAACCAACAACTAAAAAATACCTACAATGAGAATTGTTGTAATCCTGATCGCAGGCCTCCTGTTCATCTCCTGCAACAAGGGTGAACTGGACCGCCTTTCCGAACAAAACAGGATACTGCGTTCCCAGGTATCCGACCTCCGCAATGATATAGATGCCATGAAAACTGAAAAAGAAAAACTCGACTTTCTCTCCGGCAACCTGCGCGGCATAACCGCCACCATCGTGACCAACAAAGGGGAGATCACCCTGGAGTTTTTTACCGATAAAGCCCCCATCCACTGCTTCAACTTCATCACCCGGGCCGAGAGCGGGTTTTATGACAACACCCAGTTCCACCGTGTGATCCCCGGTTTTATGATCCAGGGCGGCGATCCCAACAGCCGCGACGGCAACAAGTTCAACAACGGCCAGGGCGGTCCCATAGCCGCCATCCCGCATGAATTTAATGATACGGTGCACGAGAAGGGTATTCTCTCCATGGCCAGGGTGGGCGACAAATCGTACGGGGCCGGTTCACAGTTTTTCATCATGCATGAAGAGCGCAACCACCTCGACGGCGAATACACCGCGTTTGGACGTGTTACCCGGGGTCTTGAGGTGGTCGACGCCATCGCCACTACGGGAACCCACACCGACGACCCGCGGCTGCGCGACCATCCGGTCGATCCGGTCATCATACAGACCATCCGCGTAGGGCGTTAGCCGATACCGGTTTACTGGTTACCCCGGCCAATGAGACTGTTATGGCCAACCTGACCATTAAGACCAACCTGATGCCCATGAACGGCAGACCGGCGTCCGGGCATCAGTTTTTATGTGTTCCGCGTTAATAACATCTTTTCCACAATCGTTTATCGGGTTTTGTGATTCCCGCTCATGCGGTTATATTGTACAAACCCGAATACTTTTTCATCTAAATGCACACAGAAATATCGGCCAAAGCCATCGTTGAATCGCTTATTTTCTCGCACCCCGAACCCCTGGGTGCCGGGCAGATTGCCGAAACGATTATGGCCAGAGAAGACGGTTTCGAACTTACTCCCGGCGAGGTTGATGAGATCGTTGCGGAGCTGAACCGCGAATACCAGGATACTGGCCGTTGTTTCTCCGTCATTCAGATCGGCGGCGGCTATACCTTTGCCACGCGGCGTGAATTCCACCCCTGGCTGCAGTTCCTGCAGCATGAAAACGCGAGCCGGAAAATGTCGCAGGAGCTGGTGGATGTGGCCGGACGCAATGACAGTCCCGGCAGGCCGCTGCTCTACCAGACAAACAGCACGTTCCTGAAACATTTCGGGATCAACTCGATCGACGAGCTGCCCAAACCGCGCGAAATTGAGGAAATTCTGCAGGACGACGACATGGCCCAGCACCGGCAACTGATCCTGGAGCTGAAAGCCGAACTCGTATCCAACGCCGGTAACGGAAGCGCGGCCGGTAACGGCGCGGCCACGACCTGAAAGATTCGCACATCACACATATCGGTACATTTTGAAGAAACAAACCGGCAACAGAGGCAGGAAGAGTCCCCCCCAAACCAGTGCCTCCACACGGCAGAAACAGCTTGAAATTGAGGCGGAGGGCATCGTACGCCTCAATAAATACATAGCGCACGCCGGTATCTGTTCACGGCGCGAGGCCGATAGCCTGATCACATCGGGCCGCGTGAAGGTGAACGGCAAAGTAGTGACCGAAATGGGCCAGAAGATCAAAACATCGGAGCGCGTTGAGGTCGACGGCCATGTGATCCGCCCCGAAGAACACGTCTATATACTGCTCTACAAACCCAAAGACACCATCACCACCACCAGCGACGAGCGCGACCGCAGTACGGTGATGGACCTCATTGAGGATGCCACCGGCAAGCGGGTTTACCCTGTTGGCCGCCTCGACCGGAACACCACCGGCCTGCTTTTGCTCACCAACGACGGCGAACTGGCCAACCGGCTGATGCATCCCAGTTACAATGTGCGTAAAATATACGAGGTCGTTACCACCAGCCGCCTCAGCGATGAGGATATGGCCCGCATGAAGGCCGGCGTCGACCTTGAAGATGGCCCGGCTAAAGCGTACCATGTAAGCCGGATGGAAACCCATCCCAACGGAATTAAACTTTCGGTGTTCGAAGGCCGGAACCATCTTGTTCGGCGGATGATACAAGCTGTGGGCTCCGAAGTCGTTACACTCAAGCGGACGATCTACGGCGGACTCTCACTCAAAGGCATGAGACGCGGCCGCTGGCGCTTCCTCAAAGACCGGGAAGTGAACGAACTCCGGACACTGGTGAAGCTTTTGGATAAAAAATCGCTTAAAAAATGAAGAGCAATTCAGTAAAGAAAGATTCGGGAACCATTCCCTCATCGGAGGGCCTGCCCATTGCTTACGATCTGTACACCCCATCCCATGCCATGTATGAACTGCCGGTAGTACTGTTCCTGCACGGGTTCAAGGGTTTCAAAGACTGGGGCACGTTCCCCGACGCCTGCATCGAAATGGCGAGTACCGGTTATGCCGTTCTGGCCATGAATTTTTCGCTGAACGGCACCGGAGACAATCCCTGTGAATTTGACCGCCTCGACCTGTTTGCCCGCGAAACGCTGTCGCAGGATCTCGAGGATGTGGCCAGTGTGCTCGAAGCCCTGAAAGACAGTACCATCAAATCGTCGCTGGTAACCATGGATCCCCACAATGTATCCGTAATCGGGCATTCGCGGGGTGGCCATACAGCGGTTGTTGCCGCATCAGAACTCGATCAGATCACCATGGTCGTTACCTGGGCGGCCGTCTCCAACGTGCTCAAACAATGGAGCGAAGCACAGATCAACGACTGGAAGACCAAAGGATATACCGAAATCCTGAACAGCCGTACCGGCCAGACCATGCGGGTAGACCGGGTGGTGTACGACGAAGATCTGAATCTGCCCTGCTGTTTCATTCATGGAACCGACGATGATGCCGTATCTTTTGAACACACACAGATTTTATACGAAAACTGCCCTAGCAGCGAAAAAGACCGGATTTTCATCGATGGAGCCAACCACACATTTGGCAGCACGCATCCTTACCTTGACGACAACCTGCCGAAAAAATTCACCGAAGTACTCGACCACACCATCCGCTGGCTCGACTCCTTCAACGGGTGATGTATCAGTTGCGGGTGATGAATCCGCGCGGGCTGCACCGGACGCACCGGCCAGTGACCGGGATTTACCAGTAACGGCGGGACTGATCAATCAATGCCAGTTAAATGAAACTGCAGGGAAAAAAGAGCATGCATAACGCAAGTTTTACGAATACATAACCGCAGGAAAACTGTGGGGAAAATAAGCAGGCATAACGAATGCATAATCTCAGGAAAACGCAGGCAAAAAAACCCGCGAGAAATTAACCGCAGGCATCATGATGAATAAAATCTGTGCAGCACCAATTGCAAGCCTTTTGTTTCTGGCGATGGCCCAAACTGCCTTATACGCACAACCTGTCCTGCCTGCATCAACGATACCAGGCCCGCCGGTCGCGATAACACATGTCCATATGCCGCTTCCGGCTGCATCCACCCGGCAGGCAGATCCGTACCTGCTCCGTGATCCCGATTTTGTTGCCGCTGCGCAATCTGCGGTCGATATGGTGTACAATCTCGAGTTCACAGGTGCCCGCCGGCTGATGGCACCCTGGAAACAGGCGCATCCCGATCACCCGGTGTGGCCGTTCTGGGAAGCCCTGGAACTTTGGTGGACCATCCTGCCCGATCTTGAGAACACATCCACCGACGAGCTGTTCATCAACAAGCTCCGGGAAGCCGATTTCAGGAGCGACCGGCTGCTGAACCGCGACCGCCGCCATGTGGATGCGCTTGTGATAAAAGCCCTGGCCAATGGTTTTCTGGCGCGGCTCTACTCCAACCGTGAAAGCTGGTACCAGAGCCTGAGTCATGCCCGCGTAAGCCTGAACGTGCTATTCCGGCTCGAGCAACTTGAGCCCGATCTGCCCGACCTTCAGTTCGGCATGGGTACCTACAACTATTTCGCTGCCTACCTCGCCGAGGAATACCCGCTTGTGAAGCCGCTGGCATGGATGTTGCCCGGCGGCGATCGTGAAGACGGTCTAAACCGCCTGCGCATGGCTGCCGACAGCAGCGCCTTCGTGATCCCCGAATCGACCTATTTTCTGGGCCACATCAACCTGAACTATGAACAGCAGTATGACCTTGCCCTGCACTACCTGCAAACCCTGACTGACCGGTATCCGGCCAACGGGTTTTTCAGACGCCTGCGTATGAGGGCTTATGTGAATGTGGGCGACCTGAACAGAGCGGCAATCCTCATCGATTCTACCCTGTCAGATCCCGATTTCAGTACCGATCTGCCACTTCAGGAGGAGATGAATGCCGTAAGGGCCCGCATTGCCTATATGCACCTGCAAAACGACCTCGCCCTGGAGAAGTCGGAAAAGGCTCTCTCCTATTCCGCCAGGCTGGCCCGTAATCCAAATGAGCGCCGTTTCGGTGCTATGGCCACATGGTACAGTGCGCGCGCCCATCTCCGGTCGGGTCACACGGACGAGGGGAAACGCTATCTGCGTGAACTCAACAGCCGCAGGAACCACAGTTTTTATGCGGGCCGCGCCCGCGAACTGCTGAGGGAGTTGTAGCATGGACCTTTTCGTGACTGATAACGGGGCACCGGTACCGGTCGAATACGTAAAGAGGAAGCGGCAAAAGAATATCCGCATCCGGATCAAAGCTGACAGGGTGGTTGTGTCGGCACCGAACTGGTGCAGCCGGGGGCAGATGGAGACATTCCTCAAATCCCAGCGGGCCTGGGTGGACAAAAGCATCGGGAGGATGCAGCAAAAACGGTGTGCTACAGACGAAAAAAACCGTTTCAGCGAGGGTGAACTGCTGCTCAGGGGCGTGTGGATACCCATGTACCCCGACCATTCCGGCCGCATCCGATCGGTGAAGGAAACGGGTGCGGCGCTGTTCTACCCCGGTCACCTGAAACCGGGCACATCAGATATTAATGCAGCGCTTATGCAGTTCTACCGCAAAGCAGCTCTTGCTGAAATCCCCGCCCGGCTCGATGATATTGCAGCACAGCACGGCTTTACCTATCAGCGGGTTTTCATCCGCTCCCAGAAGACCAAATGGGGTACCTGCAGCACTAAAGGCAACCTGTCGTTCAACTGGAGGCTTGTCAAGTGTCCGCCCGAAATCTGGGACTACCTGTTCATCCACGAGCTGTGCCACATGGTGCATTTCAATCACAGCCCCGCGTTCTGGAGGGAGGTCGGCAGGCATTTCCCCGACTGGAAGCAGGCCGAGCGCTGGCTCAAAGACAACAGTTCACTGCTCTTCCTCGAGCCCTAGCCCCGCCGCTGGTGGAGAACACCGGCATGGTTAAGGTGCCGGGCAAGCGGCACTGGCCGGTAATAGTGCGGGTCTACCTGCTTTTCGATATGCTGCGCCGCCCGGGTAACGCGCGTTCCGGTACTTGTGGGATTATGTCCATCCTTATACATACCCGTTTTTGCTCATACCTTTTATTTGCGCTAAATTTCGAGTCTGAACAAATAACCAACCGGTCAGGATACGACACCATATTTCAAAATCCTGTGTAACGGGATGGATGACTTGAGTGAACCACCAAACTGATGAAAATGAAACGCTCATTTCTATATATGATGGCTGTATTTTTTACGGCCTGCGCGTCCGAAACATTTGAATATCCCGAAAGCAAAAAACTGGACGTAGTGGATGACTATCACGGAACCGAGGTTGCCGATCCCTACCGCTGGCTGGAAGACCCGAATGCCGAGGATACCAAAGCTTGGGTACGGGCTCAGAACGATGTCACCTTCCCCTATCTGAAATCGCTGCCCGGCCGCGACCGGATAGAATCGAGACTCACCACCCTGTGGGATTATCCCCGCTACAGCACGCCATCGAAGCGAGGCGGGCACTATTTTTACAGCTACAACGACGGGCTGCAGAATCAGAGCGTACTCTACACGATGCAGA
Organism: Rhodothermaceae bacterium; assembly: GCA_020201275.1. Taxonomy (GTDB): domain Bacteria; phylum Bacteroidota; class Rhodothermia; order Balneolales; family Cyclonatronaceae; genus RECM01. The sequence continues at coordinate 4,525 of JAIVHB010000165.1, read as the reverse complement.
GCCTGGATGATGAGCCAAGGGTTCTGCTCGACCCGAACATTTTCTCCGAAGATGGTACCGTATCGCTGGCATCAGTAGCCATTTCAAAAAATGCACGCTATCTGATGTACGGCAAATCGGACGGAGGGTCCGACTGGCGTGAATTCTTTGTACGCGAGATCGAAACGGGAGAAGACCTCGATACACATCTGAAATGGATCAAATTTTCAAGCGGATCCTGGACCCATGATGAGCAGGGATTCTACTACAGCCGGTACCCTGAACCGGCCCCGGGCGAGGAGCTGACAGCCGAGAATACCAATGTAAAACTGTACTATCACAGGCTGGGAACCGATCAATCGGAAGATGTCCTGATTTACGAACGCCCTGACGAGCCAAACTGGATGATTGGCGGTTCTGTAAGCCACGACGGAAATTATCTGATCATTTCGTTATCGGAAAGCAGCGCACCACGTAACCGTTTATACTATCAGGATATATCGCGTACCGGCAGGTCTGTAGTAAAATTGATCGACACCTTCGAGGCCAGATACAGCTACATAACCAACGACGGGCCGGTGTTCTACTTCCAGACCGATCTGGATGCGCCGAAAAACCGGGTGATTTCGATCGATCTCCGTAATCCGGCGAAGAACAACTGGAAGACCGTCATACCGGAGCAGGAGCATGTGCTTACCGGTATTTCGGTTGTGAACAATCAGTTTGTGGCCTCTTATCTGGTGGATGCCCGTTCGGAAGTGCGCATTTACGCCAAGGACGGAAACCTTGAGAGGGAGGTTGAACTGCCCGGAATCGGCTCGGCAAGCGGGTTCAGCGGCGAAAGAGATGATACGGAGGCATTTTTTGCTTTTACCAGTTACACCTACCCCACAACGATATTCCGTTACGATTTTACGACTCATACATACGAGGAATTCCGGAGACCGGATGTGGATTTCAATCCTGAGGAGTACGTTACGGAACAGGTTTTCTACGAGAGCAAAGACGGTACCATGGTCCCGATGTTCATCACCTATAAAAAAGGGCTGGAGAAAAACGGTAACAACCCGACCTACCTGTACGGTTACGGCGGGTTTAATGTCAGCATGACACCCGGCTTCAGTGTAAGCAACCTGATCTGGATGGAGATGGGTGGTATCTATGCCGTTGCCAACCTGAGAGGCGGCGGTGAGTATGGTCGCGAGTGGCACCAGGCCGGTACCAAAGAGAACAAGCAGAATGTGTTCGATGATTTCATCGCCGCGGCCGAATTCCTGCTCGATGAGGGGTACACTTCATCGTCGGAACTGGCAATCGGCGGCGGATCAAACGGGGGCCTGCTGGTTGCTGCTGCCATGGTGCAGCGCCCCGACCTGTTCGCAGTTGCCATGCCGGCCGTGGGTGTGCTCGACATGCTACGTTACCACATGTTTACAATCGGCTGGGCCTGGGCAAGCGATTACGGCCGAAGCGACAATCCGGAAGATTTTGAATACCTGTACGCCTACTCACCGCTGCATAACCTGGAAATGGGAATCGAATACCCGGCAACGCTCATCACAACGGCCGAGCGTGACGACCGCGTGGTACCGGCACACTCCCACAAGTTTGCCGCGACCCTGCAGGAACAGCATGCCGGTGGTAACCCCGTTCTAATACGTATTGAAACGCGTGCCGGGCACGGAGGGGGCCGGCCAACGGCAATGATCATCGAGGAAGCCGCCGACCGCTGGGCATTCATCGCGAAACACACCGGCCTGCGTGTAAAATAGGGCTGACAACGGGCAGAATATAACCGGAAAAGCCGGCCCGGATGTCCAAATCCCGTCAGTTCAGTATCAGTTCGGTGGTGGTCACAACATCAAGTGACCTGAGATAGGTCCAGATGGCGCTGATTTCGGTGTCGTTCATTTCGCGGGTGTACATCCATGGCATAATGGGGCTGATATCCGTACCATCGGGACGCTTGCCCTCACGCATGGCCCTGAAAAAATCCTCCTCAGACCAGGTTCCAATGCCGTTGACCGGATCGGGCGTGATGTTGGCTGCCGGGGGCCAGTCGGGCGGTGTACCGGGTATTGGTCCGCCGGTAAGTGAATGCCCGTGGCAGCCCATGCAGGTGGCGGTGATGTAGGATCCGTACTCGATGGAAACCTCTTCGACAATCATTTGAGGTCGCTCCATAGTGTGATCGATCAACTCTGCATGGAGAAGCGGAAATTCACCGGCCAGGAACAGCGCGCGGCCGAGTGGCCCGACTTTAATGGGCGGAAAATCCGAATTGACAGGGGGGGCGGAGCGGATATAGGCGATGAGCTCGGCGATGTCGGAATCGCTAAAATGAGCCCAGTCCATGGAGGGCATCATGCGAACCGGTTTGCCGTTTTTTTTCACGGCATGCCGGATCGCCCGGTCGATATCCTCGTTGCTGTAGGTTGTTCCGATACCCTGAACACCAGTTGTCAGGTTAGTGCCGTAGTAAAAACCGATTCCGGGATCTTCGACAAATACTTTGCCACCCAGGTTTTCACCGTGGCAGTCAACACAACCCCGGGTCGTGAACAGATATTTACCCCTGGCAATGCTGAGTGAGTCTGTGGGCACATTTAACGTAGCCACTTCGATGTGATAGTCGGAGTTCATCCTGCTGGTAGATGCGGTATAAACATACGCCAGCAGCAGGGTTATCAGCAGAACAAGAAAAACAAGTACTGCACCAGTTACCTTCAGAACACGTTTCATATTTTCCCGATTTATTTTTAAGTGAAAGCACGTCAATACGATAGAGCCATACGCAAGTTTCGCTGATGATAGGGAAAATTGACCTGACGATGCATCCGTATATTTACTTAAAAAGTGATTAAACCACGGTAATTAACCCTAAATACCCCGCTATACTGGTTTGTGATATGCGGACATGGTCACTAATTTCTATGCGGAAATCAGGAAATGCAGTACAGGTCGGATTCGTAGGTCAGTACCGGGTCATGATCTCGTGCAGCGGTTTGCGTTCGATGTCGGGCACTACAGCGTCATGAGCCGGGTATCCCACAGGCATGAGTAAAATTGGGACCTCATTTTGTGGCCGGTCGAGTATCTGATTGAGAAATTTCATCGGGCTCGGCGTATGGGTAACGGTTACAAGTCCCGCATTGTGGATGGCTGCAAGTAAAAGTCCCGAGGCGAGTCCCACCGATTCGTTCACGTAGTAGTTTTTCCGTTTATATCCATCCTCTACACGGTAGCTCTCTTTGAATACAACAATCAGCACCGGGGCCGTCTCCAGAAATTCCTTTACCGGGTTGGTGCCGAGGTGTTCGATATCACCCAGCATCTCATCGCTGAAGCGAGCGCTGTAATTCTGCTTCTCTTCGGCTTCAGCCCCTTCGCGAATGTTCTTCTTCACAGCCGGATCGCGCACCACGCAAAAATGCCAGGGTTGCTTATTCGCTCCGGAGGGGGATGTGCCGGCCGCCCGGATGATATAATCGATAACCTCCGGTTTCAACGTGATCTACCTGATTTTCAAGCCAGCGTTCCGCATCCAGGGCGGCCATGCACCCGCTGCCGGCAGCTGTAACCGCCTGGCGGTAGATGGCGTCCTGGGCGTCGCCGCAGGCAAAGATGCCATCCATGTTGGTGTAGGTGCTCCGCGGTTTGGTAATGATATAACCGCTTTCGTCCATGTCGAGTACCCCTTTGAACAGGTCGGTGTTCGGCTTATGACCAATGGCAAGGAAAACGCCGGTTACATCTTCAAGGGTGGTGATTTCACCGGTCTTCACATTGCGGAGCTTAACCCCCTGTACAACCTGTTCGCCGAGCACCTCCTCGATAGTCGAATCCCAGATCACCTCGATTTTGGGATGATTCAAGGCGCGGTCCTGCATGATTTTGGACGCCCGGAATTCATCACGCCGGTGTACAATGGTCACTTTGCTGGCAAATTTGGTGAGGAAGGTGGACTCCTCCATGGCGGAGTCGCCGCCGCCGATTACGATTACGTGCTGCTCGCGGAAAAAGGCACCGTCGCAAGTGGCACAGGCTGTAACACCGCGTCCGCGCATGCGCTGCTCACTGGGCAGACCCAGCCACTTCGCCGCCGCGCCGGTCGCCACGATCACAGCTTCTGCAAAAATCGTAGTCTCTTCGTCGATAGTCAGTTTGTAAGGTCGTTTGTCGAACTCGATGGATGTGACCATTCCGTACCGGCAGTCGGCGCCGAAACGGGTGGCCTGCTCACGGAAATCCTCCATCATTTTCGGTCCCATCACCCCCTCGGGATAACCCGGGAAGTTCTCCACATCGGTGGTAGTGGTGAGCTGTCCGCCGGGTTCAGGACCTTCCAGCACCAGGGGCTTCAGATCGGCCCGTGCGGCATACAGAGCGGCGGTCAGGCCGGCCGGACCGCTGCCGATTATTACAATTCTGAATGTTTTGTCTGCAATATCTTTCATCTTAATAATGATCAAATGGTCTGTTTATTTATTTGCGATAAAGGTACAAATTTTTGGGGAAGAGAGTATCACGAATGGGTTGTGTGGTT
>JAIVHB010000033.1:14546-15581 GCA_020201275.1 Rhodothermaceae bacterium | reverse complement strand
GTCGAGCACGGGATCGCCGGTTACAAAGGGCTTATCCCTGATCTGACTGAGGATGTGTTCTTCGTACGCATCCGTCTCCTGCCGGTGGTTGGCCACCAGCCTCTCCACCAACTCCGGGGCCTCACCCTGCGCCGCCGAGCCGGTGATCTGCACCACCGTCATCGTTTCGCCCGGTGCGAGCGTCTGCCTGTACAGGTTTCTGAAGGCCGGGGTATGCAGATCTTCACTTCCCATCGGCTGTTCGTTCGGGGTTGTACCCGTCGCCGGAGCCGCATCGGGATCCGGGAATCGGTCTGCGATGCCGGTGTACCAGTCAGGCGGTACCGGCAGGCTGTCGAGCGTGCTTGCCGTGCTTTGGGCTACGGGCATCAGCCCCGCATTGGCCGAAAACAGCTGCACATGCTGCGTCTCGGCATCGTCGAACTGCAGGTACATGGCCGCGCCCTCATCCCTGTATTCACCGCGGGCCTTGTCTTTGATGCTGTACGTATGGCTGGTTTTCAGGCTCGCCTGCAGATCGGTATAGAGTTCGAATTCCCTGGCTTCGGTGTCAAGGTTTTTGATCTCGTACTGCACCACATACGCCGGACTCTCTTTCGAGAACCGGTAATTGACGGCAACCGATTTCTGGTCATCGGCCTTGCTGAAGGTGACTTCGTAGGGCGTCTGAACGGTCTCGAACGGCTCCATGCCGATCCACTCCCGGGCGCCATCGCCGATTCTGAGACCCATCACCATCGATTTCCACTGGTCGCGGGTCCAGTAGTCGCTGCTGAGGTCGATGCTGTTCGCCACTGGATAGTAGAAGCTCACGCGCATGGGCAGCGGCGAACTGTGGTGAAACTCCAGGCCCACGTACGGGCTGCCGACTTCTATGGATGCATCACCGCTGAACGGGACCTCAAGCGATGCTTTCAGATCTGTCAGAGGCCTGCTCAGCAGATCATCCTCCGCTTGTGCATTCACCACGGCCCGGTCCCCACCAGTACTTCCGGTATCCCGGCCGGCATCACAGGAGGCCGTGAGAACGGATCC